>JACZSY010000098.1 GCA_022573975.1 SAR324 cluster bacterium | reverse complement strand
TTTTATGACTTGGGGCGTTTTGGAAGAAGGTACTTCGCTTCGCTCAGCACGACGGAATTCAAACTGACCCACTACCCCCGATCCCCATCGCTTTCCTTCCCGGCGGTTTATTGTTAAACAGAACCTTCAAAAATCTTACACAACGAGGGTGTCGAAATGGAAGCATCGGACAAAAGCGCACGGCAGCTCTATGAGGAAATCAAGGCCAAGCCCACCCGGCCGCGCTTTGGATTCGGGAAAAAACCGGCCATCATCAACATCGATCTGCAAAAGGCCTACACCGGGGTCGGTGAATTCGTGACCGCCTACGAGACCAACCCCAAGCAGATCGACTATGTGAACGAGTTGGCCGGGATCGCCCGGCCGAAAGGGGTGCCGATCGTCTGGACCTATGTGGCCTACATGGATTCCGGCGAGGATTGCGGGATTTGGGGCACGCGCACGGACACGCCCGATTCGCTGCAAAACATCAAGGTGGGCTCCCGCCGGTCGCAGTTCGACGACCGGCTGAAAATCGACGAGAAGCGCGACGTCATCATCAACAAGCGGATGGCCTCCGGGTTTCACGAGACCAACCTGTCCTCCCTGCTCATCTGGCACAAGGTGGACACCCTGATCGTCACCGGAGGCTCGACCTCGGGCTGTGTCCGGGCCACCGTGGTGGACAGCCTGTCCCACAGTTACCGCACCATCGTCCCCGAGGAATGCGTGGCCGACAAGCACGAGAGCCCTCACTTCGCCAATTTGTACGACATGGCGCTGAAATACGCCGACGTGATTCCCGTCGCCGAGGTGATCGACTATCTGAAAAGCTACCAACCTCCCCAGGCTGGATAATCCCCAGGAACCATTTCACCAGGAACCATAGGGCAAGGAATCATCACCCATGGAATTATCAAAAAAGGAATCATCGTGAAGAACGATCCGGGACTCTACGATTACTGGCCTTACGTCGACCGGCCCAAGATCACCTGGCCCAACGGCGCGCGGGTGGCCTTTTGGGTGGCGCCCAACATCGAGTTTTACGAGCTGGCGCCCCCCATCAACCCCACCTGGACGCCCCCCGGCCGGCCGGTTCCCGACGTGATGTATTATTCCCAACGCGATTTCGGCAACCGGGTCGGCGTATGGCGCATGATGGAGGCCATGGACCGGTGCGGGGTGCGGGGCAGCATCTCCCTCAACATCGCCCTGTGCGACCACCATCCGGAGATCATCGAGGAATGCGCCAAGCGCGATTGGGAATTCTTCTCCCATGGCATCTACAACACCCGCTTCACCTACGGGATGAGCGAGGCGCAGGAACGCGAGTTCATCGAGGACGCTTTCGCCTCGGTGGAAAAATACACCGGCCAGCGGCTGGCCGGCTGGCTCTCGCCGGCCCTGACCAACACGGAGCGCACCTTGGAGCTGTTGGCCGAGTATGGCATCAAATACACCTGCGACCTGTTCCAGGACGACCAGCCGCAACCGCTCAAGGTGAACTCGGGCCGCTTGATCTCAATGCCCTACTCCCTCGAAATGAACGACATCATTGTCTATAATTTCGACCTCAGTTCCCCCCGCCATTACGCCAAGGTGATCCGGGCCCAGTTCGAGCAGCTCTACGAGGAAGGCGCGGAATCGGGGACGGTGATGTGCATTCCCCTCCATCCCTTCCTGGTGGGACAGGCCCATCGCATCGCGGCCTTCGAGGAAGCGCTGGCCTACATCACCGGGCATGAGAAGGTGTGGGTCACCACAGGCCGGGAAATCGCGGACTGGTATTACGAGCATCATTACGACACCGTGCTCGACGCGCTGAAATCCACCCGGCAATCCCAAGGATAAGGAGCACTTCCCGTGACGCTTCCCGAAGACTATCTGCGCTATCCGAACCGCCGCCACGGCATGGACCATGACCGCTATGAGTGGTCCAACCTGTTCCGGCGCAACCCGGTCTCCTGGCCGGGCGGGGCCAAGGTGGCCCTGTGGGTGTGTCCCGCGCTGGAATGGTTTCCGCTGGATATGCAAAACAAGCCCTTCCGTCCTCCCGGCGGGCTGGAGCGGCCCTATCCCGATTACCGCTATTACACCCACCGCGATTACGGCAACCGGGTGGGCATCTTCCGCATCATGAAGGTGCTGGACAAGTTGGGCATCAAGGCCTCGGCCACCGTCAATTCGGCGGTGGCCGAGCGCTATCCTTTCCTGTTGCGGGAGGTGACCCGCCGGGGCTGGGAGGTGATCGCCCACGGCGTGGACATGGCCCATCTGCATTATGGCGGCATGCCGGAGGCCGAGGAGGCGGCCCAGATCGCCCAGGCGGTGACCACCCTGCGCGAACTGTCCGGCCAGCCGGTGACGGGCTGGCTCTCCCCGGGCAAGTCGGAATCCCACGCCACTCTCGATCTGCTGGCCGCCGAGGGGATCGAATACGTCTGCGACTGGATCAACGACGATATGCCCTATCCCCTCAAGACCGGGCAAGGCAGTCTTTATTCGATGCCCCATTCCCACGAGATCGACGACCGCCTGATTCTGCTGCAATACCACCACTCGGAGCGGGATTTCACCGAACAGGTGAAAGACCAGTTCGACACGCTCTACAAAGAGGCCGATAAATACGGGGGCCGCATCCTGTCCATCACCCTGCACCCCTGGGTGATCGGCCAGCCCTACCGGATCAAACCGCTGGAGGAAGCCCTTTCGTACATCATGGGCCACAAGGACGTCTGGTGCGCCACCGGGTCGGAAATCCTGGCCGCCTTCAAAGCCTCGCAGTAACGATGCAGCCTCTTTTCAACTGTTTCCTTTTTAGCCGCCTCCTTCCTCCCTCTCCAATGAAGGCCCCACGGCCGGGGGTCGATATGGGCGGGGAGGCCCATTCTCATTGGCGAGCCTCTATCCATGTTAGGGTGATGCGGCGCCGGCCCGCATCGGCCGGCAAGGCCTTCGCACACCCTACCTGGAGGAACCACCCATGATCGTCGATTACCGCGCATATACTTTCAAACCCGGCACGGTGCCCATTTTTCTCGAAATGTTCGAAAAAGAGGGGTTGGAGGTGCAAAAAAGGATCCTGGGCAATTTTCTCGGGATTTACCGCACGGAGGTGGGCAACGTAAACGAGGTGATCCACATGTGGGGCTATGAAAACATGGCCGAGCGGGAACGGCGGCGGGCGCTGCTGTTCCAGGATGCCGGGTTCCTGGATTATGTGAAGCGTGTGAGAGAAATGATTACCGCGCAGGACGTCCGCATCCTGGTGGCGGTCCCCATTTCCTGAAATTTTTCGGGAAAATTTTTTGCGGGTCCATTCCCCGTTGCCGGCGCGACACCGTTCATTGCCACCTCATTGCTGGTCATCCGCCCGGAGACGGGTTGTTTCAGCAGCGGTTCCCAATGACCCAATCGGGAAACAGAACCCCATGACGATTCTGCCCGCGAAAACGGCCGATTTCGAGTTCACCGTGCCGGTGTTGATCATCGGGGGCGGGGCCTGCGGGTTGACGGCCGCGCTGGCCGCCAGGGAGGCGGGCGCCGAAGTGTTGGTGCTGGAGCGCGACCAGAAGCCGACGGGGAGTACTTCCCTCTCCACCGGCCTCATTCCGGCGGCGGGCACCCGGTTGCAACGGGAAAAGGGCATCGAGGATTCCGCGGAAATTTTTGCCGCGGACCTCAAGGCCAAGGCCAGGCACCGGAACGATCCCGTCATGGCGGATCGAATCGCGGCGGCGTCCGGGCCCACGGTGGATTGGCTGATGGAGACCCATGGGCTGAGGTTCCGGCTGGTGGAGGGTTTTCTTTATCCGGGGCATTCACGGGTGCGGATGCACGGCACGCCCGGCCGCACGGGAGCCGAATTGCAGGCCGGGCTGCTGGACGCGGCGCGCCGTCAGGGAATTGACATTCTCGGCGGGGCGCATGTGCGCGAGCTGTTCGCCGATGCTTCAGGCCGCATTCACGGCGTGCGCATCCATCGCGGCGATGGAACCACCGAACAGGCCGGATGCGGCGCGCTGGTGTTGGCCTGCAACGGCTTCGGCGGCAACCCCGAAATGGTCAAGCGCAATATCCCCGAGATGACCGAAGCGCCCTATCACGGCCACGTGGGAAACCAAGGGGAGGCGGTGAACTGGGGCCTGGAGCTTGGCGCCGCCGTGGAAGATATGGGCGGGTATCAGGGACATGGCGCCGTAGCGCATCCCCAGGGGTTGCCCGTGGTGTGGGCCGTCCTGACCGAAGGGGGCTTCCAGGTCAACGGCGCCGGTGAGCGGTTCTCCAACGAGGTGCGCGGCTATTCCGAGCAGGCTGTGGACGTGGTCAACCAGCCGGGGCAAATCGCCTGGAATATCTATGACCAACGATGCCAGCATCCGGCGCTGGACTTCACCGAATACCGCCAATTGCAGGACATGGGGGCGGTCAAAAGCGGGGACTCGGCCACCGGGCTGGCCGCCGCCATTGGCGTGCCTTCCGATGCGCTGGAACGTACCCTCGCCCAGGTGCATGACATGGCGCTGGGACGGGCGGAGGACCCTTTTTCGCGGGATTTCACCACCAAACCGCCCCTGGGGTCCCCCTTGCTGGCCATCCGGGTGACCGGGGCGCTCTTCCACACCCAAGGCGGCCTGGTGATCGACCGGCACGCCCGGGTGTTGCGCAAAAACGGGGGCGCGCTGCCCAATCTGTTCGCGGGAGGCGGCGCCGCCCGCGGCCTTTCGGGTCCGTCCCGGTGGGGATATCTCTCCGGAAACGGCCTCCTCACCGCCCTCAACCTGGGGCGCATCGCCGGCCGGGAAGCCGCCCGTGTGGCGGCCCGGCGCTCCTGATCGCGCCACCGGCCGTTGCGCGCGCCTCGCTGGTTTCTTTCACCCCTGGAGGGAAAGGTTTGATTCCTGGGAAAGGGGTTGCTAGGATTGCGACTTTCAATCTTTATAAAAATGGAAAATGACGACCCCCGTTGAGTCACACCGGTACGACCTGGAGTTGAAGGGCATCACCAAACGCTTCGATGATTTCGTGGCCGTGAAAAACCTGTCCCTCTCCGTGGAGCGGGGGCAGTTCGTCTGCCTGCTCGGCCCTTCGGGTTGCGGAAAAACCACCACCCTGCGCGTGATCGCGGGCCTGGAAGAACCCGAGCAAGGGGAGGTCTGGATCGGCGGGGTGCGGGTGGACGACATGCCCCCCTGGGAGCGGGACTTCGCCATGATGTTTCAGGATTTCGCGCTCTTTCCCCACATGACGGTGCGCAAGCAGATCGGCTTCGGGCTGGAAATGATGAAACGGCCCAAGGCGGAAATCCAGCGCCGGGTCGATGAGACGCTGGCCACCTTTGAAATCTCCGAAATGGGAGACCGCAAGCCCGACACCCTTTCCGGCGGGGAGAAGCAGCGGGTGGCCCTGGCCCGGGCCCTGATCACCCAGCCGGGCATTCTCCTGCTGGACGAGCCGATCGGTTCGCTGGATTTCAGCCTGCGCGAGTCGGTGATGCTGGAATTGAAGGACGTCCAGCGGAGGCTCGGGATCACCTTCATCTGGGTCACCCACGACCAGAACGAGGCCTTTTCGCTGGGAGACACGGTGGTGGTGATGAACCACGCCCAGATCGAGCAGTCCGGGCCGCCGGAGACCATCGCCGAACGGCCCCGCACGCGGTTCGTGGCCGACTTCATTCAGGGCAACAACGTCTTCGAGGGCACCGTGGCCGCCATTGAAGGGGGCCATGCCCGCATCCAGACCGCCTCGGGCATTTTCGCCGTGCCCGTGGACCCGTCCCAAGCGCCCGCCCCGGGCGCCGCGGTCACTTTTTCCATTCGCGCGGATATCCTCACCAGTCAACCTACGGACGGTCATGTCAACCGGCTGACGGCGACTTGCCGTGCCGTGGAATACCTGGGGGCCATCCGCCGTTACGACCTGGTGCTGGAAGATGGCCGCTCGGTGAAGTTGGAGCAGTTCAGGAGCACCGGGACGCGCATCAACGAGGGGGAGAAAGTGACCCTCGGCTGGCGGGTGGAGGACGGCGTGCTCCATACCCCCCCGGCGGGAGCGCCGGCATGAGCGCCTTTCGCCAGCGGTCTTCGGTCAGCTACCTGCTGGCGCTGCCGGCCGCGCTGTGGATGATCGCCGGCCTGATCGTCCCCACCCTGTTCATCGTATGGGTGTCGTTCTGGGCCACCCGCAGGTTCTCCCTGGAAAGTCCTCTCGGCTTGATGCACTACATCAAGTTCTACAACACGCCGGTCTATCAAAAATTGGTGATCGACACGGTTTTGCAGACCGGGCTGTTGATGGGAATCACCCTGGTGCTGGGTTACTGCATGGCCTACTTCATCGTGGGCAAGGTGCGGGGCGAGGGACGCAAAATCCTGCTCATCCTGTTGCTGATCATTCCCTTTTGGACCAGCGCGCTGATCCGCACCATCGCCTGGATTCCATTCCTGGGGGTCAACGGCGTGATCAACCAATCCCTCATCTTCCTGGGGTTGATCGACGAGCCGATCGGCGTGTTCCTCTATTCACGGACGGGGATCACCATGGCGCAGGTTTCTTTTTATACATTGATGGCCACCGGCCCGGTGGTCTATGTGATGCGGAACATCCCGCCCTCCCTGCAGCAGGCCGCCCAGTGCCTGAAGGCCTCCCCCACCCGGGTCTTCTGGCGGATCACCGTCCCCCTGACCATACCGGGGGTGCTGATCGGGCAAATGCTGGTCTTCCTCAACGTGATGGCCGATTTCGCCACGGCCTCGGCCATCGGCGGGAACAAATTCACCTATCTGGGAAACCTGGTGCTCAACCTGTACGAATCCGGGCAACTCTCCTTTGCCTCGGTGATCGCGGTGGTATTGATGCTGACCATGTTCGCCGGCGTGGCCTTGCTGCTCAGGGTGGTCGACATCCGCCGGCTGGGAGCACTGTGATGCATTGGAAAACCCGGCAAAAAATGATGAAACTGCTGCTGGGCGGGGTGACCTTCGGTTTTCTCGCCTACCAGTGGTTTCCCATGGTCATCATGGCGGTGCTGTCCTTTACCGACCCGGAGGGCGGGGTCACCTTTCCCATGCGGGGGGTATCCCTGCACTGGTACCGCGAGTTCTGGGCCGACTCGTTCATCGACGATTTCAAGCCCCCCATGTACCGCTCGTTGATGCTGGCGGTCATGTGTTCCGTCACCACCGCCACCCTCGCGCTGGCCGCGGTGCAGGCCATGCGCTCCCGTTTTTTCGGCAGCAACTTTTTTTTCTACCTGATCCTGCTGGGCATCATGGCCCCGGGAATCCTGGTCGGCCTGGGGATGGCCTTCGTGGCGCGCATCCTGGGCATCCCGCTGGCTTGGTATACGACAACTTTTGCTGTACACATGGTCTGGACTTTGCCGTTCGGCATGCTATTGCTGATGGCGGCGTTCAACCGATTCGACCACAAGCTGGAGGAGGCCGCCCTGACCCTGGGCGCGAGCCGGTGGACCACGTTTTGGAGAATCACCTTTCCGTTGGTTTTGCCGGGGGTGATCGGGGCCGCCTTGTTCGGATTTACGCTCTCCTATGACGAGTTCGCCAGGAGCCTGTTCGCCACCGGATCGGAACAGACGCTGCCGTTGATCGTGTTCGCCCAGGTGGACCGGCAGCTGGAGCCGACATTGTATGCTCTTGGAACCACGACCACGGTCATCTCATTGTTGATGATCGGCTTTTTCGCACTTTTGTTTCACATCGTCCGGCGTCGATCTCGTTCGGATGTAGCAATCACCACCTGAAAGCCGGTCACCAGGCCGGCAATCGGACCCAACGACAATTAGACCCAACCAAGGAAAAATCGCCATGAAAATGACACGACGTGAACTGATCAAAACCGGCGCGGTGGCCGCGGGCGCGGCGGCGGCCGGGAGCCTGATCGCCACTCCGGCAAGCGCGCAGGGGAACACCCTCAATGCCGTCGGGGCCACCTACAACCTTCGCAATAATATCCTGCAGGGATTCAAGAAGCAATCGGGCATTACCGTCAAACCCTGGCTGAACGCCTCGGCCCAACAACGGGTCGACCGGCTGCGGGTCGCCCCGGTGGATGTATTGGAGACCGGCGCCGATTTCCTGAAGCAGGCCTGGGAAGACAAACTGATCCAGCCCATCGACCTTTCGCGGGTGCCCAATTTCAAGAACATCCCCAATTTATTCAAGACCGGGCGGGAAACCCCGGATTCTCCGGTGGGGTTTGGCGACAATGCGGGCCGCCTGATGTGGGCCAACGAGGAAAAGACCCAGGCCAAGTACCTCCCCTACATGTATCAGTTCGACTCGATAGGCTATAACCCCAATTACGTCGAAGCCCGCAACAATGTATTGTCCTGGGGCGAATTGTTCAATCCCAAGTATCGTGGCAAGGTCGCCCTGTACGGCATCGATTGGCTGGGCATCCTGGACGCGACCCTTGGCATGCAGGCCCTGGGCTTCATCAATCCCGCGGACCCGACCAACCTCACCGAGAAGGAAGTCGATACCGTGATCGACTTTCTCAAGGACAAGAAGCGCGAAGGCCATTTCCGCGCCCTGTGGAAAGGCTTCGGCGAACTGGTGAACCTGATGGCCTCGGAAGAAGTCTGGATCGCGGACGCTTGGTGGCCGGTGATCACCGTGGTGCGCAAGAAGGGCGTTCCCTCCCGCTACGCCGTAGCGAAGGAAGGCTACCGGGCCTGGGCCGTCGGCTCCTGCCTCAGTTCCACGGCCAAGAACGTGGACGGAGCCTACAAGTGGTTCAACTATTGGTTCGAGGGCTACGCCGGCGCCCAACTGTCCAAGCTGGGTTTCTACTCGCCCGTGGACAGCTACAAGAAATATCTCACCGGCGGTCAGGTGCGCGAGTTGTACGGCGGCGTGGGCCGCGACGGCGGGTCGGTCACCGAGAAGAACAATAAAATCTACGTCTGGAACACCAAGCCGACCAACCAGGAATACTACACCGACAAGTGGAACGAATTCCTGGCCGTCTGAACCCTCAAGGAGAGGTCCGCGAAAGCGGGCCTCCCGCCCTCCGTTTTATTCTTTTCCGGGACATTCTCCCGCTTCAATGCGATGCGGGAGGGAAGCGTGGCTTGACAGCGGCCAAGGTCAAGGAAGTAAACAATCAAAAAAACAACTTGCTCCCCCACCGGCGGAAACCCAGTGCGTCAAACCTGCCTGACGGGACGTCACCGCCGCGACTGGAACAACGCAGGAAACGCGAAGAGCCGTGCCCGCCGCCCCCCGATCCCCCCGGTAATTTCTGACAGCCCATGGGGAGGGGCGTTTTCCTTTCCATGGGCTGGGTGGGATTGGATGATAGTGGTTTTTCCGGCGGGGCGAGGCCCCGTGGCGCTATCCCCCCCCCCCCGCCTTGCCGCCCAGGAAGAGGGAGCCCGGCATCCCTCCTGCGCTCAAGATTTTTCCCCATCAACCCCCGAGGGCTTGGAATTTTCGACTTTTCACCCGCCGGTTTCCGCCTCCCAGGAAAGACAATCCGCGCCGGTTCTGGTACATCATCTTCTGGCAACGATCAAACCGATGGGTGGATGGGGTGGTTTTTTTTGATGGAGCACGGCAGTGGGCCAACGAAGCGATGCGGTGGAACAACTCTTTGACGTGGTGGTGGCGGGCGGCGGCAACGCCGCGCTGTGCGCCGCCTTGGCGGCCAGCGAGGGAGGCGCGCGGGTGGCCGTGCTGGAGGCGGCGCCGGAATCCCAACGCGGCGGCAACAGCCGCTACACCGGTGGCATCGTCCGCATGATCTTCAACGGAGCCGGCGACGTGACCACCCTGGTGGACGACCTGAGCGAGGCCGAACTGGCCAACACCGACTTTGGGAGCTACACCAGCGGCGATTTTTTCGACGACATGGGACGACTCACCCGCTACCGCTGCGACCCCGATCTGACCGAGGTGATGATCGACCATAGCCTTGAGGTCTACCAGTGGATGAAGGGCCATGGGGTGCGCTTCGCCGCGCCCTACAACCGGCAGGCCTTTCGGGTGGACGGCAAGTTCAAGTTCTGGGGCGGCATCGCGGTGGAAACCGCCGGCGGAGGCGAGGGACTGATGGGCTCCCTCTACGCCGCCGCGGAAAAGGCCGGCATCGAAATCCACTACGGCGCCCGGGCCAGCTCCCTGATCGCCGAAGGCGGGCGGGTGACCGGATTGAGAGCCGTCCGGGGCGGGAACGAGGTCTCCTTTTCCGCCCCGGCCGTCGTGCTGGCCTGCGGAGGGTTCGAGTCCAACGCGGAGATGCGCACCCGCTACCTGGGGCCGGGCTGGGACCTGGCCAAGGTGCGGGGCACCCGTTACAACATGGGCGCCGGCATCCGCATGGCGTTGAAGATCGGGGCTATTCCCCACGGCCAGTGGAGCGGCTGCCACGCCGTGGGCTGGGACCTCAACGCGCCGGACTTCGGCGATCTCACCGTGGGAGACGCCTTCCAGAAGCACAGCTATCCCTTCTCGGTGATGGTCAACGCCGAGGGACGGCGCTTCGTGGACGAGGGGGCGGATTTCCGCAACTTCACCTACGCCAGGTACGGCCGCGCCATCCTCGAACAACCGGGTCAGGCGGCCTGGCAGATCTTCGACGCCAAGACGCTTCACCTGCAGCGCGACGAATACAAGATCCGGCGGGTCACCAAGGTGCGCGCGGACACCCTGGAGGAACTCGCCGCGCGGATGGAGGACATGGACGCCGGACAGTTCCTGCGCACTATCGCCGAATACAACGCGGCCGTGGAAAAAGCAGCCGCCGAGAATGACGTTCCCTTCAATCCCAACATCAAGGACGGCCGGGGCACCCAGGGCATCGATCCGCCCAAGTCCAATTGGGCGGTCACCATCGACGAACCGCCGTTCGAGGCCTATGGCACCACCTGCGGAGTCACCTTCACCTTCGGCGGGCTCAAGATCAACACCCGCTCCGAGGTGCTCGATACCGAGGAGCATCCCATCCCCGGCCTCTATGCCGCGGGCGAACTGGTGGGCGGACTGTTCTATTTCAACTATCCCGGCGGCACGGGCCTGACCTCCGGCGCCGTGTTCGGGCGCATCGCGGGCGTCGAAGCCGCCAAGCTGGCAAAAGCGCCGTAATATTTAAAAAGATATTAAGGTGAAAGGTTGAAATACCTGATTTTCCCATAAAAAAGTTTGTTGAAACTTTTCAAAGTTTCCCCCCGGAGGGTCGCCGGAGGCCCCCCCTGATATTTTTGAGTTGGTCAAAGGCCATCTACAACAGAAATTAAAAACCGCGACCCCCAAGAACAAACCCCTCATGACCTCCAGCCCGTCCATTCCCACAGGCTCCATTTTTTCCTACCAGGGACACCTGCCCCAAATTCACCGGAGCGCCTACGTGGCCCCGGGGGCCATGGTGATCGGGCGGGTGGCCATGGCCGCCCACAGCTCGGTCTGGTTCAACACCGTGTTGCGGGGCGATCTGGGGGCCATCGAAATCGGCGAAGGCAGCAACATCCAGGACCTCACCACCATTCACGTGGAAGGCGCGGAGGAACGCGGGGACGGCCGCGAAATCGGCACCGTGATCGGCCGCGGCGTCCTGGTCGGGCACAACTGCGTGATCCATTCCTGTACCCTGGAGGACGAGGCGTTGATCGGCATGGGCGCCGTGGTGATGGGGGACGCGGTGATCGGCCGTGGCGCCATCGTCGGGGCCGGCGCTGTCGTGCTGAGCGGTACCGTCGTGCCGCCCTACGCGCTGGCGGTGGGCAACCCGGCCAAGGTGCGCAAGACCTATACGCCCGAGGAAGCGCGCGCCTTCACCCAACGCGCCGTCGAGGTCTACCGCGCCCGCATCGATCGCTTCAAGGCCGGTCTGCGGCCCGCTTGAGCGCCACAGTCGAGGGAGGAAGCGGGTCCCTTTTCTGAGAACCTGCCGGAAAATCCTCCATTACCAAAAACAACTTGACCATTCGGCCGGGTATTGGATACTGGGCAGGAAGACCGGTTCCATCACCAATTTTCCTGAACAAAAAATATCGGCGGCGGGCGAAAAGAAAATGGCGGCCACACACACGGCAACAGTCGAAATCGCGGCAAAAGAAGAGGCCATGGAGCAAAATGAGACCCTGGCCATGTTCAGGAAGTCTTTTGCCTACGGCAGCCGGACGGATCTGCTGTTCAAGTTCATCAAAAACCTCTCCGATGGCGACGCGGCGGAATTTCTGCGCGGCCTGTTGGAAAAGCTGGGGGAAACCATCGACGATGGCGGTCTCGAGCGCCTGCTGGACCATGTCTATCAGTGGAACGTGAAAGGGTATCTCCATGAACACGAGGATCGCTGGCAATACGACGCAGGTCCGTTCACGCCATTGGAAAAACCGCTGGCCGAGTGCCGGCTGGGCTTGTTGACCGCATCCGGGCATTTCGTGGCGGGGGACGATCCGGAACCCTTCGGCGTGAAGAACATGACCCAACAAGAGGCGATTCCCCGCATCATGGACTTCATCAGGAGCGAACCCGTCCTTTCCACCATTCCCATCGGCACGCCCCCCGAAAAGCTGCGTCTGCGTCATCCCGGCTATGACATCCGCGGCGTATGGAAAGACCACAACGTGGCCCTGCCGTTGGACCGGCTGAGGGAACTGGCCGGCGAGGGCGCAATCGGGGAATTGCTCCCCGACGCCTTTTCCTTCGTCGGCGCGACCGCCCAAACCCCCCTGCTGAAAAAGATGGCGCCACAATGGGCCGTGATGTTGAAAGCGCGCGATGTGGACGCCATGTTGCTGGTGCCGGTGTGACCGCTGTGCCACGTGTCCGTGGGACACGTCGCGCGGGTGTTCGAGGGCTCGTCCCACTGGGCCCGGCACACGAAAGAGGGCCCGCTCTGGTCGACCATGATCGAGGTGGGGGACGGGCTGTCGACGCGCATCGGAGGTATCGCGATTCGCCGGTTCGACCCGGGGGCCTCAACCTTCGAGGTGATTCGCTACATCGTCCAGACCATGGGCATCTCGAACGGCAACCTGACACGCGAGAGCTACCTGAACGCGATCGGCCGTCGGCACGAGTCCGAGCTCCCCCAGGGCTTTACCGTATGGGGCGACTCCGAACGGATGCTCACCTCGCTCCTGATAGAGTCGGGCGCCGAATGGTGGGTTGACCGGGGGGCGTTCTGGATTACCCCCAAGGGTCACCCGCTCGACGGTGAGCCTATTCGCGTCGCCGAGGGTAGGGAGGGGGGACTGCGCTCCGAGCCTCAACCACAAGAGGGAGGGGCCGTGCTGCTCGACTCATGGTACCGGGGGGACGCACGCGTCGGCCGTGCGGTCAACGTCGAGGCCAGGGTGTTAAGTGGACTCTATCGAATAGAGACCGTTACGCATCGCGGCTCGAACCTCCGGGGCGATTTCCAAACACTCATGCAGGTGCGTAGAATCGAAACGATTGAGGGGGTGTTCTAGTGGCCGACAACGTCCGACCCGAACTCGCCGACCTGATAGAGCAGGCCGAGCTCAACACCCATATCTCGATCAACTGTTGCGTACTGGGAGAGGTGGTGCGCTACCACGCTGGCAAGGCCAACCAGCCC
>JACZSY010000337.1 GCA_022573975.1 SAR324 cluster bacterium | reverse complement strand
CCCCCGTGCGGTGGTGTACCCGCCGGGGCGGAATGAGGCCGGAGTACCAAACCCAGGGCGGTGGTGTATCCACCCGCCGGGCGAATGAACAGAGGCCCGCCCCCCCGTGCGGTGGTGTACCCGCCGGTGGGGAATGAGGCCGGAGTACCAAGCCCAGGGCGGTGGTGTATCCACCCGCCGGGCGAATGAACAGAGGCCAGTCCCACCGTGCGGTGGTGTACCCGCCGGAGCGGAATGAGGCCCGAGGACCCTACCCAGGGCGGTGGTGTATCCACCGCTCCGTGGGGAAAGATGGAAAACCATTCCCCGTGCGGTGGTGTGCCTGCCGCCGGGGAGAATGGCCGAAGTTCCACCTCCTTCGGGGTGGTGGGTCATGAAAGGTGCCGGTGTGTCCAACAGTGCCCACCTGCGCCCTGGTTATTCCGTCAGGTCTCCCTCGGCGATAAGTACGCCCGGGAAGCGCCGGAAGTGAACCGGAAATCGGTGTTTTGGGCACGTTTTGGGTGATTGCCGCGGGTTTAGTTTGAGTTTTGGTTGGAACACCGGGCGGAAACCCGGACGGATTGAGAGGAATCCGTCTCCGCCGCCATGGTTTGGATTGCCGTGGTTTGGATTGCTGTAGTCGTGTGGCCGGCCGTGATCCCGTGGCGCTTGGTTCGTCATGGCGGCCCCGTCCGCCACGCCATTCGATTGTCCGCCGTTGGAATCCGGCGGAATTCAAGGCCCGACAAGGGCGCTAAAAATCGCGCGATGCCGTGGAACGGACGCCGTGCGCAAGGACACAAGGAGGTCCGCTATGCCAATGCGAATCAACAACAATCCGGCGGCGATCAATACGCGCCGGAACCTGGCGATAAACCAGGAGCGGTTGATCAAATCCCTGGAAAAACTGTCTTCCGGGTCGAAGATCAACCGCGCTTCGGACGGCGCCGCGGCGCTGATCATCTCCGAACAGATGCGGGCGCAGATCGCCGGGGTCAAGCAGGCCATCGACAACTCGGAAACGGCGGTGGGAATGGTGCAGACCGCCGAAGGCGCGCTGAGCGAAATCAGCGGGTTGCTGATCAAGATCCGCCAGCTTTCCGTTCACGCGGCAAACGAGGGCGCCAACGACGAGGTGATGCTGCAGGCCGATCAGTTCGAGATCGACAACGCCCTGGAGACCATCGACCGCATGACCTTCAACACCCAGTTCGGCCTGAAAAAGATCCTGGACGGGAGCCAGGGCGCCAATGGCGTGGCCAACGGTCAGGGGCTGGAGTTCGTCACCGCCAGCCCGAAAACCCAAAGCTCCGCCGTGGAGGGCTACAATGTGCGCGTGCAGCAGTTGGGTTCCCGGGCCATGGCGGAAAGTAGCACCTCCCTCACCCAGGAGCTGATCGACGAGGGGGAGGAGCTGACCATCGCCGAAGGCGGGCGGACGGTCTCCTTCACCACCAAGCCCGGCGATACGGTGGCCCAGACCATCGGGCGGCTGAAGAGCGAGATCGAGCAGATCGGGCTGGACATCACCCTGGAAGCCAGTGAGGACGGCGATCTTACCCTCACCCACAATAAGTTTGGCAGCGAGTTCGGTTTCTCCGTGGCCTCCAGCACCGACGGGGTGCTTTCCTCCGAGGGTGGGCGGCTGGAGATCGCCACCCCGGGCCAGGACATTGTCGGCACCATCGGCGGCGAGGTGGCCTTCGGGCGCGGCCAGTTGCTCACCGGTGGCGAGGGTACGCCCGTGGAGGGGCTGCAAGTGCGCTATCAGGGCACTGTGCTCACCGACGCCGACGCATCCGACAGCACCGAAAGCGCGGGCCGGGTGGCGGTGTTCCAGAACTCCCTGGTCTTCCAGGTGGGCGGCAACGTGGGACAGACCGTGGCGGTCTCCCTCAAGTCCACCAACACCCGCACCATGGGCCGGGGCGTGATCAACGAAAGCGGCTTCCTCAGCCTGCGCGACGTGGACGTGCTCACGCCGCAAAAAGCGCAGGACACTCAGCGGCTGGTGGACCAGGCCGTCAACGAGGTGACGCGCACCCGGGCGGAACTGGGCGCCTTCCAGAAGAACACCCTGGAAAGCAATCTCAACCAGTTGCGGATCACCGCGGAAAACCTGATCAGCGCGGAATCGACCATTCGCGACGTGGACTTCGCGGCGGAAATCGCCGAGTTCACGCGCAACTCGATTCTGGTGGAATCTTCCACCGCGATGCTGGCCCAGGCGGTGAAGTTGCCACGCTCCGTGTTGACCCTGTTGCAGTAGGACGCAACGCAAACGCCGGTTGCCCTGGCTTCAAAAAGGGGGGGGAGCCGCGGCGCCGGCGGGGGTTGGGGAGGAATGGAAACCGGCCTATTGGCGGTCCGTTGGTGGCCGAAGGGTATCCGGTGGCGGGGTAATTCACGAACCGGGCAGGCCAGCACCGGGCGGACACGAGGAAAAAATGAAAGGAACAATACCATGGTGATGAGAATCAACGGAACCAGCGGAGGCGCCTTTTCCAGGCGGCAACCCTTCGACCGGGAGCGGGAGCGCAAGACTGGGCCCAAAGAGACCCGGCAGATTGTGCTGGAGGACAAGGTGTACCGCAGCGAAGGCCCCTCCGAGCAGGTTCGGGCGGAGGTCGCCGGGTTGAACCGGGCCATCCAGGACACGGAAAAAACCCTGGCCATCGCGGCTTGCGCCATGGGTTGGCTGGAATCGGCGGCCGGCGCCTTGGAAGAAATGAAGCTGCTGGCCGAAACCCGTTGCGGGCCAAGGGCCCATGACGGAGCGGGCGCGGCGGAAATGGAAGCGTCCGGCCAGAACGCCGGCCAGCGCTTCGAAGGAGTGCTGGCCGGGTTACTGGCGCGCATCGAGTCCGTCGCGGAAACGGCCCGTTTTGGCGAGTTGCGCCTGCTGGACGGCGCCTTGGGTTGCACCGGGGCGGCGGTGGGCGACGGGCTGTTTTTCTTGTCCGCGTCGGACGAGACCCGATCGTCTCCCCCACAGGGATATGAGGTGTTGCTCACCCACGAACCGGCGCGGGCCACCCTGTTGGCCGAAGCGCCCCTGACCGCCGGGGGGATCGGCCGTGGTCTGCGGTTGATGCTCACCGAGAGCGGGCGCCGGGCGCGGGTGGTCACCGTGCGGGGGCAAACCCCCGGCGATGTGGTCAAGGCCTTGCGGGGAGCGGTGCGCGAGGGGGGGCTGCCGTTGCTGGTCGAGTCCACCTCGGACGGGCGGCTGGTGGTGCAGCACGGCCATTTCGGATCGGCCTTCGGATTTTCCGCGGTATAGATAAACTCCCACCTCCGAGGTCATCGTTACGAAGTTCTTCTTGAAATTATAAGTCCCTGCGAATAAGAGATCTACCTTCCCGTCCGCGTCAAAGTCGGCGACAACCGCGGTAGCGGGTCCAGTGAGAGGGTAAATGTACGAATCAAATATCGCCTTCCGTTCCTCGAACTTTCCATCGCCCGCATTGAGCATCAAGACATTGTTCAGCGGGAGTAGGATGTCCGAGAATCCGTCGCGATTCATATCGTAAACGATGGGAATGGTGATACCGAGGTTATTCGGTTCGAGTATGTGCCTCTCGAATACAGCGGGACCGACTCGATCGAGCACGTGGGTGTCGAACAACGTCAAATCGCCCGGAATGAAATGTCCTTCTTCGTCGATTTCATCGGTCCAATCCACGCGCAGTTTGGATTTGAAGGACCAACGATGGCTCCAGGCCCCGTTGGCTGCATTGAGTAATACGTCAAAAACCGACACAGCGTTTCCATTCGAATCGATCTCGAATGAACTCTGGTGGAATTCAATCGCGTCGATGACGAATCCGCGGCTCGCCATCTCGCGAAGAAATTCTCGCCACTCG
>JACZSY010000097.1 GCA_022573975.1 SAR324 cluster bacterium | reverse complement strand
ATTTTTTTTTTGGGACGACTCAACAAAAAAATTCTTTTCAGAAATTAGTGCTATTACTGATTGTGTGTTATACAAAACGCGAATGGAGCATTCGGGTCATGCGGAAGTGCCGCGCCTGGTGGCGATGGTTTCCGGCGATGTGGGTTTTCATCCGGTTCCGTTGCCGCCTTGGGGGAAATTCCGCCCAACCAAACCCGGACGGGAGGCGTTCGCGCAGGGGACTTTCCCCTGGAGACCCTCCATGGCCCGGGAATAAAAGGAGGGAGCAGCATATGAACAGCCACCGGCCGTTATTTTCCTCATTTTTTCACCGCATCGGTTTTTCCGCGCGCGCGCTCTTGCCCGCGCTGCTGGGGGTACGGAGTCTATGGCCGGCTTGGCCACGACGATACGGCCAGCGTGGGGGACGGTGGGGCCGGGGGCACGATCATCGCCAAGGGGGACGTGCCCTACTTTTAGCCCGGATGAATGAGGAGCCCCGCCCGCCGCGGGTGGGGGATCGGGGCGGGCGGTCATTCCGCCCGGGTACTTTTCTACCGGAAATTGGGCATCACTTCCTTGGAGAACAACTCCATCGAGTGGCGGATCTTGTCCTGGGGCAGCCCGCCGAAGTTCATCCAACACATGGTCTCCCCCACGCCCATGTCGCGCATGATTTCGATATGGCGGCAGACGGTTTCCGGGGAACCGAAGATCAGGGTGTCGGCCACCAGATTTTCCCAGGTGATCTGCGAGAGCCGCTCGTCCATGGCCCGGAAGGCGGGTTGCAGATCGGGATGGGTGGCGCCGATGTCTTCCGGTATCAGGAATTTGCGCAGGGATTGCTGGTACCACATCTCCGCATCCTTGGCTTCCTCCAGGGCCTGGGCGTCGGTGTCCGCCACGTAGATATGGCGCGAAACACCCCAGCGGGCCAACAACCCGGCGACCTGCTCCTCGCTGTGACCGGATGCCTTCAATTCCTTCACGTACACTTCCCGGTTGTCCACCAGCCCGTCCGGCGACCCGAACAGTACCGAGTTGAGCATGCCGTAGCCCTTGCGCGCGGTTTCCGCGATGGAGGCTGGGGAGACGCAGACCATGTACATGGGCGGGTGGGGCTTTTGCTGGGGCTTGGGGATCAACCGTATCTCGGGGATGGTGTAATGCTTCCCTTGAAAGCTGAACCGCTCCTCGGTCCAGGCCAAGAGCAGGATTTGCTCGATTTCCGCGAAGCGCTCCCGGCTTTCGATTTGGGGAATCGAGAATCCGGCGAATTCCGCTGGGCGGTTGCCCCGCCCGATGCCCACGTCGAGACGGCCATTGGAGATGATATCGGCCAGCGCCAGTTGTTCGGCCAGACGGATCGGATTGTGAAAGGGCAGAATCGCCGCCGCCAGCCCGATGCGGATGGTGGAGGTCATGGCCGCGGCGGCGGCGGCGATCATGGGAGGGTCCACCGACAGGCCGTAGTCGATGAAATGGTGTTCGGTGATCCAGATGTGATCGAACCCCAAGGCCTCGCTCCAGACCATCTGTTCCAGCTCGTTTTGAATCACTTCCTCCTGGGTGTGTCCGGGAGGCCATTGGAAAAAGAAAAAGGTTCCAAATTTCATTGCAAATCTTTCAAGGTTGGTTGTTGTTGGGAATAATAATACCGCATTGTCCAATTCGTTGTGCGGCTGGCGATACCAAGCCGCTCAAAATAGGGAACCGCCGGTACACGCCGATGAACACGCTTCCTTTTTGAGGAACCTGATGGCCGTTTCTGCCATGAGGCGCCATCCGTCCGCCAGTAGAAAATGTCTTCATGGGTGGGTTTCCAAACATGGAACCGTGCGTCATTTCGCCGGATTTAATACCAAACCCGTGCATGTGAATAACAGGAATGGGGTAGAAAAGGTAAAAACCTCCCATGGCGCCCACGGAAGGCGGCGGTGAGGGATGGCAAATATAGATGACCGATCGATTCCAAAACCGGGGCGTTATGGTCAAAGGGCCGATAATGGCCTAAAGTATGGGCCTTCCTACTGATTTTGCAGGGACAATATGGCATGGCGAACACCAGCCGGAAACCGAAAACGCGGGGAGTTTGAATGTTCACCCAACAAAGCCATCGAACGTTTCTTGTCATCGTTCTGACGGTGTTGTTCGTGCTGACAGCCCTTGGCGGGGTCCATGGACAGGCGAGCAAGGGAATCCGGGTTGGAAAACGCCAGCCCAACGCCCCCGGGTCGGAGCGCCGGGTGGCCCTCGTCATCGGGAACGCCAATTACAAATCCGCCCCCCTCCGCAATCCGGTCAACGACGCCCGCAGCATGGCCGCCACCTTGCGGGAGGTGGGATTCGAGGTCATCTCCGTGGAAAATGGCACGCGCCGCAAGATGATACTGGCCATCCGGGATTTCGGCAACGCCTTGAAAAGGGGTGGGGTGGGCCTATTTTACTACTCGGGGCATGGCATCGAATTGCGGGGGCGCAATTACATGATCCCGGTGGGTGCTGAGGTGGAAACCGAGGACGAGGTGGAGTTTGAAGGGGTGGACGCGGGCCGCGTGCTGCGCGCCATGGAGCGGGCCAACAATGAAATGAATATCGTTATCCTCGATGCCTGCCGCAACAACCCCTTCCAGCGTTCCTTCACGGCAGCCACCCAGGGGCTGGCCCGCATGGACGCCCCCCAGGGCACTTTCATCAGCTATGCCACCGCACCGGGGAAAGTCGCTTCGGATGGCTCCGGCCAAAACGGACTCTATACCGAGCAACTTGTAAAACACATGAAAACACCCGGCATTGGGATCGAGGAAATGTTCAAGCGGGTGCGGGCGGATGTTTTCAGAAAATCCAACAGGAAGCAGGTGCCCTGGACCTCCTCTTCCCTGGTGGAAAAATTCACCTTCAACATAGCCACGCCGGTGGAGCCCCCCTCTGTCGTGGCCGTGCCTCCCAGGCCGGTGGCCCCTTTGGCGCCAGTCGCCCCCATCGCGGCCCGGAGAACCCTGGACGAGGAGGAGGAATTCTGGAAGACGATCAAGAACTCCAGGGAGGTGGAGGATATTCAGTCTTATCTGGAGACGTATCCCAAGGGCCGCTTCGCGCCCATTGCCCGGGTCAAGATCAAGCAGTTGCAGCGCGCCCGGGCAGCGAAGCCGGCACCAACCATAAAAGTCGCTGGAACACGGCTGGCCTTGGTTCAACCACGGCCCAAAAAACCCATCAGGCGCGTGTTGCCCCCGCTCCATGCCACCCTGAAAGGGCACCGGCACCGGGTCCAGGGCGTAGCCTTTTCACCGGACGGCAAAACCGTGGCTTCGGTGTCCTTGGACCGGACGTTCAAGGTCTGGGATGTGGAAAGCGGGAATTTGATCGTTTCCTCCAAACGGGTTCACTCGCGGATGTACGCAGTGGCCTTTTCCCCGGACGGGGCCCTGGCCTTGACCGGGAACCGCGATGGCACGATCGGATACTGGAACCCCAAAACCGCCCTGCTGGATTCCACCTTGAAAGCGCACCGGAAGGTGATTAATTCGGTGGCTTTTTCACCCGATGGAAAATTGGCCGTCACCGCGTCGGACGATGAAACGGTCAAGATTTGGGATGTGGCCAACCAGGCGTTGTACCGGGTCTTGAAAGGCCACGGGGATGACGTGTATTCCGCCGTGTTCTCCCCCGATGGCAAGCTGGTGGCCTCAGCCTCGGATGACAAAACCGTAATCATCTGGAATGTGGAATCGGGAGAGCGGGTGGATACCCTGCGCGGCCATCGGCACGATGTGAATACGGTGGCCTTTTCCCCCGATGGAAAAATCCTCGCCTCCGGATCGGCGGACAAGACCATCATCCTGTGGGACTTTAAAACCGGGCGGATCATCCGCCGGTTGACGCAACACACCAATTACGTGTTCAGCGTGGCCTTCTCCCCCGATGGAAAATATCTGGCCAGCAGTGCCAGGGATTTTACTGTCCGCGTCTGGGAGGTGGAGACCGGCCGGATGCTTCGAGTCTTCACCGGGCACCGCAAGCACGTCTACACGGTTGCTTTCTCCCCGGATGGACGCCGGATCGTTTCGGGTTCGGCGGATAAAATGGTGAAAATCTGGAATATGCCGGATCCCTGATTCGCCGGTTTGGATGTCCCGCATACGGCTACAAGCCCTTGGGCGCCATGGCCGGCCCCAGCCCCGGACAGGCCACCGGGAACCCCCACGCGCCGCCTTGAGGCATGCGCCACGATTTCCACCCTCCCCATTTTCCTGGTTGCGGCATCCCCTCATGCGGATTAACCTCAGTCATGGCGGGAGGAGGCTGCACGTTTCGGAGGCCTCAAGCCTGCCGCGGCTTTTTTTGGCTCGACCCTAACCTTTTCCAATGGGTTTGTTTCAATCATGAAAACCCTGGTGCGTTTTTCCATCAACGGCATCGAGCGGGAGGAAGCCGTTTCCGGCTCGCAACTGCTGATAGATTTTTTGCGCGACCGCCTTGGCCTGACGGGCACCAAAATGGGGTGTGACGGGGGCGATTGCGGCGCCTGCACCGTGTTGGTGGATGGCCGGCCCGTGCTTTCCTGTCTCACACCCGCCGCCGCCGTGGCGGAGCAGGAGATCACCACCATTGAGGGATTGTCCCAAAACGGCGGCTTGCACCCCTTGCAGGAAGGCTTCCACCTCAAGCTGGGTTCCCAATGCGGGTTTTGCACGCCGGGCATGGTCATGGCCGCCAAGGCCCTGCTGGACAAAACGCCCGATCCCACTGTCGAGGAAATCAAATCCGGGCTGGCCAACAACCTTTGCCGTTGCACCGGATACAACACCATCGTCGAATCGGTGCAGTGGGCCGCCGCGAAATTAAAGGAATCCGGGCGGGTATGAAACAGCGCCTCACCCCCGCCCTTCGGGCACCCCCTCTCCAAAAGAGAGGGGGAAACGCTTGGCAAGTCGCGGGGTCATGAGAGGATACATTGAACAGCACCTCACCCCCGCCCTTCGGCAAGGCTTGCGAGTAGCACCTTGCTCCCCCTCTCCGAAAGAGAGAGGGAAAACTTGGATACATGATGGGAAATTCTCATTGGAAATCCACCAACACAGCAAAATGGAAGGTTCTAAAACCGGAAGCCCGTAGGATGCGCCAGGAACCGACCCCGGCGGAGGACGTGTTATGGCAGGCATTGAGGAATAAGGCGCTAGGCGCCAAATTCAGGAGGCAACATGCGATCGACCGTTTCATTGTCGATTTTTGCTGCCTTTCCGCCAAAATAATTATGGAAGTGGATGGCGAAATCCACAGGAGAACCCAGGCCAAGGACCGGGAGCGGGATGATGTCTTGAAAGGGGAAAGCTTTTCCGTGCTGAGATTTTCGAACGATCAAGTTTTGCACGACTTGGACACGGTGTTAGAAACGATAAGGAAAAACTTTTAGATATTGAGGAATAATTCCCACCTCTCCAAAAAAACTCCCCCTCTCTTTTGGAGAGGGGGCCGGGGGGTGAGGTGCTTTTTACGATCCCCAGGTTCCCGGAATTTCACTGCAAAAAAACCATGACCGAACCCGCCCCCAAAACCCATCCCCCCTACATCGCCTTTGGGGGAAACATCTACGCCGTGCCATCGCTGCACGGGCGGGTGCGCTTCGCCGGGCTGGTGCGGCGGGCTTTTTTCGCGCTGCGTCCGGACGCCATCGCCGTGGAACTGCCCGCCACCCTGGAGCCTTCCATCCGCGCCGCCGTGGCCCGGCTGCCCTATCTCTCCGTGGTGGCCTACGACGATTTTGATGACGAACTGAAAAAGGTGCGCCAGATTCTTCCCATCACCCCGGACGATTCCCTGGCCGAGGCGGTGCGGCTGGGCGAGTCCTTCGGCGTGCCGGTGCATTTGATCGACAGGGACGTGGTGGGCTACAAGCCCGAACCGATTCGCGCGCCGGACGATTACCTGATCGACCGCCTGGGGCTGGAAGCCTACTGGCGGGCGGTGGAGGGGGGGCTGGAACGCGCCGAGGCAGGCAGTCACGACGGGGAGCGGGAGGTCGAAATGGCCGCGCGGCTGCGGGAACTGTCCGCGGGACACCGGCGCGTGCTCTATGTTTGCGGACTTTCCCATCTCACCGCGGTGATGGAATATTTCGCCGGCGAGGCGGAGCCGGCGCCCGGGGCGGTCACCCAGCGCGAGCACTTGCTGTTCAATCTGGCCGAGGAGTCCACGGTCAATGTGCTGGGCAGTCTGCCCTACCATGTCTATGCCTACGAGTTGGCCCGGCGGGGGCTGCATCCCTCCGGGTTCCCGCAGTTGATGCCCCTGCCCAACACCAAGGGCGGGGAACTGACCGCGGCCAAGGATGCCTACCGTGAAGCGCTGGAAACCCTGCTGGCCGAGTTGGCCGCCCGCCCGGTGGTGGCGGACGATGTGGAACAGTACACCCTGCTGGCCGAGTTGGTGCAGGGGGCCGTCAAGCAGTACGCCCGCGAGTGGAACGAGCAACCCTCCCCCGCCCGGCTGACCACGCTGATGCGCTTCGCCCGCAACCTGGCCCTGGTGGGCAAAAGGCTCACCCCCAGCCGCTATGAGTTGATCCTCTCCGGCAAGAACACGGTCAACGACGACTTCGCCTTTCAACTGCTGCGCCTCTGCGATCACTACCCGTTCTTCGAGGAAAATTCCGCACTGCCGGAAATGAAGGTGGAAGGCGACCTGACCAAAGGCGAGGCGGAAGGGGAGACCCTGGTGCTGCGCCTGCGCCTGCCCCGCGCCCTGCAACAGGAGCAACAGGAGCTGCTCGATCAGCTGGAGCTGGAGGAACCGCCCGAAGAGGTGGAGCAAGGCTCCTGGGAAGAGCGTTGGGAGGACGGTGAACACCATGTCTCCCATCTGCCCCAGGACACCAAACTGGAGAATTTTTTCACTTACATCCGGGAAAAATGCCGCCGCATCCTCTCGGAACAGCAGGTGCGCATTCACAAGATGGAGTCCTCCCTGATGGACGGGCTGGACTTGCGCGAAACCCTGCGCAACCTGCCCATGGGGAAGGTGTACGTGCGCGAGAACCTGCCCGGGGTGGGAGACGTGGGGCCGGTGGTGGCGATCTTCCACAAGCCGGGGGAGGAAGGGGACTACCCCCACGAGAAAATGTGGTTCTCCGAACACGCCCACGAGTCCGACCTGGCCCTCTACTCCACCAATCCGGGCCAGATGCTGGACGGGCCGGGCATTTCGCGCTGCCAGTACGGCGGCGTGCTCTCGCTTTTCCCCCCCACGGGGCGGGCGTCCGTGTGGGGCAACCCCCGTTACGGAGACGTCCGCAACCGGAGCGAGCGTTTGCTGAAAGCCGCCATCGACCTCTCACGAAAACCCATCGTGGCCTTCGTGGCCGCCCAAGGCCCCTCGCCCGAAACGCTCAGCTTCGCCGCCGCCAAGGGCATCCACATCATGTACGTGCCGCTGGACACGATTTCGGCCGACATGATCAAGCGCGTGCGCACCTTCCACGTGCTGGCCGACCGCTACATCCGCCCCCTGGCCCATAAATACGTCCATTGACGGTTCCCTGTCAGAATCAAGATGAATCCTGAAATTCAGGCCTCGCCTGCGAAACCGGCCGGCCTCCCCGACCGCTTCAACATCGCCGATCATTTCATCCTGCCCAACCTGGCGCCGGAGCGGGCCGGGCGGGTGTACCTGCGCTTGGCGGAACCCGCGGGAACCGGTGGGGAGGACGCGCCCCAATTCGACCCGCAGCTTTTCGACCCGCGGACTTGCCAAACGCTGACCTTCGGCGGGCTGCATCGCCGGGCCAACCGCTTCGCCAATGCCCTGGTTCGCCTCGGCCTGCGGCCGGGGGAGCGGCTGGCCCTGTTGATGCGGGAAAGCCTGGACTTCCCGGTGTGTTTCTGGGGCGCCGTGCGCGCGGGCGTGATTCCCGTCCCGCTCAACACAGCGCTGCCCGCCGCCGATTACCGGCATTTCCTGGAGGACAGCCAGGCCGCCGCGCTGGTGGTGGACTCCGGGTTGTGGCCCTCGGTAAAAAAAATCGTGGAGGAGGCGGTTCCCCACCTCCCGCATCCGCGCCTGATCATCGCCGGCGATCGGCCCCGCGATGGGGAGACGCCCGATGGACCCCTCCTGGCCGAACTGATGAAGGACCAGGCGGAGGACTTCGAGACCGTGCTCTCGGACCCGGGGGCACCGGCCTTCTGGCTCTACACCTCGGGCAGCACCGGACAGCCCAAGGCGGCCGTGCATCGCCACGGAGACATGGCCTTCGTCGCCCGCCATTACCTGGAGGGGGTGTTGCGGCTGGAGCCGGACGACCTGGCCTTTTCCGCGCCCAAGATGTTCTTCGCCTACGGGTTGGGCAACAGCCTTTACTTCCCGCTGGCCTCCGGCAGCGCCGCGGTGATCCAAGCCGGGCCCGCCACCGCGGAGTCCTGCTTTTCCGTGCTGGTTCGCCACCGGCCCACGGTGTTTTACGCAGTCCCCAGCCTTTTCAGCGCCATGCTCGACCGCTACGAGGCGTGGCTGGACGGCGAGGCTGAACCGCCCCATCCCCTGCCTCCCGCCGGGCCACTGAGAGCGGAGCGGCTGGAGCTGGAAAATCTTCGCCTGACGCTCTCCGGCGGCGAGGTGTTGCCGGCCGGTCTGTACCACCGCTGGCGGCGCCACTTCGGGAGGCCCATCCTGGACGGCCTGGGTTCCACCGAGGCGCTGCATTTCTACCTCTCCAACACACCCGAGGCCAATCGCCCGGGCAGCGCGGGACGGATCGTGCCGGGCTACCAGGCCAAGCTGGTGGATGAAATGGGGGGAGAACCCCCTCCCGGAGAAGCAGGGGAACTATGGCTGCGGGGAGGATCGCTGGCTTCGGCGGGGCGTGATGGAAATGCCGGCCCTGGGGGAGGGCCGGCCGCGGAAAGATGGCTGGCCACGGGAGACCGCCTGCGCCGCGATGCCGAGGGGTTTTTTTATTACGAGGGCCGCACCGATGACATGATCAAGGTGGCCGGCGCCTGGGTCTCTCCGGCGGAGGTGGAGGCCGTGCTGGCCGGCCATCCAGCCGTGGCCGAATGCGCCGTGACAGGAATTTCCGGGCCGGACGGCCTGACTCGGATTGTCGCCCATGTAGTTCTAAAACCTGTAGTTCTAAAACCTGTGGTTCCAAATCCTGTAGTTCCAAAACCCGCGGTTCCAACCCCGGAGGTGCTCCACCCCGAGGTTCCCCGCCCCGTGCCCCTCCGCCCCGGCCATGATCCTCATCCAGACACCGAGGCCATGCTGTTGGCCCATGCGGCCGGACGCCTGCCTCCCTTCAAAATTCCAGCGGAAATCCGTTTTTCCAGTTCCCTCCCCAAAACCGCCAGCGGAAAAACCCGGCGCTTCCTGCTCCGGCCACAAAAAACCGGCGCGCCCCCACCCGATGACGGGAATTCCGCCGGTACGGGGTCTTCCGCCTGAAAAGAAACCTCCCCCTGCGGACTGCGTTTTTACCGGTGGGAACGATAAATTTCCGCCGGATGAAAACTCCGCGCAAGGGAATTAAAATGGCTGTTTCGGCCAATAATCGCCGGCGGGTCACCATAATTTTGGCGTTTAATTTACCATTTTTACATTTTCCCCCTTGCATTTTTTCCATAATCAAGATATTCTTTTTCAGACAATATTTCTCCAGAATTCCAATGCCCTTCCTGGCGATGAGAAAGAACGAAACCTGCAAGCACCTCGGAGTGTGATGTTCGGGAAGCGATTAAGGAACCGCTGGATTTTGATCGTCGGACTGATGATCGCGGGCCTCGTGCTGGCCGGATGCGAGGAGGAGGTCACCGAGGATACGACGTCCCTGGGGGGTTCCCAGGCGACGGTCAACGTCGCCGGAACCATCACCGAGGCCGGATACGCCGGCGGGGATTTCGTAGTCACGGTCAAGGATTCCACCGGCTTGGTGGTGGGCAGCGGGATTGTCACCGGCGGGGCCTCGGTCACCTTCTCCATCGCCGTTCCGGAGAACAGCGGAGATGTGTTCATCTCGGCCTATAACGACATCAACGGGGACAGTGTCTTCGATGTGGTGACGGAAAGATTGGGCGCCACCACGGCTACGGTTTCCACAGCGAACGTGACCGGCCTGACCATAACCCTGATCCTGCAGGTCAAGGTCTCCGGCACGATCGCCTTTGGCGCATATGCCACGGGAAGCTATCGGGTCGTCGCCAATGTGAGCGGCACTCCCGTGGCCGTGGCCGTGGCTGCCGGAGGCGCCTCGGTTCCCTACTCCATATTCGTGCCGGAAAACACCACCATCGACTTCTTCGTGTTCAACGACAACAACACCAACGGCCTATTCGACGGAAAACTGGCCGAGGCCTATGTGAACACCACGGTTGCCGTGGCCACCGTTCCGTTGACGTACAATCCCGCTCTATTGGAGGACATCGAACTCTCCGGAACGGTGTCGCAACCCGGCTTCACCTCCGGAGACTTGGTGCTAACCCTTTATAATCCCAATCTTTGCTGCCTCGCTCTCCTGGACACCCTGGTGCTTCCAGGTGGAACCTCTGTTTCCTATCAATTCGCGATCCGGCCCAATCCGGGGGATGTGAGCCTTTTCGCCTTCAACGACCTCAATGGGGACGCAATTTTCAATTCAGGCACCGAATCCTCTGTGAGCGGAGTGAACAATGTTTCAGGGGGCGATGTGCTCGGATACGACCTGTTCCTGCCCGAGTCGGGAGCCACGGCGGACTACGCTTTCGAAACGGGAACGCTGGAGGGGTGGACCGTCGCGGGCAGTTCAGGCACCGTGTTCTGGCACGTCAGCGCCGTGCGGTCGTCTTCCGCGCCGAATTCCATTCGATACGCCAATGCCGGGACAGGTGTTTTCGATGATGGCGTCGCAAACAGCGGCACGCTCACCTCTCCCTCCGTGTCGCTCAGCGCCACGCCGTTCCTGACCTTCGATTATTTTCTGGCGAACGAGTGCCTGGGCGCCAATATCCGTTGCGGATTCGATGCTTTGAGCGTGGAAATATCCACCGACGGTGGGGGCACCTGGACCCTGCTGGATGGGAATTTGGCCACCACGGGCGGAATTTTCTATCCCTACTCCGTCGATTTAAGCGCCTATGCTTCCACGACGGTCAACGTCCGCTTCCTGTTCAATACGGGGGATCCCGGCTTCAACAATTTTGAAGGCGCTTATGTGGACAACATCTCGTTTCAATAAGCCTCTTGGCGATTCCGCCATCGGGCAGGGCCGCGGAAACTGAACACCGCGGGAACCAACCGGCACCGGCCCAGGGATCGCCGCCCGCCATGAACGCGTTGGCGCCGGGCAGGAAAACCGCTGGGTGATTCTCACCGGCGGATATACCTACAATTTTGCGCTGGACGGTTTCGTGGCCTCCAACCCCGGGATCGTTGTCCATCATTCAGCAATGATGCGGGGGCGGCCCCTTTCGCTCCCGCCCCTTGGCATTCCTTTCCGCTGCGGTACTATGACGGTTGACGTTTCCCCTTGGCCCGCGCCCCCCTCCCCAGGGCGGGCCGGCCGAGCCTCCCGCACCGTTACCCGCGAACGAACCCATGGACACCACCGAACTTGGCAAACTGATCGGACGGGACGTGGAAATCGCCCCCCTGCCCGTCGAGGCGGCTTACCCGCGCCCCATGCTGCATTGGGAGGTGGCCAAGGCGGCGCTGGGCGTGGTCTGTTGCCTGGCCATCCTCATTGGCCTGCAACCCAGCCCCTGGGTGGCCTGGCCCATCGGCGGCGTGGCCCTGATGTTCGGGTATTACCTCAGGCAACAGGCCGGGCGTTACGCCTTTCGCATCCGTGTCGACGAGACCGGCGCCAGCGTGATGCGGGGCGGGCGGCGGCTGGAATTTCCCTGGGAGCGCCTCAAGGATTTCCGCCTGGAATTCTACCCGAACGGACGCAAGGCCCGGAGCGGTTCGCTGGTGGTCAAATTGTTCCGGGATACCGAACGGCTGCGGGTGGATTCCACCCTGGATCACTTTCCCACCTTTTTGACCCACGCCGCGCGCGCGGCCCGAGCCGCCCAGCAAAAAGGCTTGGCGTTGCATCCCACCACCGTGGACAATCTGGAAAAACTGGGATTGTAGCGCCCCGGGCGGCGCTCGGCCGCCGCTCGGTTTCCGCTCAACCGTCTTCGGTGGGCGGAACCGCTTTGGCTCCCCCCAAACCCTCCAGGTCGGCGCGCAGGGCCGCGAGGCGCTCGCCGTCCGCCGAACGCAGGGAGAAATAGAAGAGGG
This sequence comes from SAR324 cluster bacterium, assembly GCA_022573975.1. Classification (GTDB taxonomy): domain Bacteria; phylum SAR324; class SAR324; order SAR324; family JACQKK01; genus JACZSY01. The sequence continues at coordinate 1,460 of JACZSY010000097.1, read as the reverse complement.
TGATCGCGATGAACCCCAGGGGGAGTGTCACCGCCGAGATGATCCCCCCCAGCAAGGGCATGAAGGGGCCGGAGATATTGACCTTGCCCTCGATCAGCAGCATCAACAGCAGCAGGGGCAAAAATCCCGAAATCAGCAGGAAAAACGAGAATACCCCCGCTGCCCGGGGCCAGACCCGGCGGGCCATGGAAATGGAGCGATAGATCGCCTTGGGAAACCAGGCCCGCTCCACGACGACGATGGCCAGCGCCGGAAACAACAATCCGCCCAAATAAAGGGCCAAGGACAAAAACAGCACGAATAACACCAGATTGCCCGTGCGCAGGCCCATCAGCAGCAACAGGGAGACCGGGAAATTGACGATCAGGAAGGACACCATCATGCCTCCCGGTTTGGCGCGGAGGGTGCGGCGGAAGACTTCAAGCAGGCCCGGTTCTTCTCCCAGCGCCAATGCCGCGGTGGCCACGGTCAAGGCCGTCAGCACCAGCCCGTTGAGAATAATCAAGGCGACGATCAACCCCCCCATGAACACCAAGGCCGCCGATTTGGTGATCAGGGCCTCCAAGGGCAGAACCATCAGCAGCAGGGCCAGCACCATATGGGGTATCAGGCCCACCAGCACCAACAAGGTCAGGTTATCCCGGTACATGCGAAACGAGGCGGCGAAGATTTCGCCGGCGGTCATCGGCCGCAGGTAAGGATTGTTCATCGGAGGGGACGGCATGCGTTGGGTCGAATCTTTTTGTATGGGTTCATTCCCCGCCCCATGGGGCGAAAAAGAATCCGGGGGTTTGAACCTTCGCCGCTGGCGGCGAGGGGGTTCAGATGGATGATTGGGCCACTGGTTCCGGCGGCGTCCGGGTGAAGGTGGCGCGCCATTCAGGCTTTCAGGCCGTCCCGCTTTTCCGGTGGCGTCTCCCCGGTTCGTTCGGCGATCATTTCCTCCACGAACGGGCGCAGCAATTCCAGCAGGTCCTGTCCCAACTCGGTGAGTTGATAACCCCGGCCGGCGCATTGGGGACAGCGGCCATCGTAATTGATCTGCGATATTCCAAGCGCGCTGAATCCTGGCTGGTGTCCGCCTCCCTTGCAGCGGGGGCAGATTTTTTTGAGATCGGTAATGACCATGGCGGCCTGGTGGATCGTGTGCGGCCCCGGAATCCGGTTTCAGGACCTGAATGGCGGCACCGAAAACGGCACCAAAAACGGAACCGCTAAGGGTTGCCGTTAGCGGCCGGTGCTGCCGAATCCGCCGGAGCCGCGCGAGGTCTCGTCAAGTTCGTCTACTTCTTCGAGGTGCACGTGAACGATCGGGCGCGGGACGATCTGGACCACCCTCGCGGGCAGCTCGAGTTCGGGCGCGGACGGATCGAGCCTGACCAGCGCCACCATGATCGGCCCGGTGTAGGTTCGATCGATGACCCCGACGCTGTTGGCTACGGCGTAGCCGGTCTTGCTCA
>JACZSY010000096.1 GCA_022573975.1 SAR324 cluster bacterium | reverse complement strand
GGCCACGTTCATTCCCGCCTCGATCATGCGCCGGATGGTGGCCTCGTCATGGCTGGCGGGGCCCAGGGTACAGACGATTTTTGCCCTTGTGTCGCCCATGGGTCGGGGCTCCTCTCGATGAAAGGGAATCGGGTTTCCGGCGCCATGCCGTCCGGCGCGGCCGGGGGCATGGCGTGGTAATTCTTCCGCCGCGGCAGATCGGCTTTACCGGTCCGCCATACCGGCATACTATATTCCGGCGCACAAGAAAAACGCGCATCCATCACGCGCATCCATCACCTTGCCGGGGAGGCGATCCGAAGCTCCACCGGGAAGCAGCGGGCCTGTACAGATGATCGATTGCCATACCCATCTCACCGACGGCGCCTTCTCCGTGGACCGGGATGCCGTTTTGCGGCGCGCCCATCGGGCCGGTGTCCGGGCCATCGCCATCGTGGGGCAGGACCTGGCGGAAAACCGGGACGTGCTCGCGGCGGCGCGGGAAGCAAGGGAAGCAAGGGAGGCGCGGCAGGCGCGGTCCTCCGGCGCGGGTGAAGCACCCGGGGAAGCAGGGGACGCGCATCCAGTGCTGTTGCCTTTCCTGGGGCTGCATCCGGACCGCTTCGCGGACCGCAAGCCCCCTTTCCCCGATTCCGAGACAGCGGCCATCGTGGCCTTGATCCGCGAACATGCGGGGGATATCGTGGGTCTCGGAGAGGTGGGGCTGGACTATTGGGTGAGTCAGGACGAGGAACGCCGCGCCGCCCAACGCGAGGCCCTGACCACCCTGGCCGCGCTGGCCATGGAGCTTGGTTTGCCGCTCAACGTGCATTCCCGTTCGGCCGGACGGCATACCCTGGAGTTGCTGATGGAACGGGGCAACACCAGGGTGTTGATGCACGCCTTCGACGGCAAGGCCGGTCATGCCTTGAAAGGGGCCGAGGCGGGATTCCTGTTTTCCATCCCACCCTCCATCGTGCGCTCCCCGCAAAAGGTGAAGCTGGCGCGCCTGCTGCCGCTGGAGGCATTGGCCCTGGAAACCGACAGCCCGGTGCTGGGGCCCGTGGCGGGAGAACGCAACGAGCCGGCCAATGTAACCATCGCCGCCGCCGCCATCGCCGAGATCAAGGGGCTGTCCGAGGCCCAGGTGCGCGAAGCCTGCGCCGGGAACGCCCGGCGGCTGTTCGGGCTGGACGCGGAAACATGAAGCGGAGCGCAAGGATGGACAGCTGGAAAACCCGCCCCCCGGAGGCGCCGAACCCTCTTGGCGCGGGCCGCCATGGGTGAGGTTCTCATTCGCCAATACCGCCCGGCGGACCTGGACGGGCTGTTCGTGCTGGATTACCGGGCCTATCCGCCGGCCTACCGCTTCGGCTATTCCCAACTGGCCCACACCCTCCACGACAAGCGCGTCAGCGCGGTGGTGATCGAGGGAGAGCGCGAGGGGGACCTGGTGGGCGGGTTGATCGTCCGGGCCGATCCGGAAGCCCGGCTGGCCGCGGTGGTGTCGCTGACGGTGGAGCCGGACTACCGCCGTCATGGGTTGGGCACTCGCCTGGTGGACTGGGCGGTGCGCTATGCCGAAGCCTCCGCGTGGCTCCGGGTGGTGGTGCCCCTGGAGCGGGGCAACGAGGGCGCCGCCGCCTTCCTGACCGCCGCCGGATTCGAGGATTCGGGTTTGAGCCAGCCCTATTATCACTCCGCCGGGGAAGGCACCCTTTGGCGTTTGAACCTGAAAACGGAGCAACCCGAATGAATCCCAGCAGCCGCCTGCTCACCCTCACCACCGATTACGGCACCCGGGACGGATATGCCGGGGCCATCAAGGGGGCCGTCCTGTCGCTGGCGCCTTCGGCGTCCATCCACGACATCAGCCACCAGATCGCCCCCCAGGCCATTTGGGAGGGCGCGTGGTGCCTGCGGCGGGCCGTGCCCCGTTTTCCGCCCGGCACAACCCATCTGGCGGTGGTGGACCCCGGCGTGGGGTCGGGCCGCTCCGGGGTCGTGATCGAAACCGAGCGCCACCTGCTGATCGGGCCGGACAACGGCGTGCTCACCCTGGCCGCCCGGGACGACGGCATCCGCCGCGTGTTCGAGATCGACGAGGAAGGGGAGTCCTGGCATCGCAGCAACACCTTCGACGGCCTCACTCTCTTCGCTCCGGTGGCGGGGATGCTGCTCTCGGGAATGGCGCTGGAGGAGGTCGGCCCGGAAGCGGAGGATCTGGTGGAACTGACCGAACGGGAGGCAGTGCTCCAGGACGGCGCCATCGAAGGCTCCGTGATGCTCTTCGACCGCTTCGGCAACGCCATCACCGACATCCCCGCCTCGCTGATCGAAGGGCGCCAGGTGAAGGGGGTCTCGCTGAAGGAATTCCAGGACGTACGATTTTGCGCCAATTACGGTGATCTGGCCGGCAGTCCCGTCATCGGCTGCCTGGTCAACAGCGACGGTCTGCTGGAACTGGCCCTGTTCGGCGCTTCCCTGCAACAGCGGCACAACCTGGAAATCGGCGATCCGGTGCGGGTGCAATTAAAGTAGGGCGGCGCAAAATATTTCCGTTGCGCGTAAAGGGTGGAGGCGCAAAGCACCGCGAACTGCCTTGGAACCGCCGATGAACGCCGATGAACGCGGAAGAAACGCGGAAGAAACGCACTGGGTTTCCTGCGAACAGCGAACTGCTTTGGAACCGCGGATGAACGCGGATAAACGCGGATGGAACTGCAACTGCGGCCTCACCACAGACTCACCACAAACGGCGGGAAAAAATTCGATCCCCACCTTTTTTTTTAAAAAGTCCTCCACCCACCCCATGAAAAATAAACTCCCCTCCCGGGATGTTCAACATCATCGCGCGGGGAGGGGAGGAGCAGGCCGGAGGGGGAATCCCCATCCCCTGCCCTTCCCCACCGAGTGGGGAAGGGGGACTTATTTTCCTATATCGTTGTAATGCAGGGCTTTTCCCCCCTCCACTCGGTGGAGGGGGGAGGAGGCCGAAGGCCGGAGGGGGGAGGATTCGGGCACCGGGCCGAAGGCCGGAGGGGGGAGGATTCGGGCACCGGGCCGAAGGCCGGAGGGGGGAGGATTCAAGCGTCGGAATCCCCATCCCCCCTAAATCCCACCCGCCCAGGAATTCAATACCCCCTCAATCCCCCATCCCGAACCAGGGGCGGAGCTTGATCCCGAGCCAGTTTCCGGGCAGGGCCAGGGCGATCCACATCCAGCCGTGCAGGCTGGTGGAGGCCACGCCGCCGAAGAACGCGCCGATGTTGCAGCCGTAGGCCAGCCGCGCGCCGTAGCCCAGCAGCAGCCCCCCGGCCACGGCGGCCGCCAGGGGGCGCAGTCCGATCCTGGCCGTGGGCTTGAACCGTCCCGCCATGCCCGCGGCCAAAAGCGCCCCCAGCATGATCCCGAAATCCATCACCGAGGTGGTGTCGAGGAAGACGCTACGCGCCAGCGCGGCCTCCTGAAAGCCGCCTGTCCAGAATCCGCTGGTGGCCGGGTCCCAGCCCGCCGCGGCGGCGGCTTTCGCGGCCCACAGGGTGAAGCCCCAGGTGATGCTCCAGGGATGGCCCGCGATGAGGAGGGTCGCCCAGTTCAGCAGCGCCAGCAGACCCGCGCTCAGCAGCAGCGGCCAAGGGCCCCGGGGCAGGTGCTGGAGGCGGAAGCCCGGCTCCCAGAGCGGCCTCTGGGGCGCCCGGCCGGCCCAGCGCCGCAGGGCCAGATAAATCAGCGCCAAAAAGGCGAACTGCATCAGCAGACCCAGGGGCCAGCCGAATTCCCGCCCCAGGGATACGGACGACAGCCGGGGAAGCTTTGCCCACCAGCCCAGGTGCAGGCTGCCCCAGAAGGCCCCGGCGCAGAAGGCGGCCAGGGTGACCGCCATGCGGGTGTTGCCGCCCCCCACGGTGAACAGGGTGCCCGAACCGCAACCGCCGCCCAACTGCATGCCCACCCCGAACAAAAAGCTGCCAACCGCCAGTTGCACGCCGAGCGGCGCCACCGCCCCCACCACGCCGTGGCCGAACACACGGCCCTCGGCGAGAATGGGGGCGAACAACGCGCTGGCGGCGGCCAGCATGAGCAGTTGGGCGGTCACGCCGGAAATGTCCCGCCGCACGATAGCGTTGCGGTAGGCGCTCGTGAAACCGAAGGCGGCGTGGTAGAGGCTGATCCCCAGCAGCCAGCCCACGGCGAACAGCACCCCCAGCTTCCAGCCGCCCGCGCCCAGCAGCAGCCCCCCGGCCAGGAACCCCAGCAGGCCCAGTCCCGCCACCGCCCACTGCACGGGCAGCCGCGGAGGCGCTTCGGGAACCGCCGCATGGGATAGAGAGGTCATGGCCGCTCATGGCTGATGAAAGACCTCGCCGCAAGCGGCGGGGAATTCGGCCCAAGCCGATTCATGGACCATGCAAGGGTTCACCCGGCGCCCTCATTTCTTTTGCTGGTCCTGATCGAAGTGCGGGGAGCCTGGAGCCCTTGCGGGATTTGCAAGGGCGGAAGGCCCGGCCTGCCTGAAATCCCCCCTATTCTTTCGTGTCCTCGTCCTCGCTGTCCTCATCTTCGGACGATTTCTTTGGCGTGGCGGCCTTGGAGACGAGGATGCTGATCTCGAACAGGAGGTAGAGCGGCACGGCCAGGGCCACCTGGGAAATGGGATCGGCCGGGGTCAGAATAGCGCCGACCACAAAGGTGCCCAGAAAGGCGTAGCGCCGGTTTTTGGTCATGAACTTCGGCGTCAGCATGCCCATCCGGGTCAACAGCAGGGACAGCAGGGGCAATTCGAAGATCAGCCCGAAAACAAAAATCAGTTGCATGTTGAGGGAGAGATACTCCCCGATCCTCAGGGAAGGTTCCAGGCTTGTATCGAAGTTGATGAAAAACTTGAGCATGAACTGCAAGACCACCAGGTAGAAAAAAGAGGCCCCGATGATGAAGAGGGGATAGGAGAGCAACAGGAAAGGCCACATCACCCGCTGTTCCTTGCCATAGAGGCCGGGCGCCACGAATCGCCAGATTTGAAAGATGGTGAAGGGCAGCGTCAAAAAAACAGCCGAGTAAAAAGCCGCCTTGAGATGGGTGAAAAATGGCGCGGTGAGCGTGTCGTAATACAGCTTCTTTCCGCCTCCCCCGGCCAGGTCATCGGGCAGGTGGGCCAGCAACGGATTCTTGATGAACTCCAGGATTTCGAAGCTGAAGGTCCAGGTGACCCCGAACGCGAGGCCGAGCCCGATGAAGGTGTAGATCATGCGGCGGCGCAGTTCCCTCAAGTGCTCGGTGAGGGGCATTTTCGGGTCTTCGATTTTGTTGTCTGCGCCCGCGGAGTTCATGGAGATTAACCTGGAAGAATAATTTTTCGTATTATAGAATAATCGCCAGCGGCCGGTTGCCGCAACCGGCCTCCCTCCGCGCAAGGCCGGAGGATTGCATCCTATTCATGGCACGATCCGTCCCACGGGCCGGGGAGCCGCCATTCCGCATCCGGCCACCGGGTGTCCGGCGTTCCCAAACGCGGCCAAAGGGAACTTTACGTCATATTACAGGAATTTGATATGAGTTTGTCACCGGTAACGCCCTCCACCAGGAAATGGGCCAGGAAGTTGATCCTGGCGATGGGTCTGATGCTGTGTCTGGGGGTTCCCCTCCAGGCCCAGGAAACCAATCCCCTGGTCAAATCGGCCACCAAACGCGACGAGTTCATCATCGAGCGCACCCTGAAAATGCCCAGGGGCAAGGTGTACGCCGCGGAATTTTCCCCCAATCAAAAAGTCATCATGACCATCGGGGCAAATTACTCGATCCGGCTATGGAACACCGAGTCGGGACAGGTGGTCAAGACCATTCCCACGCTCAAGCACAGGGCGGTCAAGGCCATCTTTCATCCCCAGTCCGGCGTGATCTTCACCGGCGGACTGGACAACACGGTACGGGCCTGGGACCTGGCCAAGGCCAATACCTCCGCCATATTGGAGGGCCAAAAGACCCCGATCACCGCATTGGTCACCGACTCGGAGGGCAAGCTGGTCTTCTCGGGCGCCAGGGACGGGCGGGTGGTTGTCTGGGATGTGGAAAGCAAAAAAGTGCTCGCCAACTTCCCGGCCCATCAGGGAGCGGTGACGGCGATGGCCCTGCATCCGGACGGAAAAATTCTGATCACGGGGGGGCTGGACCGAAACCTGAAGGCCTGGGATTGGAAGAAAACCAAACCGGTCAACGCCTTTTCAGGACATCTGGGGGCCATCACCACCATCAAATTCGCCCAGGACCCCACGAAGATCTATACCGCCGCCGGAGAAGGCACCATCAAGATCTGGAAATGGGAAGAAAAGGAAAACCCCGAGCAGGATTCCTTTCTTGAACACAGCCGCGCGGTCACCTCGCTGGTGTTTCATCCCAACGGAAAATGGATGCTTTCGGCCTCCATCGATCAAACCATCAAGATTTGGAATTTGAGCACGCACAAGGTGGTGCAGGAACTGACCTTGGTGGAGGGGCCGATCACGTCGATCAATTTGACCAGCAACGGCCGCCGCCTGGTGGCCGCCTATCAGAAGGGGCGGGTGCGCACCTGGAAATTGGACAAGTCGGCGTTCCTGGCCACCCTGGAGGGTCATGCCCAATCCATTATCGACCTGGATTTCACCAATGACGCCAAGTTCCTGCTTTCCGCCTCCATCGACAAATCCATCAAGATTTGGAATCTGGCCACCCGGAAGGTGGTGCGCAATTACCATGCGGGCAACCATGTGGTGCAGTCGATCCGCTTTTCACCCAGGAACGATGTGTTCGTCACCGCCGGGGGAGACGGGGCCGTGCAAATCTGGAACACCCCTGACGGAAAAATCAAGAAAAAGCTGCTGGGCCACAGGGGCAAGGTCAACGCGGTGGCCTTCCATCCCCTGGGCAAGGATCTCGTCTCCGGCGGCACGGACAAATCGTGGATCCTCTGGGAGGTGGCCAGCGGACGGATCAAAAAGAAAGCCACGGCCCATGGCGACCAGGTCACCGCCGTTGCGTTCGCGCCCTCCGGGAGGTTCTTCGCCACAGGCAGCGACAATGGTGAAATCCGCGTCTGGTCCTACCCGGACGGCCGGTTGACCCAGACCCTGAAAGGTCACGAGGGCGGCATTACCGACCTCAGGTTCCATCCCACGGGCCGCTCACTGGCTTCCGCGTCCAAGGATTTTACGGTCAAGGTGTGGAATTACCAGGACGGCAGCCAACTCTACAATTTCACCGGACACGATTTCATCGTCACCCAAATCCGGTATTCGGCCGATGGCAGGGCGCTGGTTTCGGTCTCCCGGGACAAAACGGTGCGGTTGTGGGACACGCAAACCGGGAAGTTCATCCGCACCATCAGCGGGGAGCGGGACCAAATCGTGGCCCTCACCATCAGCCGCGACGGCCAGGTGATGGCCACCGGTTCCATCGCCAAGACCATCAACCTGATGGCCTACCCGCTCAAGGTGCGCTTCGCCGAGCGGGACAAAAATGCGGTGACGGCCGATGCGCCCGAGACCGTCAAAAAACCCGGCCAAGCAAAAAACAGGAAGGACACCGAAATCGATCGGGCCGCGCTGGCCAAGTCGAAAGGCGGCAAGAAGGACACCCTGGCCTACAAGGCCATCTCCGGCGCGAACCGGTCGGCCATCCTGTTGGGGTGGGAAAAGGCGCTGAACGACAAACTGGCCGCCGGCAAATTCTGCAAAAACGCCAAGGCCATCGAGAACCTGGCCTACCGGATCCTGCAAGAGGCGCCTTACGACATGGCGGCCTATCACGCGCTGGTGGTGACCAGCATCGTCGACCAGGACCTGAAGATGATCTACCTGATGAGCAAGATCGGATTGCAGGCACGGTTCATGAGCGCCATCTACAATTATTACGAACTGCCCGTGGAGGTGGAGGGAAGGCTGGCCACCTGGCAGGAGGAAATTTTCGACCCCACCCGCCAGCGCGCCGGGCGCGATCTGGTGCTGGAATTCGTCGATTGCCAGGGGGAAATCCAGGTGCAAACCATGCCTGTGGAACTGCTTTCGCTGGATATCCCCAGCGAGGTGCTCAAAATCCTGGCCTCCCGCAGGGCCCGGGTGAATTTCCGCCAGTTCAAAGGCCTGGACAGCCAGACCTTTTTGAACAGGGTCTATCTCCTCATCGACATCACCATGAAGGCCTCCCGCCGAAAGCGCGCCAAAAAAGGCGCCATCACCCTCTCGGTGCACAACGCCAAGGACCAGCCCCGCGGCATGCTCAAACTGGACCTGTCGGACATCGACGTGTTCGGGTATCCGGGCCGGGTGCCCTTCCAGTTGCGCCGCGAGCGCGGACCCTGGCTCTCCTACGCCACCGACAGCGACCGCAGAAAGGACCTCCTGCTGCCCCAGGGAAACTACTACCTCCGCATCAACAAGAAAATCCGCAAAGTCTTTACCATCGCTCCGCAAACTCAGGTGCCCGTGCTGGTGACCAAGCGCTGAGGGTGGGGGGGGCGGCATTTTCGGGGCGGGGGGAGCAAACCCCGCGCCCGCGGCCATGGCCAGGATTCCAGGGCCTCGAAAATGATGCTGCCCCGGCAAAAGGCCAGCATTGTGGCCCCGCCTATTGCGGCGCGGCGGGCGGGGTGTCCCCTGGGAAACTGAACTCCCGCAAAGCCGGAAACCACAACGAATCCGGAACGCGGATGGGTGGCTTGGGTTTTTCCCCTTCCACGATTTCGCCCCACTGGCGCTTGCCGATGCGAATCGAAAATTCGGGCCGGGAGCGGCTGACGGCTTCGATGAGGCCCTCCACCCCGATGAATTCCGAAGCGTTTTTCCTTTTCACGTAGACGATGAAGTCCGTTCCCTTTACCCCGATGAAGGCCGTGCGCGTTCGCATGTAGGGCCGCCGCCGCGAAAAAGCGGTCAGCCGCGAGCGGATGGCGCCCCACACCAGGCGCAGCAGGTAGGTTTTCTTCCGCTTTATGGGTTCCCGCACCACGAACACGGTGTTCCGGGTGGCGATGAAACCCGATCCCCGCCGGGGAGCGAAATAGCGCACCTGCACCTTGCCCTTCGCCCCGGTGCGCACGCGATCCCCCGATTCCAACACCAGGCGCCGCCGCACCACAATGGTGCGGCTTCCGCGAATCACGATGGCGCGCCCCTTCAGCACGATCATCTCGCCCACGGCCCCCTTGGCCTCCGCCGGAAAAAGCAGGGCCGGCGCGAACATGCCCGCCAGCACGGCCAGTAAAAACGGCCAGACGCGGGCGTGGCGCATCCAGGATCCCGCTTGGTCCTGGTGAAGGTGGCTGAAAGGCACGTCCATGACCTCCATTCGGCGGGCCGGAGATTCCTGCCCAACCCCGTTGGGCTCCCGCGGCAAAAATCGGGGACGGCTCCCGCTTGCAAAAGCCACCGCCAGCCCAGGGGAGCGCTAAAGATGCTGCCGGCGCACCTGGACGGTGTAGCCGTGACTGTTCTTGCGTTTCAGGATGGGGTCCTCCATCTCGAAATCGAATCGCTCACCGTAGACCATGCCCATTTTGGAAGCCACGGTGCCCGAGAACAAAACCAGCCCGTCCCCGGGGAGCGGGTCATCGGAGGGCATGGCGTCCAAAATCGCCTCCACGTCCAGAATCGCGGCCAGCGCGTCTTCCTGATAGAGTTCCTTTTTCCCGCCAAGGGTCATCCAGGAGCGAATGATGAGGCTGTCCCAGTGTTGCTTCACCTCCCCGTAAGGCCACACCACCGGGGACATCACTTTGGGATACATTTGCTTGGAGGCGGGAATGGAGTGTTTCTCGAATCCCCGGTCCGTGTGGTCGCTGCCCACCCCCACATAGGCCTCGTTGCCCATTTTGAGGAACACGAACTCCACCTCGCCGGAGGTTTCCCCGCTGATCACTTCCACAACGTCCGCGGTGGTCACCAGATTGGCGGACAGATTCATATGGATGGGCGTCTTGCCCGGCCCGGGAATGCCGATCTTTTCCAACTCCTCCACATGGGCGCGCAGTTCCTCCTTGTCCCTGCCGACCCATCCCGCGCACACCAGCCGCCGTACGGTACAGGCCAGATCGTTTTTGCCGGTTTTGCTTTCAATGGTCAGGTCGAGGTTCATTTTTCCCATGCTCATGGAGGATTTTGGAAGAAAGCGTCATCCCCTCATACGCTTTGGGGGAAGAAGAAATCAAGTTTCACCTTTACCCGCGGCCCTCCCGCCGGCTCCGGCGGGGTCGAAGTGGGTGCGGCCGCGTCAGGCGGGGGGATTCGGCCTGAAGCGAATTTCACCGTAGGTTGTTTTGGCAAGATAGCTGTTTGCCAGGATGGCTGTTTTGCCAGGATCGCTGAATTGACAGGATGGCGATGGGTTTCCTATCATCGAAGCGTCCACAACTCCTCAATTTTCCCAGGGCAGACCATGGAACACGTCCGGTATATCGACAAAACCCGCGAATATTATTCCAGGCAGGGGTATGACAAGACCTACCACTGGGCCGCCAACGAGACCGCGCCCTTTACGCCATTGACCAAGCCGTTGCGGGAATCGCGGGTGGCGTTGATTTCCACGGCCGGATTCACGCTGGTTCCCGATGGCGGATTCGACGAGGAAGAACTGCGCCGGGTAAAATCCGGCGGCTCCAACATGGGTTCCTATCAGGTGGAGGTCTTTCCCATCCCCAGCGGCCTGCCCGAAGACAGGATTCTGTACGTGGTGGGAAATCATGACCGGGCCCAGAGCGACATGTCCGATGTGAACACCTACTTTCCGCTGACCCGCCTGCGGGAATTCCAGGCCGAGGGCGTGCTGGGCAGCCTGGCCACGGATTTCTTCCGCCTCAAGGAGAATTACAGCCAACGCAAAACCATGGAGGTGGACGCCCCCGAGGTGTTGCGCCGCTGCCGGGAGGACGATGTGGACGTGGCCCTGCTGACGCCCGTGTGACCGGTTTGCCACCAGACCGTGAGTCTGGTCGCCCGCCACCTGGAAGCCAACGGCATCCCCACGGTGACCTTCAGCAACGCGCGGGATATTTCCACCAGCGCCTGCAACCCCCGGCTGGTGTTCACCAACTATCCCCTGGGAAATCCCACCGGCAGGCCATACGACGTGGACAACCAGCGCGAAATCCTGAACACCGCCTTCCAGATGCTGGAAACGGCCACCGAACCCGGCGAAATCGTGGATACTCCCCATGAGTGGAGCGCCGGCCGGGAATGGATGCGGCTGATCTTCTCGGACGAACAGCCCTTCCTCAGCGATGAAGCCGAAGCGGAAAGGCAGATGCTGCTCGATCGAAACAAAAAGGCCAAAAGCCGGTCCGCCGAAGGAGGCCCCGCTTGAAACAGGTGACGGTCTATACGACGCCGTTTTGAATTCCCTGCCAGGCCGTGACTGAATTCCTGGCCGGAAAAGGCGTCGCCTTTATCAGAAAAGATCCCATGGTCGATCCGGAAGCCGAGGCGGAACTGGCCGCCTTGGGACACTATTCCACCCCGGTGACGATCGTCGGCGATGAGGCCGTGGTTGGTTTCGACCCCGAAGCCCTGCAACGCCTGCTGGAAACCTGAGGGGGCCAAAGCCCCTCCCGTTCATTGCATTCGCGCAACCCCCCGATTCCCCGGTATCATCAAAACCGAGCTGAAGGGGGCCGAACTGCCAAGGCCATCACAAGGCCGGTGAGGGCTTTTGCCCCAGTGTAATTTGGACGGTTTCGGGTATTCCGGCGAAGCCTCACCCCCCCCGCTCCCTGCTCCACGGCGTTTTCACACAGCGTATGGAGAAGGGGGTGACTCACTCCGCTATTTCATTGTAAACACGACGCTTTTTCCCTCCCATCGAGCCTGTCCCGAGCTTGCCGAAGGGATGGAGAAGGAGGTTTCCCTGATTTTCATGTCATGGTTTTTCTTTTTTACGAGAGAAGGGAAAACCATTCGCGGCGCATCCCCGGCAGCCGCCAGAAATTTCCGGGTGAAACCCGAAAATTCCGATCCTCCACCTCGCCCGGTGGCGAAATCCTGAAGGCGCCCCGGCCCCTCACCGCATCAAGGCGGCGGCCCCACCCCGTCCATGCTGGGACCTTTGGCCAGTTCCAGGCAGTCACCGCACAGCAACGGCCCTTCCACCTTCAGCGGAGATTCGATGGGGGTCAGGCAGAGTTCACAGGCGGACTGGTCCTCGTCGCCGGTATGAATCTCCATGCTCTGTCCCGTGGCCATGATGCCCTTGCGGAGTTCCTCCAGCGTGATGTCCTCCCGAATGGCCTGGGATTCGTGCCGCTCCAATTCGTGTTCGATGGCATACTCGATGAAATTGGCCGGCTTCACTTCCAGCGCCTGGCAGACCTTTCGGATGCGGGTCATCAACTGTTCCCCAGCCCTCACCTTGATCGTGAACAGCGGCACCACCATGATCGCCCTCCCTGCGTAGTTGCCCCCATAAGCCCGAATCCCCGCCCCGGCCCCGCCGGAGCAGGTGATTTCCCAAGTTATAATTGAAAGCGCCCGTAAAGTAAAAATGCGGTAGTGGGTCAGTTTGAAAAGATAATTAAACCAACACCACGTCATGCTGAACGAAGCGAAGCATCTTCTTGTTTTTTTATGATTTGAGGTGTTTTGCAAGAAGGTACTTCGCTTCGCTCAGTACGACGGGATTCAAACTGACCCACTACCAAAAATGCCCGCTCCACTCCGGCGGCCCATCGCGCCGCCTCCCATCCCGAAGCGCACGGAGACTTTGGAGACTTTGGAGACTTTGGAGGCTCTGGAGGCACGGGGATTGTATGAAGGCTGAACACACGCGGTTCGGCGCCGGACTTCCCAGGGGAAAGCCGGCCGGGCCGGCCCATATTTCCGCGGCCCATGGATCATACGGCGGACAAGCGCATGAGGGAATTGCATCAAGGAGACAACCTGGAAGTGTTGCGGCGGCAGGTGCCGGATCGCTCGGTGGATCTGGTCTACCTGGACCCGCCCTTCAACTCCAACCGTGCCTACCATCTGCCCGGCAAGACCACGGCCGGGGAGGACTCCGCCGCCACCGCCGCCACCGTGACCGCCTTCGAGGACAGTTGGGACTGGGGCGAACAAGCCGAGCGGGAATTCGACACGATCATCCAGGGAGGACATGCCAACGTATCGCAACTAATGGTCTCCCTCAAGGCCGTGCTGAAGGAAACCCCGATGATGGCCTACCTGGCGATGATGGCCTCGCGGCTGCTGGAAATCCACCGCGCCATGAAGGACACGGCCAGCCTCTATCTCCATTGCGACGTCAGCGCCAGCCATTACCTGAAGCTGCTGCTGGACGCCCTCTTCGGCCCGGAAAACTTCCGCAACGAGATCGTCTGGCACTATTACAACAAATATTCCGCCGGCAAGCGCATGTTCGGCCGCAACTTCGACCAGATCCTCTTCTACACCAAATCCAACCGCTTCACCTTTCACCCCCAGCGCGAGCAGCGCGACAAGCCCGTGCGCCAACTGCTGCGCGTGAACGTGAACGGCGTGCTGAAGAACCGCAAGGGCCCCGACGGCAAGGTGATGTATCGCGAAGTCAGCGACAAGAAAGTGGACGCGGTCTGGAAGATTCCCTGCCTGCAACCGGCCTCGCGGGAGATGCTGGGATTCCCCACCCAAAAACCGCTGGCCCTGCTGGAGCGGATCGTGCTGGCCTCCTCCGATTCCGGCGACGTGGTGCTGGACCCCTTCTGCGGCTGCGGCACGGCCATT
>JACZSY010000336.1 GCA_022573975.1 SAR324 cluster bacterium | reverse complement strand
CAACGCCGCCGGGAAGGGACAGTTGCGGCCGGGGGTGGTCACGGAAGATGAGGGATTGTTCTTCGCCTCGGCCATGTTTGGATTCTTCGTGCTATTGCGCTCCCAGGTTGACCCTTCCATCCTGAGGGGCGCCGCCCGGGGGGCCATTGAGCACCTGGAAAGGCTGCAATCCTGATGCTGGAGCGCCGCCCCTTCGAGCTGGAGAGCGACCCCCGCACCACCCCCGCACCAGGCAAGGCCCCCACCCTATGGATGTCCACCGATCAAGGATGGTATCCCGGCCCCCCGCCCATGTTCCGGTCCTATTTCATGAACACCGGGGCCACGTTCTCAAGAAAACTCTGGTAGGAGTCCCAATCCACCGGCGGGCGGAAGGCGATGTTGAGCCCGTCGATGCCGAGGCGTTCGTATTCCCCGATGCGGTCCATGGCCTCGGCCGGCAGGCCCAGCAGGCCGCCGCTGCGATGGGTGTCCGGCAGGGCCGCATAGCGTTCGCGCCCCCGCTGGGCGGCGGCCTCGCCGTCGCCCATCAGGAAGTGCAGGTTGATGGTCTTGGTCAGCGTCTTGGGGTCGCGGCCCAGTTTTTCGCAGGCGGCGTCGAGGGTCTCCAGCCGTTCGTGATAGTCCGGCGGGTCCAGGTAGGGCACGTTGAACCCATCGGCGTACTGGGCCGCGATGCGGGGCGTGCGTTTGGGGCCCCGTCCGCCGACCCAGATGCGGAGCTTGGATTGCAAAGGCTTGGGCGAGCACACCGCGCCCTGAATGTCGTAATACTCCCCCTTGAAATTGGTGACCGGGTCGTCAAACAGGGAGCGGATGATCTGCAAGGCCTCCTCGAACTGGTCCATCCGCTCCTTGGGCGGGGGAAAGCCATAGCCGAATTCCTGGAACTCCTCCTCGAACCACCCCGCGCCGAGGCCCAGTTCCACCCGGCCTCCGGAAATATGGTCCATGGTCACCGCGGATTTGGCCAGCAGCCCCGGGGAACGGAACAGCGTGCAGAACATCATGCAGCCCACCCGCACGTTTTTGGTCACGGCGGCCACGGCGGCCATGGTGGCCACGCCTTCGTGGCAGGGAATCTCCCGCTGCTTGGGGTCCACCAGCGGATTGGCGTAAAAATGGTCCGAAACCGAAACCCAGTAGAGGCCGGCCTCGTCGGCCATGCGGTACACCTTCAACAACTCCTCCATGGAATGGGTCATGGATCCGATATGCACTCCGATGTTCAAACTCATCTGGCGGTCTCCCGGCGTTGGTTTGTGGGGGGGGGGAAATTGGCCGCTCCGGGATGCCACGCCCCGGATTCGTCCGCCGATCCTATCCCGGATGAACGGAAATGCTCAACCCTCCCTATGGATTAAGGTCCATTTAATGCTAATCTGAATGAGAATTTCAGCACGGTTTTTCGGCATTCCGCGGGGGGCGGGGCCTTACCCGCTGAAAATATCCCGGATGGTGTTTCCGGGTGGTATTTTTGCGGGTGGTTTTTTCCAATAAATATAAGGAGGGCGGTTTTTTCACCGCGGATACTTGCCATGGCACGCGCCCCGACAGCGAAAAAGAAGGCTCCGCCCGGAAAAGGCGGCAGGGCCGATGGGGGCGGCGCCATCAAGATCATCGCCAACAACCGCAAGGCCCGCTTCGATTACGAGTTGATGGAAAGGTCCGAGGCGGGCATCGTGCTGGTGGGCACCGAGGTGAAAAGCCTGCGCCTGGGCAACCTCAACCTGACCGACGCCTATTGCGCCATCGGCCGGGGGGCCGAGGTCTTCCTGCACGAAGCCCATATCAGCGTGTATGCCAACGGCACCCACGGCAATCACGAACCGCGGCGGGTACGCAAACTGCTGCTCAACAAGCGGGAAATCCGGCGCCTGGCCCAAAAAGTGCGGGAGAAAGGGTTGACCATCGTACCGACACGGATGTACTTTAAAAGAGGAAAGGCCAAGGTGGAAATCGCCCTGGCCAAAGGCAGGAAAAAGTTCGACAAGAGCGACCAGATCAAGGAACGGGACGCTCAACGCGATCTTAAACGGCAACTTTCCTGAGCCGTACGCCAGCCCACCCCTGGGCCGCCGATGGGTGTTTTGAAACAACCGGTTTTGAAACAACCGGTTTTGCAGCACCTGTTTGGCAACACCGCACCATGGGGGCGACCAGGCTTCGACGACGGGGAAGATAGCAGGGCAAGCAAGCCGTGGTTGATCGAATGGCCACGTTAAAAATCGATCGAACCAGTAGCTGCCAACAACAGCCACTATACTCCGGCCGCCCTGGCTGCCTAAATTTATTTAGGCAACCAGCGCACCATATGACCGGACGCGGCGCCCGACGCACGATACAGGCATCACCGCGTTATTAATCGTGCTCAGCTTCGCCGGGTTCCCGGACCGGCGCGGTGAAACTCACGGGATGGCGACGGGTGAGGCCGCGGCGGCCGACACCCCGGAGCGACATAGACAACAGCCGATAAGCTTGTAGAAACCCCTGTAGTCTCCCGATCGGACGCGGGTTCGATTCCCGCCGCCTCCATCAAAACACCTCACCCCCGTCCCCTCTCCAAAGGAGAGGGGAGGAACCCCGGCCCCCGGAGCGACACAGCGGCCATGTTCAACGGCAAAGCCGATAAGCACGCTGTTGAAAATCACCGGAAACCTGGGCTGTTAAACATCTCCGCCGTCTCCCGATCGGACGCGGGTTCGCGGGCTTTTGAAATCACCGCCGCCGCCTCCACTGATTATTTTGTAGCATCATGAATCAATGACGGCGATCGCCTCGATTTCGATCAGGGCATCGTCATGGGTGAAGGCGTTCACCTCGACCATGGTCGATGCGGGCAGGTTGTCCCCGGAAAAAAATTCCAGCCGCACATCGTGAATTTCCCGGAATTGTTTCATCTCCTTGATAAATATGGTGACCCTGACGATATCCTGAAAGGTTGCCCCGGCCCTGCCAAGTACCGACTTGACGTTTTCCAGCACCTGCCTCGTCTGCACCCGGATGTCGCCTTTTCCCACCAGTTCCCGCTCCTCGTCGAAAGCCAGTTGTCCCGTTACAAAAACCATCTCGCCAGGCGAAACTTTTACACCGTCGGAAAAGGCCAGTTTCCCCGAGAACAGCCCGCTCTTGGCCATACTTCCGGCCAGGGGAATAATCGTTTTCGGCATGTTGTCTCCTTATCGATTTAAAAATGAATCCCAGGCAGGAGATTCCGATATCAATTCCCAGCATGGATCCTCGCACCTGCGCAAAAGCAACCCCGGCCAATCCGAAGCCACCCCTCCTTTTGATCCGGACGGCAACATCCGGTGCTTTTTCCATAACCCGGATGAACACCTTCTGGAAATCGGCGAGCCGGTTTTGCAAAGGCGGGAACCTTTTTTTAGCGGCAGTCCCCGAAATGAACAATCGCGGGTGAGTGCGGGGCAATGCATCAGTGGGTAACCGGCAGCATATTTCTTCCCTCCCACACCCGCCCGTGCTACCCCTGCTTTGTGCATAACCGCCGTGCGTAAACCGAGGCGCAGCCTCCATCATTTTCACAGGCATGGAACGAATTAGCCTATTGATATTAGGGATGTAGGCGGCCCGGTTCTCTTGCAAAGACCAAAAATTCGATGCCCGCCGCCTCCTCCACACCTTTGGATTATCAATGGCCTGCGACGCCATTGAGTCTCCCTCGCAAAACCGGGGGGAGGACGTGAATAGGATTCCACAGGAAATCTTGAAGACAATGGCCGCCAACTGGACCAACTATGAAGGCATCGCTTTAAAAGAAAGAACATTTACTGTGGAAGAAGATGAAGTACAAACAACCACTAAGATGTTCCAGGAGAGAAGGGCTGGATTAAAGGTCTCCGAAGGACCGGTACAAGAA
>JACZSY010000335.1 GCA_022573975.1 SAR324 cluster bacterium | reverse complement strand
AAGACCAACAACCTCGCCTCAGACCGTATCCGCCGTCTTGATGAACTGGGTTACGAATGGAATCCCAAAAAGGGACCGGCGAGGGCAGACCCATAATTGAACCTCGAGTCATTGGGGCTGATTTTTTTATGTCTGGGGATGGGGGGCTTTTATTGCTGCGGGACTGCCAACTTACTATTGCTCATTCGCCAAGTCCGCCCAAACCATGGCCTATACTCCGAATTGCGAATGTGGAATATAGGCTATACCGAAATCCCCCTCCAAATCCCGCACCGCAAACCCTTGACTGGCCTGGCTCGCCTCTTGCCATTTTAGGTATACGGAAATGAGTTGATATCGGTATATGGGGTAGGTCGCGTTATGGTTCAAGGGGGGGCTGTCAAAGGAAGGCCCAGGTGAAGGGGGACAGGATCATTCAGATTTCACCCTGTCGATCTGAATGCTTCGGGGGGCTTCAATCCTTAACTGCACCACTGCTTCCCGTGTCATGTGTGGGTGGGGGACAACCTTGACCATGACTTCATCCAATATCTGATTCCTGGCCCCAGGGGGAATGGCGATGTTTGTGATTTGTCCTTGGTCGGTGGTCAGCCGGAAAAGGAAATCCATTTCCCCGCTTTGTTCCCGCCCCAGATACCGCAGGGTATGGGTGCCGATTTGGAGGTCGGTGTTTTTGTAATGGGAAATCAGCAGGGCCATGGGGTGTCCATATCACACCGGACCAGGGGCGGAAATTGGTATTCGGTTTCGGGCGGGCGGTGTAATACATGGCGGGTGCCTTCAAAACGTAAGGTGAATGTAAATCAAGAGGGTAATTCCCCTCGAAAAACCTTACGGGATAAGGGTCGGATTTTCAATGAACTTCCCCAATGGGGGACTTTCTCGAATCCGCAACGTGGCGGCAGGGCTTTTCTCGGCCCATTATATCCAAAAAATCGTTCAGAATCAGGGGACGCCTTTTGTTTCCGAGCGGGGGGGGGATCATTTCAAAATGGGGGTCAATAGCCGTCCCGCGAAAAGTCCAATTCAGGGACGGCCGATTAAACACGGTGCGCGCCGCTTGTTGTCCCGGCACTGGGCGAATTCGGGGTGAAGGCAGGCAGGATATACCGGTCACGCTTGGCGTTGTGCAGGCACATGGAAAGCGGCCCCTCCCGCGTGGCCACCATGAACACGCAGGCGCGGCACCGCTCAGGCTCCAACGCGCTGGCGTCCATGAAGTTGTGGATGAAGAAGGAAAGTTTGTTGACCCTGCCTCGCGAGCGAAACAAGCCTCCTTTCATCTCCCAAAGTTTTGCCGCCAGAAATGCAATCGTCCGCGTCCACAGTCGGGGATCCGCCAGCACCACGCGAAACACCGCCTTCAGTGTGCCCCCGGACTGCCCACGCTCGAAAGCCATGGGCCGCACTCGTTGCACGAATTCGGCTAGGAAAGGCGTCTCCGCGAACAGGTTGTAGAGCCTCCCCCCGGCTTCCAGGCAGATCGCGTAGCGGTTGCATTCCCCATGGCCAATCGCCGGAAACCCGAATGTCACCTCCATGCCCGCGCCGCGTGAAATCTGCGCAGCCAGGGCGTGGGGCGTAAGAAAGTGCGGCCGTCCGCCAAGAACGCTGCGGCCCGTGTCCGCCTGCAACTGAAAAGAGGCCAGGGTGATGCGACCTGCCCGCTCCCGGAAAAACCGAACAATCTCGGGTACGTCGGCGAAGTTGCCCGCGAAAACCGTTGTGTTGAAAACCACCCCCAGGGGCAAGCCCCGCGCCCGTTCCAGATACTGCTCGCGCAAGACCATCAAATCGCGCTCGCTGGCATAACCCCGCCGCTGCTGAGTCATATCCACATGAAACGCCACGTCCGCCAGACCGTTTTCCGCCAGCGCGCGGAGCAATGACCGCGTGGCCCGTATGCCGTTGGTGAACAGGGAGGGACGCATGCCCGCATCCCGCACGGCCCGCACAATTTGCTGCAATTCCTCAGGGTCCCTGAGCGTGGGGTCGCCCCCGGTGATTTGCACCTCGGTGCCTTGCCCGTAATGGCGCCGAATGCCCGCGATGCGCTCCAGCAGTTCGGCCAGCGGCAAGTCCGGAACCCCCTGGGAATGGTGGGAGAGATAACAGAGCGTGCAATCCAGGTTGCAGCGCTGGGTCACCTCCAGCGCCACGCATCCCATCGCCCACCGCCGCCCGGCGGCCTGCCCGGGATGCCATTGGCCCGTTTCGCGCAGCCGCGCGGTCAGACGCGCGGCATGGGGCTCGCCGGGCAGTGGCTCTGGATCGGGGGCCCAGGCGTCGATTTGCGCGGCGGTCAGATAGTGTGGCTGGGAGAAAGTCATGCGCCGAAAAGAAGAATGGTGCCGCGGGTTTGGATGGCGGCCACTCGCCGCTTGGCCTGCCGGGCTTCCGTGGAGCACCGGATTTTTCAATGATGGGGGCGTCGCCTCCCCTGCGGCGATCATGGAGGCGGGGGCTTCCCTTGCAGGCTACCCGCCAGTGCTGGGCTGGCAATGTATGCCAGCTTACCGCCCCTTCGATTCGGGTTGCGAAGCGTCGTTCAGCATCCAGTCGTAAGCGTAACCTTCGATCCCCTTTATGCCGCCGAGCGCCTCGAGCAGGGGAGGATCAGCATAGCGTTTCAGGTGGGTGATCACATCGGTATTGTTTTCGCCGAAATCGGCGGAGAACCAGTTGTAGATTTTGGAAACCGTCAGCAGCCTTCCCTCCACCCGCGCCCCGCGGGGATGATTGATATAGGCCCGCGCGCCGGCCTCCAGCAATGCCTCGCTGTTCTCCCTGGTGACGGGCCTCGCGGGCAGGTTCGGACAGCCCAACGCCAGGCAACTGACCGCGTAATGGATGCGGGGGTCGCGCCAGATGGGGCGGAGGATGCGGTGCTCGATATCCCCCAGACTCAAGCGCTCTCCCTCGACCGTGAGCAACTTCTTTTCCCAGGGGCCGAAGCTGAACCATCCAGGCGAGATGTTGAGGTCCATGATGCTTTTGAGGGGATAACGGGCGAGCACCAGCCGCACAGTGGCCGCGTTGTAAAGGTTGATCCAGTACGCAAACTGCTCTTCCCGCGCATAACGGCTGATGGGCACGGCCTCCATGCGCGCGACATAGCCCTCCAGCAGCGCACGGTGCCCGGAGCTCACGCGGGCGAAGGGAATGCGATGAATCCCGGCCCCGTCCGCGGCCACATAGGCGCGCAGGAAGGTTTCCCACTGCGCATGGTCGATCCGCTCGTTCGATGCCGGGTCGTGCGCCTGCCAGCGGGGCCACAACTCCGCTTTGGGGGCGAGAAAGGCCTCAAGCCTGTCGAACCCCGCCACGAGGAGAACCACGACGAAAACCACGACGCCGCCCACGGCGAACAGCGCCAATGCCATGGCGGAATTCCATAATCGTCCCTTGAATCGACGTTTCACCACCGGCATTTCGCTCCCGATGAAAAAATCCCGATTGCTGGCAGCGGGGAAAACCTCCCCGGGCGGCCCGCCATCTATCTCTAAAACACCCGTTCCGTGGGCGCCGTGGGTTTCAATACCAAATGAATGAGCCCAGACGGTGATCCCGGTAAGCGATCCTCACCAAATGTTGCATCAGAACCAAATCATCGAGATGGGGGTTGAGGGCGGCTTCGGGATAGGGCCGGCAGAGGGGAGAACAGAGGAATGCGCATGGTTTCCCTCACATCAATGCTACAGGCCAGGGACCCCGAAGGTCAATGAAATCAATACGGTTCGGGATTGTTGCAGGGAGGGATGAAAAGACCAAAATGGAAGCCGCCACCAAGATTCACTTTCCGATGGCGGGGAATTGAGCGCCAATCCAAGAACACGCCACCACATTGACTCCCTCGCCGCAAGTCGATAGGCACAGAGTTCTGGAAAAATCCTAGGACAAGC
>JACZSY010000095.1 GCA_022573975.1 SAR324 cluster bacterium | reverse complement strand
GACACCGTGCCCGGGGCTGCCCCTCTCCAAAAGAGAGGGGCGTTTTTATGTTATATTGTTGTAAATACAAAGAATTACCCCCTCTCTTTTGGAGAGGGGGCCAGGGGGTGAGGTGCTGTTGGGGAGGATCACCGCTTCCGAGGTGAAGTGTCGATTCTCCCCATCCCCTCGGGTTCCAGGCTGAAGGATTATTTTTGATAAACCATTGAAATTATTTATCAAACATCCATATTTGCGGAGATAAGGGAATAGGCTTTTCCGATTTTTTCTATTGCACGGTTTTGCCCAGGGCCATTTCGCCGCGGATTGGCGCGCGCCGTCCGGGCGGCGCCAACCGCTGTGGGCGGGGGGCCTGCTGGGCCGGACACCCAGGGTGGCGGCCACCGGATGGGCTTAAAAGGTGGCGTCGATGTCCACCTTGTCGGCGGTGTCGGTCTTGGGAAAAGGCCCCATCTTGACCTCGATCAGCCGGGTATCGGGATCGACGAACTCGATGGCGTGGCCCTCGGTCATCAGGATCAGGTCGTTGGGCAGCAGCTCCACGGTATCCACATGTTCTCCGTCCCGGGCAAACAATCCGATCCGCGCCTTTCCTTTTTTGCAGATCATGATCTGGTGGCGGGTGTCGCTCTGGGCCGGGTTGTCGTTGAGGTGGTAATGGGGATTGACCTTGGAGCCAGGATGACGGTTGAGCAGTATGATCTGCAAGGGCATGGGATCGGCGGTGACGTGGGCCTTGGTCTGGGCTTCCAGCTCCACATCGGTGGTGTAGGCCGTCTCCATGTGTTTGCGTTCTTCCTCGGTGTCCATATGCGGCGGAAAGCTGGTGTAATCGTCGAACTCGCCGGGGATCAACATGCCGATCAACCGGCCGTCGCTGGCGTAATAGTGCTTGATTTGGCCTTTTTCCCCCATGGATTTGGTCGGCATGTTGTCTCTCTTCTCCAGGAATTTTTCCAGCAATGGATGGAACCGATCCCGGCCCGGTTGCCGCTGGGGCGCCCGCTTGCCGCTGGGTCGCATGCCGGCGGGTGGCCGTTCGGTTCGTCAAATGATATGCAGGGCGGAGTGTGGCCCGCCGGCGCCGGTGGAATCCTTTCCGCCGGTTTCATCAAGGAAGAATTGTTCACCAATTTCTGGAAATTGCCAAGTCAGGCGGAGGCTCAATTTGAAATAATATGCTAAAAAACCTGCACCTCGCCATGCCGGGCGTAGCGAAGCATCTTCATTTTTTTGATGATTTGGGTGAATTGAAAGAAGGTCCTTCGCTCCGCTCAGGACGACAGGTTGCAAAATGATACACCCCTTTCCAGTCACGGGCCGGGCGGGGGAATCTTTTCTCATTTTTTGCAGGGAGCAAATCGATGACGATAGTCAATGTTGGGGTCGTCGGCGTGGGGTTGTTGGGAAGCGCCGTGGCCGGGCGGTTGTTGGCGGGCGGGTTCAAGGTGGCCGGATATGACCCGGACCCCGCCGGGGTGGAGGCCCTGGCCGCCAAGGGGCTGCGCAAGGCCGGGTCGGTCGCCGATGCCGCCCGGGGGGCGGACGCGGTGTTCACCATCCTGCCCACCCTCGAAGCCGTGGAAACGGTGGTGATGGGCGCCGGGGGCTTGTTGGAAACCGCGCCGGGCGCCGTGGTGATCCAAATGAGCACCATTTCCACCGAACTGGCCCGGCGGCTGGCCGAGGCCGCGGCGGAAAAAGGGGTTCCCTTCCTGGATACCCCCATCAGCGGCACCAGCGCCATGGTGGCCCGGGGCGATTGCACCATCCTGGTGGCCGGCGACGAGGGCGTGGCGGAATCCTGCCAGCCGTTGTTTTCCGCGCTGGGAAATCTCACCATTCACCTGGGGGCGCCGGGGAACGCCACCCTGGCCAAGCTGTGCACCAACCTGCTGGTGGCCCTCAACACCGCCTCCCTGGCCGAAGCTTTCGTGCTGGGCGCCAAGGGCGGCCTCGATCACGCCAAGATTCTCGAAGTGATCGGCAAAACCGCCGGAGGGTCGCGCATGGCCGACATCCGGGGCCCGTCGATGGTCTCCGGGGACTATTCCGCCCAGATGAAGATGGAGTTGTTTCTGAAGGATTTGCGCCTGATGGCCGAGGAGGCCGAACGGGGAGGGCTGACCCTGCCCATGCTGGACACCGCCCGCGAGCTTTATGGTCAGGCCTCCGGTGACGGGCGGGCCTTGCAGGACCTGGCCTCGGTGTGCGGGCATCTGGAGAAAATGGCCGGCATCGAGCGCTGAGCGGGTTGGTCCTCCCTCGGGCCGCTTTCCTTCAGAAGGGCTGTGACCAACTCAATAAAAGCAGAAGGGAGTGCCTCCGGCGGCCTTCCGGGGGGAAACTTTGAAAAGTTTCAACAAACTTTCTCATAGGAAAAACAGGTATTTAAGCCTCTCATTCCAATATTTCATGGAAAGTTTTCATCCATTTTTTCCAAAAAATGGTCTGGGGGCGTGGGGGATGAAATCCCCCACGCATTTGGTTGGTCACAGGCCTTTTAGGCTGCCGTGTACCAGTCCAGGATTTCCTCCGCGGTCATGAAGACCACCTGGTCATGGCCGCGGATGTAGTCGAAAATCTGCTCGAAAAACCGGATGCGGTGCGCCACCCCGGTGATGTAGGGATGCACCGACACGCACATGATGCGGGCCGATTCGGCGCCTTCGCGATACAGCGTGTCGAAGGTTTCCCTGGCCAGATCGAACAGGGCGCCGGAAGGCTGGTTCTGGATCAGGTGCACCGGGATGTCGTTGAGCTCCAGGGTGTAGGGGATGGACACCAGCGATCCCGAACGCACCGGCATCCGGTAGGGCTGATCGTCGTTGCACCAGTCGCAGAGGTATTCGATGCCCTCCTCGGCCAGGATATCCGGGGTGTCCCAGGTTTCTCCCAGTCCCGGCCCCATCCAGCCCCTGGGGGGTTTGCCGGCGTATTCGGCGATGCGGTCGATGGTGCGCCGGATCACCGCGCGCTCGTCGTCCTCCAGGAACAAGGGCCGCTGCACGTAGCCATGGGCCAGCATTTCCCAGCCCTTGTCCAGGCAGGCGTCCACCACGCGGGGATAGTGGTCGCAGATGGAGGCGTTGAGGGAAGTGGTGCCGCGGATGCCGGCGCGTTCCAGCACGTCCATGATGCGCCAGATGCCGACCCGCAGGCCATAGTCGAACCAGCCGTAATTGACCACGTCGGGAATCACGGTGACGCCCTGGGGATAGGGGAGCAGGGTGCGGGCCATCTTCTCGTTGATGTCCCAGTCCTCCACGTTGACCGCCACCCATACGGCCACCCGCGCGCCCCCCGGCAGCTTGAGCGGTTTCCGATCGATGATGGCCGAATATTCGGCCCTTGCCTCGCCCATTTTTCACCTCGGCTGCACGGTGGTTGAAGAAAACACGGTGGTTGAAGAAAACACGGTGGTTGAAGAAAACACGGTGGTTGAAGAAAACACGGCGGTTGAAGAAAATCCATCGTTTCATCCGCAACCGCGGCCCATGGCGCCGACTGTGCGGCAAGGCATCTTACTGGCCCTTTCGCGCCCTGACAAGTTCCGGGGTGGTCCTCCGCGGGATGGCGGCCGGCGCGTGCCGGCGAAGCAGGCGGGATGCATCCATTCCCGAAACGGAAAAAGCGTCCGCGCTTTCCCCTCCCGGCTCCTGCCGGCCGGTGCTATTTCGCCTTAATCCCCCCCCGCCATTTTTCATTTTACCCATTGACAAAACATTACAATTGCAGACCTATTGGTCACTGTCCGATGGCCGGGGGGCATTGCCCTCCAAAATATTGCCTTTCGCCAAAGGCGATGGAACCCAGTCGGAAAGAGGAGCGGAGGAAAGCCTGGTTCCGCATCCCGCCAGGGGGAACCATGGAATGTTTTCCCTCGAAACCGTCCAATCGGGTGTAAGGTGTCACAGCAATTCCGCACATTTTTGAAAGTCACCCTGGTGTTGGTTTTACTGGCCGCGCTGCTCCAGATTTTCGTGTTCCAAAAGTCCCTCGATTTCTGGGTGATCCAGGTCTTTTACGGAATTTCATACGGCGCGCTGCTCTTCCTGCTGGCCAGCGGACTTTCCTTGATTTTCGGGGTGATGCGCATCGTCAACCTGGCCCATGGGTCGTTTTTTCTGCTGGGTGGATATGTTGCGCTGACCGTGATTTGGACCACCGGCTCATGGTTGTTGGCCATTCCGGTGGCGGCCTTGACGGTCGGCGTGCTGGGGTTGATCATGGAGCGGATTTTTTTGCGCCAAGTTGGCTTCGACCCTTTGCGCCAGGTGCTGTTGACGGTCGGGTTCGCGTTGTTGTTCCAGCAGGCGACATTGGATATTTGGGGGGGCGATAATTTTTTCATCAACATTCCCGATTACCTGAACTGGAGCCCGCGGGTCGGTGATCTCTTTTTTCCCATGAACCGGATTTTCATGATCGGCCTGGTAGTCGTGGTGGGCACGCTGCTCTGGCTGTTAATCGAGAAATCCCGCCTGGGCGCGGTGATCCGGGCCACGGTGGACGATGCGGAAATGGCCCGGGGGATCGGCATCGACACCTCCCGCATTTCCATGGCGGTGTTCGGGTTGGGGGCTTTCCTGGCGGCCATGGGCGGGGTGATCGGCGGCGGGTTCATCGGCGTGTTTCCTGGCCTCGATTTCGAGGTGCTCCCTCTCGCTTTCGCGGTGGTCATCATCGGTGGGATGGGCTCGTTGCGGGGCGCTCTGGCGGGCAGCATGATCGTGGGATTGATGGACAACATCGGCAAGGGGCTGTATCCGGAGTTGTCTTATTTCACCCTGTACGCACCGATGGTGCTGATCCTGGCCATCAAGCCAACCGGGTTGTTCGGAAGGGAGTAGGGAAGGTTCATGATTAATTTGCTGCGGAACAAAGTTATCATCGTGCCGGCGGTTTTGTTGCTGTTGGCCTTGATCTCGCCTTTTGTTCCTTCATTCATTTTGCTGCTGATCATCCAGGTGCTGATTTTCGGCATCCTGGCGCTCAGCGTGGACCTGCTGCTGGGGTACACGGGACTGCCTTCCCTGGGCCAGGCGGCCTACCTGGGCATGGGCGCCTATCTGGCGGCGATCCTGGTGGACCGGTTTGAATTCGGTTTGAGCTGCGATTTTCCCCTGGTGCTGGTGCTGGGCATTTTGATCGGGGCGGCGACGGCGGCCTTTTTCGGCCTGTTTGCCATCCGGGCGACGGGAGTGTATTTTCTCATCATCACCCTGGCGTTGGGTATGGTTGTGTGGGGAGTGGCCAACCGCTGGAATTCCATGACAGGCGGGGACAATGGGATCAATGTGCTCTCCCGCCCGGCATGCGGCGTCGACCTGTCCAACGATGTGGTTTTCTTTTACGTTGTATTCGTAGTGTACTCGGCCGCTCTTGGCGGGATGTACGTGTTGGTGAACTCTCCCTTCGGAAAAAGCCTGATGGGCATCCGGGAAAGCGAAACCCGGATGCAGATGCTGGGGTACAACACCTGGTTTCACAAATATCTGGCATTCATCATCGCCGGGGGCTATGGAGGACTCTCCGGGGTGTTGTGGACCCACCTCAACGGGATCGTCACTCCGGAGGACGTGATCCTGACCACCTCGGTGGACGCGTTGTTGATGGTGGTGTTGGGCGGGCCGGGCACACTGGTGGGCGGCGCCATTGGCGCCATGGTGGTTGTGGGCATCCGCGAATACCTCAGCACGTGGGTGGAGTGGTGGCAATACGTTCTGGGCGGTGTCTATGTTTTGACGATCTACTTCCTTCCGGAGGGCCTGATGGGGCTTCCGAAATTAATCAAGAAACGGCGCCCGGCGCGGAAATCGGAACCCCCGGCCGAGGCGTCTTCCGTCGAAACCTGACGGGTTCCTTCATACATCTATCAAGGGAGGTCGTGATGAAGCGATTTCAATCCAAGATAACGGGACTGGTGGTTTGCCTGGCGGTTGCATTTGCCTTCACGCTCGTTTCGAGGACGGCGAAAGCAGAGGAACTGCGAATTGGATTCCTGACGCCGTTGACCGGTTTCTTTGCACAGATCGGCAAGGACATGCGCAACGGTTTCCAAATGTACCTGGACGAGCAGGGTGGAATCCTGGCCGGCGCCAAGATAAAATTAATCGTCGAGGACAACCTGGGCAAGGCTGGAGTCAGCGTCCGCAAGGCCAACAAGCTGATCCGCCAGGATAATGTGCATATGTTCATCGGCGGGCTGCTGGCCTCCACGGGTTACGCGCTGGCGCCGGTGAGCACACGCAACAAGGTGATCTATATCGCCCCCATCTCCGCGGCGGACGATCTCACCCAGCGGCAAAAAAAGAAATATCCCTATTTCATCCGCACCGGTTGGACCAGCTCCCAACCCTCCCATCCGTTCGGGAAATGGGCCTGCGAGCAGGGCTACAAACGCATCGCGACCATCGGAGCGGATTACG
Source organism: SAR324 cluster bacterium (assembly GCA_022573975.1). Lineage (GTDB taxonomy): Bacteria > SAR324 > SAR324 > SAR324 > JACQKK01 > JACZSY01. Next base: position 7,476 of record JACZSY010000095.1, on the reverse strand, counting down.
CCTTCGGCCATGAGACCATCGGCGGATTCCAAAAATCCTTCGAGGATTGCGGGGGCAAGATCGTCCAGAAGATTTGGCCAAAAATTGGCACCATCGATTTCGGGCCCTTCATACCCCTGATCAAGCGCGATGTGGATGCGGTCTTTACCCTGATGGTGGGCGGTATGTCCCTGGCCTTCCCCAAGCAATACAAGGCGGCCGGCAAGACGGCGCCCCTGCTGGGCGGCGGCACCAGCGCCGACGAGTTCATCCTGCCTTCCATGGGCGACGAGGCCATCGGCTACGTGACCTCGCTGCAATACAGCGCCTCGCTGAACACCCCGAAGAACATCGCGTTCGTGAAAAAGTACCGCAAACTGTACGGCAAGGTGCCCTCCTATTATTCGGAGAGCAACTACACCACCGCCCAATGGATTCACGAGGTGATGAAGAAAACCGGCGGCAAATGGCCGGGACGCACCCGGTTCATTGAAATCTTCAGCAAAATCCGCATGGACGCGGTGCGGGGTCCGGTTTACCTGGATCAAGACCTCAACCCGGTGCAAAACATCTACCTCCGCAAAGTGGCCCGGCTGAAGCAATTCGGTTATCCCAAGGCCGAATTGTGGAATACGGTCATCAAGACCTATACCAATGTGAGCCAGTATGGGGATATCGGCAGAGCCAAATTCCTCAAGCAGCCGGTTTACAGCCGCAATTTCCCTCCCTGCAAATACTGCGATTAAGGGTCTGATTGCGTGAACCGAACCGGGACGCCGGCGGAGAAAATGCCGCGGCGTCCCGGACGCGGTTGCTGGCTGGAAATTACAGGAAGAATGAATGTTCGATGCAATCAGGACAACCGTTGTCCCTTTGTTTAAAGGACGGCCCCGGGATCCCATCCCGGGGCATCCCTGTCTTTCCCTGCAGGGATTGAGCAAGAGCTTTGGTGGCCTGGACGCGGTCTCCGGCCTCGACCTGCAAGTGATGCCCGGCGACCGGAAAGGCATCATCGGTCCCAATGGGGCGGGGAAAACCACCTTGTTCAACCTGATCACGGGGGTCTTTCCGGTCACCTCGGGCAAGGTGGTGCTGTTCGGTCATGACGCCACCAAATGGGCCAGCTACGATCGAGTCCATTTGGGCATGTCCCGCACCTTTCAGGTCACGAATCTTTTCCCCAAGCTGAGCGTGATGGACAACCTGCTCCTTGCCGCCCAGGGGTTGCGCGCCATGAAGCTGGCCATGTGGCGGTTTCAATCGTCCTACGGCGAGCTGCACGGGAAATGCCGCGAGTTGCTGGAAAAAGTCGGCTTCTGGGACCGGCGGGATGTGGAAATCCGCCATTTGTCCCATGGCGAGCAGCGTCAGATCGAGATCGTGCTGGGTCTGGCCACGGAACCCAGGCTGTTGTTGCTGGACGAGCCGGCCGCCGGACTCTCCACCGGGGAATCCCATGAAATGGCCGCATTCCTCAACAACCTCGATCCGGAGCTGGCCATCCTGATGATCGAACACGACATGGACGTCGCCTTTGCCGTGGTCAATACCATCGCGGTGCTCCACTATGGCGAGTTGATCGAGGAAGGCACCACCGAGCAGATTCGCGCCAGTGAGAAGGTGCAGAAAATCTATCTGGGGGTGGATTAGGACATGGCCATTATCGAGGTCGAGAATATCCACACCTATTACGGGGATTCCCATGTGCTGCATGGCCTTTCGATGACCCTGGAGGAGGGGAAGATCCTTGGGTTGCTGGGGCGCAACGGCGTGGGCAAAACCACCCTGGTCGGTTCCCTGATGGGATTCAATCCGCCCAGGCGGGGGCGGATAATTTTCAAGGGGAAAGACATCACCAGCCACCCCTCCCACCGTATCGTCAAGCTGGGCATGGGACTGGTGCCCCAAGGCCGCCGGGTCTTTCCGACCTTGTCGGTGGAGGAAAATCTGATCGTGGCGGACAGCGCCAAAAAACGGCAGGGAGGGTGGAGCCTGGAGCGGATTTACCAGTTTTTCCCCATCCTCAAGGAACGCCGCCGCCAGCGGGCCAAAACCCTGTCGGGGGGCGAGCAGCAAATGCTGGCCATCGGGCGGGGGCTGATGACCGACCCGGATTGCCTGATTCTGGACGAACCCTCCGAGGGTCTGGCCCCGCTCATCATCCAGCAGGTTTGGGAAATCATCGAAAAACTAAAAGAGGAAGGCCACACCATCTTGCTGGTGGAGCAGAACGTGGCGCTGGCCCTCAAGCTGGTGGACTGGGTATTCGTGATGAGCAAGGGCGCCGTGGTCTATTCCTCCAGCCCGGAAGACCTGCGGAACAACGGGGAAATCAAATCCAAATATCTTGGCCTCTGAGGCCCGCGGGACGCCCAGCAAAGGCCGGCCCGCCGGATCAGGCGTTCAAAGGCTGGTAGAAGGACACTCCAGGCTGGTAGGCCCGCGCGGGACTCATGTCCGGCCCCGCTCCTTCCTCCTGGCTTCCGTCGAACATCAGCTCGATCATCACGCCATTGGGATCGTAGGTGAACAACTGCCACCGCTCGGTGTCCGGCACCAACTGTTCCTTCCAGTCCAGCCCCGCATCCTGGAAGCGCCGGCGGTATCCCTGATACCCCTTGGCGTACAGGGCGAAGTGGTCTATGGCGCGGGAGCCGGTGAAGGCGCCGCCGTCTTCATCGAGGGCTTCCTTTCCGGTGTAAAGGTGAATCAGGTCGCCGCCTTCCCCGTCGTGGCCCATCCACACCCCGGGAAACCTGAACGGGGGACGGTAGACCTCCACCATGTTCAGGATTTCGCGGTAGAACCGGACGGATTGGTCCAGGTCGGCGGTTTTGATGGCGATATGGGCGATTCCTGTAATCATGACCGTGCTCTCCTTGCTGTCCAATGCGCCCGTTCAGGCGGCGGTGGTTTCCTGCCGCGATAAAAATGGGAACGATTTCAGCTTGCGCGCTCCCGGCCGGCGAAGTCCCGCGCCACTCGCCCGGAATCGGAAACCTCTCCCAGGCATAGGCGCACCATTTCCAACGCATGGGCATGGGCCTCGGCGCCGTCCATGGTGTCCACGCAGTCCTCCAGCACCACCACGGCGAAATCCCGGTTGACCGCCTCGAATGCGGTGGAAAGAATACAACTGTTGGTGTTGACCCCGGCCAGGAACACGGTCTTGACGCCCATGCTATGGAGCATGAACTCCAGGTCGGTGTGCAGAAAAGCGCTGTAGCGCTTCTTCCCCGTGACCATGCGGTCGCCCTCGGCGAAGAGGCCGGGCATGATTTCCAGGCCCGGAGAACCGGCCAGGTTGTGTTCCATGGCCCGGGCGCGGGCCGGGGATTGCCGGGAGACCCAGAATGGGTTGCTCCTGATTTCCCCCGCATCCCGGTATTCGGTCACCACGTGCACGATGGGCAGTCCGGCGGCCCGCAGGGCCTTGAAGGCGGGAATGACGCGCTCCAGCAGGGCCGCGCCCTGATCGGGAGGCACCGGCATGGTGGCCACCGCCGGGTCCAGGTGGCCCCGATGCAAATCCACCGCGACCACCGCCGCTTTGGCGCCGGTCCCGGTGCTGGCTTTGGTGCTGGCTTTGGTGGCGGGCGTGGCATGCATCTGCAAGGGCGCTCCTATGGGTTCGGGTGCGGGGGACAACCTTGATTCCAATGCTTACAACATTCCCTTCCTAAAAATCCAGGGGCGATGCGGCCCCGGGGGTCTTTGGCATGGGCTGGCATTTGGAGAAGCGCGGCGTTTTTGCTAGAGTGTGTTCGCCGCGGGGCCTGAAAGCGGGCTCCGTGGCGGTCAACCGTCCATTCCAATTTCCGGTGGTATAATGAGAACGCCCCGCGTCAAATATCAATCCAGTTGGGAGCAAAAGCGGTTCAAACCCCCGCCCGGCGGCTCCCTCATCGTTCACCTGGTGGTCAACGTGGAGCATTGGGTCTACACCGACCGCATGCCACGGGTGGTGCTGCCCAACCCGCAGGGCGTGGAGGCCATCCCGGACGTGCCCAACTGGAGTTGGAAGGAATATGGCTGGCGCCGCGGGCTGCCCCGGATCATGGACATCCTCAAGCACTTCGGCGTGCGGGCCACGGCCAGCATCAACGGGGATGTCTGCAACGCCTACCCAAGAATGGCCAGGGCCATGCACGAGGCGGGCTGGGATTTCATGGGCCATGGATTCGTGCAGAAATCCATGCTCACCGTGGACGACGAGCGCCAGGTGATCGCCGACACCAAGGCCACCATCGAGGCCTTCACCGGCAAGAAAATGCGGGGCTGGATGGGCCCGGGGCTGGGGGAGACTTTCCACACCGCCGACCTGCTGGCCGAGCAGGGGGTGGAATGGACCTGCGACTGGGCCGTGGACGACCTGCCGGTGGAGGTGGAAACCAAGCACGGGCCGATGGTGGGGGTGCCCTATACGCTGGAGTTGAACGACATCGTGGTCTATGCGCTGGAACACCACAGCTCGCCCGAAATGTACCGCCGGCTCACGGACAGCCTGCCCATCTACCTGGAGGAATGCCGGGAAAGCCCGCGGGTGCTGGTGATTTCCGTGCATCCCTACGTCAGCGGCGTGCCGCACCGCATCGGCTATTTCCGCCGCATGATCGAGGACCTGGCCCGCCTGCCCGGCGTGGTGTTCATGACGGGCAGCGAAATCGCCGACTGGTATCTCTCCCAAGCCTGACCGGGGCCGCCCCATGGGCCACCGGCGGGCGGCCGCCAGCGGGAACGAATGGCCGGAGACTTTTCTCCAAACCAGCAAAGGAAACACCAACGCCATGGAAAAACGGATGATCGACGAGGTGTCCGGGGACACCCAGGCCCACTTTGAACCGTTCGGGTGGCACCATTGGCCCGACCACCCCTGGATGTCCTACCAGTTCCGGCGGCAGTTGGGCGAAACCCAGGAGGGCGGCGGCGCCATCAGCGAGGTCTTCCGCGCGGCCAGCCGCATGATCCCCGGCGACAAGGAAAGCTGGCACACCGAATGGCTGGCGGTGGCCACGCGCAACCACGCCCGGGGCGACGCGGCGGAAAAAGCCGGGCACATCCAGACCGCCAAGAATTGCTGGCTGCGCGCCGTGGATTACTACCGCTCGGCCGAGTTCTGGCTGGCCGGGGACGACCCGCGCCGGCTGGCGACCTTCGACAAGCTGGAGGCCTGCTCCCACAAATGGGGCCGCTACCTGACCCCGCCGCTGGAAATCGTGGAGATTCCCTATGAGGACGGCGGACGCCTGCACGCCTACTTCCTGCGCGCGCCCTTCGCCGTGGAACAGCAGCCGGTGCTGATCAGCTTCGGGGGGCTGGACTCGTTCAAGGACGAGATGTATTTCATGACCGGACGCGCCGCGCTGCAGCGGGGCATCTCGATGCTGATGGTGGACGGGCCGGGCCAGGGGGCCACCCTGCGCCGGGACAAGGTTCATACCCGTCACGACTACGAGGTGCCGGTGGCCGCCTGCATCGACTACCTGGAAACCCGGAGCGACGTGGACCTATCGCGCATCGCGGCCAGCGGTTCGTCCCTGGGCGGCTATTACATGGCCCGGGCCGGCTGCTACGAGCACCGCCTGGCCGCCGTGATCTCCCACGGCGCCATCTGGAGCGTGCCCGAGCTGTTCGAGGGCGCCGGCGACGACCATGGGCTGGCCCTGCACATCTGCTGGAGCTTCGGCAAACCCAACATGGCCGAGGCCATGAAAAAGGCCCGGGACTTCACCCTGGAAGGCCATCTGCAAAACATGAAATGCCCCTACCTGATCGTCCACGGGGGCTTCGACGTGCTGGGCGTGAAGGCGGCCACCAAGGTGCACGACAACGCCAAGGCCGCCGGGGTGGACGTGACCATCCGCTTCATCGGCGAGGAGGAAACCGGCGCGGATCACTGCCAGCACGACAACCCCACCATCGGCCAGGAATACATGGCCGACTGGCTGGTGGACCGCTTCGGCATCGACGAGAAGGCCCAACTGAAACAGGTGCTGCGCCCGATTTTTTGAGGTTGGTCAAGATTTATCAAGTAAATTTCGTATATATTTTTCCTGGCGAAGCGGATTCGCAGACCGCCAGGGCCGATTCGCGGGAGTCAACCTTGAGCGATACCGAGGTTCCCGGCCCAGGTGCATCCATGCAGTAAAAAGGCGCATTTACAGGGGCTGGGACCATGAAGCCGAGAATCTACGTCACCCAGCCCATCCCCGAGAAAGTATTCCAACTGCTGGCCCCCATCGCGAAGCTGGAAATCAACCCGGACGCCGAACACATTCCCACCAAACACGAACTGCTGGAGGGCGTTCACCGCAACGACATTCTGTTTTCCCGGCTGAGCGACGTCATCGACGCCGATGTGATCCGGATCAATCCGGATTTGAAGCTGATCGCCAGCATGGCCATTGTTCCCTCGGCCATCGACGTCCCCGAAGCCACTGCCCGCGGCATCCCCATCTCCACGGTTCCGCCGCTCACCACCGAGGTCACCGCGGACCTCAATTGGGCCTTGATGCTGGCCGTCGCCCGCAATGTCGTGCCGGCGGACCGGGCGGTGCGGAGAGGTTTTTTCCCGGGAGGGCAGTCGATGTGTTTTCTCGGCACCGGGATGGCCGGGAAAACCCTGGGCATCCTGGGGTTGGGCCTGATCGGGGAGGCCGTGGCCAGGCGGGCCGGCGGCTTCGGCATGAAGCTCCTCTATCACAAAAGGAGCCGGCTCGCCCCCGGGAAGGAAAAGGAGATCCAGGCCGAGTTCGTGCCTTTCGAGGAGCTGCTGCGCCGCTCGGATTTTCTCTCGGTCAATATCGCCAGCACCGGCGAAACCCATCACATGATCGGCGCCAGGGAATTGAGGTTGATGAAACCGGACGCCTACCTGGTCAATACGGCCCGTGGAAAGATCATCGATGAAAAGGCGTTGGTGGTCGCGCTACGGAGCGGCGTCATCGCCGGGGCGGGACTGGATGTGTACGAGCATGAACCGGCGGTCGACCCCGGCCTGATCGAACTGGACACCGTGGTGCTGACGCCCCACCTGGGCAGCGCGACCCTTCAGGTCCGGGAGGCGATGGGCGCCGTGGTTGTGGAAAACATCATCGCGGTGATCGAGGGCAGGCGCCCCCCCAATATCTGCAATCCGGAGATTTATTCATGAGGGGCCAGCCTTTTCCCCACGGGGGGATAGGGAGCGGGAGGCAGCCGCTCTGCTTCGGTAATCCAATCGTTCCCGGCGGTAGGGCCGGGCGGAAATTTTTTTTAAACGTCAAAACCCGGGAGCATCATGGGAAATTTCGGAATCACGGGGGTGGACTGGCAGGAGCGCATCAACTGGGACCGGCTTCGCAAGTACAGGCTTGAGCGCGCGCGGGAGCGGATGAAGGCCCATGGGCTGGGGGCGATGCTGTTGATGTACGACGAGAATCTGCGCTACGTCACCAGCACCCTCACCCCGGGCTGGAACCGGCTCAAACCGGGTCTGCGCTACGGGCTGCTCTGTGG
>JACZSY010000001.1 GCA_022573975.1 SAR324 cluster bacterium | reverse complement strand
CCCCGGCTGGCGGCCATGCGGCCGCGGGTGTACCAGCGCGGCTTTTCGCCCAGCCAGCGGTAGCGCGGGTTTTCCGCCATTTCGCGGCGCGCCCGTTCTTCCATCCCTGGCTCCAGCGCGGCGCCCAGATGGATCACCCGGATGCGCGATTCCGGGGGGAGCCGCCGGGAGGCCTCCGCGGCGAGAAAAGGGTCTTTTACAGGGCGCAGATGCCCCACCACCGACACCTCGAACGCCCGCCTGGAAGGCTCCGGCCGGGAGCGCGGGGCCGGCGCGGATTGGGGGATCACGCGGGCCTTGGCCCGATGCCGGGCGGGCAACTCCCCGATGGCCAGCGGTTGCAGCACGATCAGCCGGCCGGCCATGGCCAGGCTGGCCCGGGCGCCGTCGTCGTGCTGGATGTCCCGGTAGACGTCCGTGCCGGTCAGGACGACGATCAGCGGCGCGTCCGGGAAGGCCTGGCGGTAGGCGGCGATGGCCGGGTGGGAGCGCTTGGCGTGGAGCGCCACCAGCAGACCGCAGGACTCGCCCGCGTACTGCTGGGACAGGCTGACCCTGTGCCCCAACTGGCGGAGCAGGCGCGCCCAACGCAGGGCGGAAATGCGGTTGCCCTTGCGCGAATGCGCGGGCGCCGGGGTGATCATTCGGATGTGCATGGGCGGGGGCGGAAATTAATGCGAAAATTCCCGCGGGAAATCACGGGCACAATCACGCTGAAAATCGAGTGAATAATCATAGCGCGCAGGTGCGGAACCCGGCGAAGACGTCCCGGCGGTCCGGTGTGAAGAAGTTGCGGTACATGTTGTGGATCATCCGCCCGCGGGTGGCCCAGGCGCCGCCCTTGAGCACTTTGCGGTCGCCGAACCAGGGCGCGGAATATTCCTTGTAGGGATGATCGAGCAGGTAGCCCGGAAAGGGGTAGAACGCCGAGGCGGTCCATTCCCAGACGTTGCCGATCATCTGGCGGCAGCCGTGGGCGCTGTCCCCAGCGGGATAGGCCGCCACGTCGGCGCATCCCAGCCGGAAGCCGTCCAGGTTGGCCAGGGACGCATCGGGCGGCGCTTCTCCCCAGGGATAACGGCGCTTGCCCTGTCGCAGCCCCTGCCCGTTGGCGGCGGGGACGCGGGTTGTGGGGGCGCGGGTTGTGGGAACGCGGGTTGTAGGAACGCGGGTTGTAGGAACGGCGGTGGCGGCCAGTTCCCATTCCGCTTCGCTGGGGAGGCGCCGCCCAGCCCAGCGGCACCAGGCCTCCGCCTCGTACCCGTTCACATGAACCACGGGCCGGTGAGGCTCCAGGGGCGCCCAGGCGTCGTAATGCCGGCGCTGCCAGGTGTCGCCTTCCTTGCGCCAATAGACCGGATGTTCCGCTTTCGCGCGGGTGCGCCAGCGCCAGCCCTCGTAGTCCCAGCATCGTTGTTCGCCATAGCCCCCTTGATCCACGAAGCGGGCGAATTCGGCCTGGGTCACCGGGGCGCGGGCCATGCGGAAGGGGGCCACGGTGACCGGATGGCCCCATTTCTCGTTGTCGAAGGCGAAGGGCTGATCCCCGGCCGCGCCCAGCAGGAACTCGCCGCCTGGAATCTCCACATCGCCTTCCAGCGGCCCGGCGCCGGCCAAGCCGGATGTCATGGTTCCGGACGGCGCATCGCCGCCCAGGGGAGGCGCGGGATAGCCCAGGGTCTGGCGGGTGTAGGTGAAGGCCTCGTCGTGCATGTCCTCGTGGTAGACGGCCAGCAGGTACAAATAGGTCTCCCAGGGATCGGCGGCGGCGTTGCCCAGCCGCGCCAGGGCCGCGTCCACCACCCGGTCCACGTAGGCCCAGGCCCCCTCCCTGTCCGGCAAGGGAGCGCTCCAGCGGTCGTCGTGGTCGATCACGAACGAGTTGAACAGCGCGTTGCCGTTTTCGATCAGCGGGGCACGGCCCGGATCAAGCAGGCGCAAAATGAAGGTCTCGTAAAAATTGCCCACGTGACCCACCTCCCACAAGGGCGGATTGACCACGTCCAGCCGGGGCACCTGCCATTGCGCGTCGTCCAGGGTGTCCACCAGGAGCCGGGTGCGCCGGCGGGCGTCCTCCACCAGGGAGGCCAGCTCACGGGCGGGCATGGAGAAATTGGGGTTCAAGGGAAATGCTCCCGGGTCGAATTGAGGGACGATGGGATTGGCCAGCCAGGATTTTAGCTTGCGGCGGGGGCGGGATCAAGCCCATGCCCTCCCCGCCCCGCTACTCGGCGGTATGGACGATCAGTTCGCGGCGGTAGCGGTCGAAGAGGGTGGATTTGGACATCATGCCCAGGAAGATGCCGTCCTCGACCACCGGCAGGGACCAGGCGCCGCTGCTCTCGAACATCTGGATGGCGGAGAGGGCGCTTTCGCGGGCGTCGATGAGGGGCAGGTCGGTGTGCAGCACGCTGCCCATGGTCATGATGGAATACAAGGTGGTGTCGAAGAGGTAGGGGCGCAGGTCGTCCAGGTAGACCACGCCGCGCCAGGCCCGGGTGCCGGGATCCACCACGGGAAAGATGTTGCGCCGGGCGCGCTTGAAGATTTCCACGAATTCGCCCAACAGCATGGATTCGTGGAGCACGATGTCCTCGGCGTCCACCATTTCGCGGGGCTGCATGGCGCGCAGCAGGTGGGTGTCGGACCCGCGCCGGGCCATTTCGCCCCGGTCGATCAGTTCACGGGTATAGACCGAGCCTTCCTCGAAAAAGTAGCTGATCAGCATGGCCAGCACCGACACGATCATCAACGGCAGGATCAGGGCGTAGCCGGCGGTGATTTCCAGCACCAGGAACATGCCGGTGAGGGGGGCGTGCATCACGCCGGCCACCATCCCGGCCATGCCCACCAGCGCGTAATCCGAAGGGGAGGCCAGCCCCATGCTTCCGGGGAACGCGCGCAGCATTTGCCCGAAGCCGTATCCCAGCCCGCTGCCCAACACCAGGCAGGGCGCGAAAACGCCCCCCGAACCGCCGCTGCCCAGGGTCAGGGAGGACGCCGCGAACTTGGCCAGCAGGAACAGGCCCACCCACCCGAGAGAAAAGACTTGGTCCCCTTGCAGAAACCCGATAATGGCCAGGTAGCCGTCATGGAGCACCTCGGGCATCCAGAACCCCAAGACGCCCACCAGCAGGCCGCCCAGGGCCGCGCGGAGCCAAACCGGCCAGTTGAGCCAAGAGAACCCCCGCTCGGTCAGCCGCAGCGACCGCTGGAACAGCACCGATATCACGCCCGCCGCCACGCCCAGGGCGATGCAGGCCAACAGGTCCAGGGTGGAGAACCCCAGCACCTGGTGGGGAAAGGCGATCTGGTTGCCCAACACCATCCGGCTGAACTGGGTGGCCGACACCGCCGCCACCACCGTGGGCAGCACCGCCAGGGCGCTCCACTCCCCCAGGATCACCTCCAGCGCGAAGACCGTGCCGGTCAGGGGCGCATTGAAGATCGCCGCCACCGCGCCGGCCACGCCATAACCCAGCAGGAGCGTGCGCCTGCGCTCGTTGAGGCGGAAGAGCCGGCCGATCAGGCTGCCGATGGCCCCTCCGCTGGTGGCGATGGGGCCTTCCAGTCCCGCCGAACCGCCGCTCCCGATGGTGAGAAAGCTGGACACCAGCCGGGAATAGATCAGGTCCGGGCGCACCGCCCCGCCGGCGAAGGTGGCCGTGCGGATCAATTCGGGCACGCCGTGACCGGCCCGGTCCTTGAGCCAGCCGTGCAGGAAGAGCGAGGACAGGGCCGCGCCAAGGGCCGGAATCCCGATCAGCCACCAGGACCCCTTCAGCGTCTGCATGAAGGCGATGGTGTGGTGCACCGCCGCCGCCAGCCCCACCGCGGACACTCCGGAGGCCAACCCCACCCCGGCCGCCAGCACCATCAACAGGGCCGCCTCGCGGGCCGGTGTGCGATGCATGGCGCGGTGGATGTCTTTGTGCATGCCGTGGGGAATATCCCGGGGTATATTTCCCCGCGGCGATCCCCGCCCCTCCGGTTCCGGCGCCCCGCCCTTAGTCCGCTTGCGGAAAAACATTGCCGATGGCCTCCATCAATTGGGTGCGGGTGGGTTGGCCGCGCAACATTTCGCGCACCTCCGGCTTGTTCACCAGATGGGATACCTGAGAGAGCAGCTTGAGATGGCTTTTTACCGTCGCGCAAAGGATCGCGAACAGCACGAACACCGGCTCGCCGTCGATGGCATGGAAATCCACCGGGCGTTCCAGGAAGAACACCCCGGCCGCCGGCGCATCGAGGCCCCAGTCCCTCGGGTGGCGCGGGTGCGGCAGCGCGATGCCATGCCCGATGGCCGTGGAGACAAGGGCCTCGCGTTCCAACAGGGTTTCCGTGAGGGTCTGGGCGAATGTGGGCGCCAGACGCGGGCTGAAGGGGAACAGTCCGGCCACGCGGGGATAAATTTCCGCTGGGCAGCCACCCTCGATCTTGTAATGGATGCCCCCCAACTCCACCGCGTGGTGCAGGAAGACCTGCGCTTCCTCCCGCGGGGAAACGGGGGCGTCGAACGCGCCGATTCTTTTATGGCGCGCCCATCCTTCCAGTTCCCGCCGGTTGAAGCGGTATTGGCCCTGCAACTTGATTGCCGGAACCACGCCCTGCCGGATCCAACGGTAAACGGTTTTTTCCGAAACCCTGAGCAGTTCGGCGGCGGATTTTACGGTTATATCCTCCATGGAAAACCTTGATTGGAGCGGCGGACGGTGTCCTGAAATTTTTTCCCATTGGACATTGATATTTCACTTTAGACAGGATTTCCAAATAAGGGAACATTTTCCAGGCCAGCGGCCGGCCTGGAGGGAACCATGAGACCTCCGCTTCCACCGCGGCCGTGGATTGCCGGCCGGCACGTCTAGCGCGGGAGGGCGCCTGAGCCAAACGGCCGATATTTCCATCAACCGTCTCCCCCGGATTGGGTATCCCATCACAATCGGCCAGCCAAAGGACGCGAGCTGCTTGTTTTGCAGCCGGTGTTGTAATCGGTTTTGCAACCGGAATCATGTGTGAGACGCTTCGGAGAACCTCCGGCCCGGCATTCCCGGTGAATTTATTGCATGGGGTAGGGAAAGCCGGCGGGGTTTGCTAAAATCGTCGAACGGGCTTTTTCAAGGGCCCTTGCGATGGCATGCGCCGCCGCCCATTTCGCAGGAGACAATCCATCATGACGCGCGCGACCGTGATGCCGCAGAAAATGCGGCTTTCAACCCGGGGTGTCCCGAAGGCCCGTTGGAGGAGGTTTTACCGGCTTGCGGGAATGACACCGGCAGTGACCCTGTGGATGATCCCGGTGATTGTTTTGGGGCTGCTATTGGCCGGTCTTCCGGCCCTGGCGGCGCCGCCGCGAGACGTTGTCCATACCTGGAAGCGGCTGTATTACGGCAAGTTGGACGGAAAGGAGAGCCTCCTTTTCGCAGCGCGTTTCGACCGCGCCAAGCCGGCGCTGGGGGATATGGACGCGGACGGGGACCTGGACCTGTTCATCGGGCGGGGAGACGGCCGCGTGATGTATTTCGAGAACCAGGGATCGAAAACGGCCCCCCATTGGCGTTTGCTGAACGATTCCATTTCCGGCCAGGACAGGAAAACCCGCGCCGGAGAGGAGACCTTCCACACCATCGACGTGGGCGCCAACGCGGCGCCCACCCTGGTGGACATAGACGGCGACGGCGACCTGGACCTGCTGGTGGGCTCGGCCTCGGGAAAGGTCTTCTATTACGTCAACCAGGGAAACCGCTTCCTGGCGAATTTCCGCTTGGAAAATCCGGATTTTCTGGGTGGATCGTTGGGGCTCAACCTGGCCGTCAAGTTTCCGGACCTGAACGGCGACGGATTGCCCGACCTGAGCGCGGGCAACGAGGCCGGTGAGTTTTTCATCGCGCTCAACCAGGGCACCCGTTCCGAGCCGCGTTACTGCCTGAAACCGAAAAAATCGCTCCACTGCCTGTCTGTGCTGACCCGGCTGGGGCAGTTGAAGCCGGCGGACAATGCCGTGCCCGAATGGGTGGACTGGGACCGGGACGGGGATTTGGACCTGATGGTGGGCAAAAGCGACGGCACGGTGGCCTATTACCGCAATATCGGCAACGCCCGCTCGGGAAATTGGGAACTTGTCCGCAATCGTTTCGGCATTTTCGATGCGGGCGGTTTCGCCGCGCCGCTTTTCGCCGATCTCAATGGAGATGGCCGGGCGGACCTGTTGCTGGCCGGGGACAAGGAGGAAGTGGCCCTCTATACGTGGCGTCCTGGCCGCAAGCTGTCCTTATGGTTGACGGACAAGAACATCTTGCAGGTGCGGCGGCTGGGCGGGTTTCAAACCCGCATCCGCGTCGCCGCCGGAGACCTGAACGGGGATGGGAAGGCGGACCTGATCCTGGGCACCCGCTCGGGACGGCTGATCCGCTACCTGAATGTTGGCAAGGAGGGGGAATTGGCTTTTGACAGGGTGCCCGGCCTGCTGCTCCCCACTCCCCAGCGCACTTTCAGCGCGCCGGCCCTGGCCGATCTGGATGGCGATGGCGACCTGGACCTGCTGGTGGGGGGCAGGGAGGGGCGGCTGGAATGGATCGAGAATACCGGTTCGCCCAAACAGGCCAAATGGAGATTCCGCTCCCTGTTTTTCTCCAATGTGGATGTGGGCACCCTCAGCGTGCCCTTCGCCGCGGATCTGGACGGGGATGGGGACCTGGATTTGCTGGTGGGAAACAGTATCGGCAACGTGGTGCATTACGAGAACGTGGGCGGGAAGAAAACCCCCAGGATGACCCTGCGCAATATCAACTTCGGAGGCATCAAGGGGGTCACCACCACCTCCCCGGCCCTGTTTCACTGGGATCCGAAAAGCGGGGCCGATCTGGTGGTGGGCGCCCGGAACGGATTCCTGCTCCCGGCGGTGCGCAACCCGGAGGAAAAAATAAACGCCGCCAAAGCCTACCTCCCCCAATCGCCCTGGCTGGACTTGAAGGCCTCCGAATACAGCGCGCCCCTGTTCGTCCACTTGAGCGGGAACCCGGGGCCGGACCTGCTGGTGGGCACCGGATCGGGGGCGCTGCTCTATTGGCAGTATGAGGGAAGCATGGACGCCAAAACCATGGCCGCCGCGGAAAAGCCCGGCAGCTCCAACATCGTGGGGGGAAACACCGTTTCCACCACCAAGCCGCCTTCCCTGACCGGTCTCGAAACCGATGAGCCAGAAATAAAAACGCCCTCGAACGACAGCGATCCCGCTCCCATACCGCCCAAACCCGTGCCGCTGCCCCTGGAACCCGTGTTCAGATATGAACCCTCGCCGCTGGAAACCCAGCAACTGGGGAGAAGCAGCAAGCCGGCCTTTTTTGATTACAACGGGGATGGGCGTCCCGACCTGGTGGTGGGCACTCGGGACGGGAGGCTGGTTTTGCTGATCAATCACCTCTCGGAGGGGAAAACGGCCTGGGCCAAAATCACCGAGCGCTTCGCCAACTACCGGGGCGGCCCAAACGCCGCCCCAGCTTTTGGCGATCTCGACGGGGATGGAGACCTGGACCTGGTGGTGGGGAACAGCCGGGGAGAAGTATTGTACTGGGAAAACACCGGCGGCAAGGGAAAACCGGTGTTCGTTCGCCGCGAAAAACTGCTGGCCACCATTCGCGCCGGAGAAAACGCGGTGCCCGCCTTGTTCGACCTGAACCGCGACGGGCGGATGGACCTGCTGGTGGGCAATCTGACCGGAAGGATGCGGTATTACCGCCAGTCCAAAACGGAGAAATTGGAGTTCTCGCTGGTGGCCCGGCAGTTCATCGGCCTGGATGTTGGAATCAACGCGGCTCCCGGATTTTCCGACCTGACCAATTTCAAGATCCCCTACCTTGTGCTGGGTTCGGACAAGGGCGCCATCCTGGTATTTGCCGCGACCCAAACCAGCCTGGAACGCTCCTCGGGCTGGAAGGAGAACAAGACCTATCTGCAAGGGTTGAAATTGCCGCCGGGTTCAAGGCCCGCCCTGGGCGATATTGACGGCGATGGGGATCTGGACCTGGTGGTGGGCAGCGACAAAGGGCCGATGTTCCTTTTCCGCAACAACGCGAAGTAACGGCGCCAAATAATCCGTCCCAAAAGGGAAAACCCCAATAAAACCGGGCGGGGCGGGAGCCTCAGGCGATCAATTGCCGCAATTCCGCCAGCAGGGCGAAGGCGGTCTCCAGGGGCGTCCCGTCCACCAGGGGCGCATTTTGGTGGGTGTGGCCGCAACACGCTCCAGCCGCCACGCAGTCTTCCACGGCTTGCCCCGCCGCCGCATCGGTGGGGAGCAGGTCCCTGCCCGCGATCACCGACAGGGCCGCGGCCAGCCCATAGGCGCCATAGTTGGAGATGCCACTCACGATCAGGTGGTCCGCGCCAACGGTGCTGGCGATTTTTCCGCCATGGGGCACATCCCGCGCGACCTGTTCCCGCACGTTCCCCATGCCGATTTCATTGCCGCCGTCCCCGATCGCGATGGTGGCGATGCCCAGCCCGGGCGCGGCCAGGAACCAGTCGTCCAGCGGGGCGGTATGGGAGGTGATGTCCTTGCCGGACATGGAATAGTACCGGCCATCGCCCGCGCGGCCCGCCCGTTCGATGGCCAGCAGGTGGGAGGGAGACAGCGAATTCAGCGCCTCCGGGACGAATAAAAGCACCGGAACCCCCATCGCCGAATACAAGGCCAGGGAGACCCCGTCGGTCACATGGGCGACTTCCACGCCGATGGCTTCCAGCGCCTCCCCCACGGCCTTGGCGCCGGGCGGCCCATCGGTTTCGCCGGAGCGGGTTTCGTTCAGGTAGAATCCGCTCAGCACCACGGCCTTGCCAGCCCCGGAGAGGGAGCGGGCCGCCGATTCCAGGGAGCCCCACCGCACCAGTCCCCCGATGCCGCGATGCCGGAGGTCCCGGGCGATCGCCTTTTCGATGGCGTCGAATTTGTCTGTGTCGGAGCGGCCGGTCATGGGCGGGGAGGATTGAAAAAATGAAGAAAAGGAAAAAATGGGATCGATCGGCGCCGGCGGAAAGCTCCGAATCCACCGAAAGTTCCGAAACCACCGGAAAGACCGTAAAGACCTTGGCGGGAGGAAGGGCAACCTCCCTGGTGGATTGGGTCCGCCGCCGTCAAAGGACGGGGTCCGGCTCTCAAGCGCGTTTCCGGGCCTGGCCATGGGTGCGGGCGAAACCCAGCACCTCGTAGAGGCGATGTTCACCGGGCTTGCCCTTTAATTGGGCCATGAAGGGCCGCACCTTGAGAATCGTCGCCCCCAATTCCCAATAGACCTGATCGGAGATGAGCAATGGATTTTCGGACAGCTTGGTGGCGTCCTGAATCCGCTGGGTCGTGTTGACCACATCTCCCAATACCGTCAGATGCCTGTTTTTGATGTGGCCAATTTTGCCCGCCAGCACCTCCCCAAAATGGATTCCGATTCCGATCTTGAATTTTTCCTTGAAATTGGTTTCCAAAAACCGGTTGAACTCCTCCAACCCCTCCAGCATTTTCATCCCGGCGGTGACCGCATCCAGGCAAATTTGCCTGGGTTCCCGGGCATAAAATCCGAACAACGCCATCATTCCGTCGCCATAATACTGGTGCAGGTATCCATGATGGGCCAGCACGCAATCCCCCATTTTCTGGTAATACCGGTTGAGCACGTAGAACATGTCATAGGGCAGCATCCGCCCGGACAGTCCGGTGAAATCGCGGATATCGCAGAACAGGATCGCCAGCATTTGCTTGCTGCCCGTGAATTGCACCGATTCCATGATGGCTTCGTCCACGTCGATATCATCCCGCACGTGGCGGCGCAGTGTGACCGGGCCGGTCAGGTAAGTCTGGCATGCCAGCCGGACATTTCCCTCCAACTGATTTTTACGGGCGAATTTATCTTCCAATGGGCTGCGGGGAACCACATTTTCCAGGTGAGCGATGATTTCCACCTGGCATGTCGAACAGGCCGCGGAACGGCCGCAGACATGGAGGTGGGGCAGGCCGTGTTTGAGTGAAATGTCCAACAGGGAAAGGGTCAGATCCTCTTCCTCGACCACCTTTTCCCCTTCATACGCGATCTGGACCATTTAATGACCGGGTGCTTTCAGGGGTTGAGGGTAAGGTTCCGGCGCCACCGGTTGCCCGGGATATGAGCCGGAAAATTCGTCTGGGCACTGCCGGAGGCCAAGGTTCCCAGTAATGTTTCGCTGCCGCTACCCCTTCCGGCGGAAGGTTTTGCCAGAGCAAAGGGGGCCGGCACGGTGCCTCGTCAAAGGCAGATCGTCAAAGGTGTATCGTCAAATGCACGTCATCGAAAGCGCGTCATCGAAGGCGCATTATGGCGGGTGACCGGCATCGTTCGGCATTTACCATTATTGTAACGCCATAAAAACAAAATTGGCCGATTTTGATGGCCCAGGGACAAAAAAAACGGGCGGCCCTTCCCGCCCGGCACCCTGCGGATTCTCAGGGACCGGCGGTTTCCGCTTCCCGGCCGGATGTTTCCCCTCCCCCCACCACCCGTCCCGCAACCACCCGTCCCGCAACCACCGTGGCCACCACCCTCCCGCGCATGGGGAGGGTCTCGTACAGGGTCCATCCGCAGCGGCTGGCCACGCTGTCCGATCCCCGCGCCACGCGCCAGGAAGCCTCCTTGTCGATCAGCACCAGGTCGCCGTCGAAACCGGGCGCGAGGCGCCCCTTGTTGAGCCCGAAAAACCGGGCGGCATTGTCCGAGGTGATGGCGATCAGGCGTTCCAAGGTAATTTTGTCCTCCAACCACCAGGTCACCGCGAGCGGGAAGAGGTACTCGACCCCGGGAATGCCGCTGGGGGCCTGGTCATAGGGCGCCTCTTTTTCCTCGAGGGTATGGGGGGCGTGGTCGCTTCCCAGGCCGTCGAATCCGCCCTCGCCGGGGGTGCGGGAAAGCCTGGCGAAGAGGGCCTCCCGCTCCGCCTCCGGGCGGAGGGGCGGGTTGACCTTGTACCGGTTTTCCAAGGGCGGCGCGATGCCCTCGCTGGACAACAGCAGGTGATGCGGGCAGACCTCGACGAACACCCGTTCGCGGATGGGGCTGGCATCGGCCAGGTCGATGGCCCCGGCCTGGGTGCAATGGGCCAGATGCAGTTTCACCCCGTAGGCCTCGGCCCAACCCAGCGCCAGCCCGATGGCGCGAAGTTCTCCCTCCGCCCCCCGCAGCAGGTGGTGATGCCCGGCATCATGGGGAAAGCGCTGGCCATCGTGGAGAATCTGTTCCATGTCCTCGGCGTGAACCATCACCGGCAGACCCAGCGCCCCGGCCTGGCGGAAATGCGCCTCCACATGCTCCGGCGCCAATCCGCCCTGCCCGGTGGAGGGGCCCATGTAGATTTTAAGCGCCTTCACGCAACTGTGCGCGGCGGCCGCGCGCACCTGATCCAGGTTGTCCGGTTCCGCGCCGAAATTGAAGAGCAGATTGGCGGGGGCGCCACGGGCTTTTTCGATTTTTTCTTCCAGGGCGGCCAGGGTGGTGGTGCGTGGCTGGGTATTGGGCATGTCGGCGCAGGTGGTGGTTCCTCCTTTGATGGCGGCCCGCGCCCCGCTCAGCAGGGTTTCCTTGTGCTCTCCCCCCGGAGTGCGGAAATGGACGTGCATGTCGATGGCGCCGGGCAGGGCCATCAATCCTCTCCCCTCCAGCACGGGGATGCCCTCCGCCACGGGCAGGCCCTGGCCCAGGGTGTCGATCCGTCCTTTCAGGATCAGCATGTCCTGGACTTCCCCCCCTGGGATGCGAATGTTCCGGATCAGTAAATCGTTCATCTTGCGGTGAGGCTGTGTGTCATTTTCGGGGCCGCCGGTTCGGGGCCGCTGTCCCATCGGCGGCTTGTGCCCTCGCGTCAAAAGGGCTTAACCTAGCCCGGCGGGCGCTTCCTGTAAACCGCCGGCAGGTGGCGAGGCGGAAAGTCCGGCCCGATTTCGATACCGGCGGCCCCCCAACCCGAATGCTGCCGATGGCCCCCAGGATCGCGCTCAAATTCGTGACCACCAACCCCGGAAAATTGAGGGAAGCCGCTGCCTGGCTGCACCGCCCGGTGGAAGGCGTACACCTGGAACTGGACGAGTTGCAGACCACCGATCTGGAGCGGTTGGTGCGCTTCAAGGCCGATCAGGCCCATCGGATGGTGGGGGAGAGTGTGCTGGTGGAGGATACCGTGCTCATTTTCGAGGCCTGGGGCAAGTTGCCCGGTCCGTTCATCAAATTTTTCCTGGAGGCGTTGGGCGGGGAGGGGTTGGCGCGGGCGCTGGAACCCTTTGGCGACCAAAAAGCCCGTGCGGTTTGCGGCGTGGGCTTCCACGATGGCGGCCGCCTTCATTTTTTTTCCGGAGAGATCGCCGGGCGCATCGTCCGCCCCAGGGGCGGTCTGGGATTCGGGTTCGATCCCATCTTTCAACCCGACGGCGCCACACGCACCCTGGGGGAGATGGAGCAGGAGGAAAAGCGGCGCTATTCCATGCGGGCGATGGCTCTGCGGGATCTGGAGTTTTTTTTAACCCAACGGGAGGCGGATTGAGGTGCATCGCGGACCGCGCCGGACGGGTGGGCGGACGGGTGATGCCTCGAGGCCATTTGGGTGATCTCCGGGAGCACCTGGAGGGCCGGCCGGAGCCGGCCCGGGGGTTCGGATTTACCGTTTTCTCAATTTCGAGGCGGCCGCACGGGCTGAGCCGGAGGCGGGGTTTCTTCCGGGGGTTCTTGCTTTTCGGGCTTGATGGTAAAGCGGAAGACGCGGGAAACGCCTTTCTTTCCCGTTTTGCTGTCCCGGGCCGTCACCCGCCAAAAAAGCTCGCGTTTCTTGCTTTTTTCCATCAGCCCCTGCGCCATGGCGGGCAATTCCCCTTCCAGCGGGACAATTTCCAGGTCCTTGGTCCATTTGTCCCCTTGGGGCAGATCGAAGAAATTTTCGGTCTCCCGGAAGGCCGCATCGATGCCCACCTGAACCTTGAATTCGTCGAAACTGAGGGTGTTCCACCGGAAGAGAAAGAGACCGGCCTCCTCGAAGGCGAAATCGGGCCGGGGAAATATCAATTTGATCCGGCTGAGCCGGAACTCCGCGGTTTTCGCGGAGTTGTTTTCCTCGTTGGATTCTTCCACCCGGTCCCCCACATCGACCACCAGCGAAATCTGGTAGGCCCCGACAATCGAGGTTTTCGGCAGGAGTTCCTTGTAGACCAGTTCCTTTGTTTCTCCGGGGGCGAGAACGTGAATCACATGCTTGCTGATGGTGCGGATCCGCCTGGGTGTGCGGATATTGTAATAGTTGACATGGACGCTGATGGTGCGGGCGATATCCCCTCCCACATTGAGCAGATCGGCCGTGATCATTATTTCTTCGCCCACCAGCAGGTCATCGGGCTTGATCGAGACGTTCTCCAAAAGGAGGTCCGGCAGTTCGAACCTGAGGCCGGTGGGCGGGGTGAAGCGCGCGGTGGTCAACCCGGTCTGCTGAGCCTGGTCCCGCAAGCGTTGATCGGGGCTGAGGCCGACCACGAAGGGGGTCATGAAGACCGGCTTGCCCCGGATCAGCCGGTTTTTGAAATCGGGCTTGAAGGCCTCGAAGCGCACCGTGTACTTCCCCGGCTTGTTGGGCACGCGCAGGCGGAACAACACCCGGATTTCATCCTTGGCGGGAATTTTCACCTGGCGGGTCTGGGGCGAGCCGATCCGCTGCTGGCGTTCGTTGAGCAGGTCCAGTTTCAGTCCGGCGAGGATCGCATCGCGGCCGACGTTTCCCAGCGTGATTTGCACGATCTGCAAGCCTCCCGGAGGGATGGATTTTTCCGCCAATTCCACCCGCACCACATCCAGCCTTCCCGCGGCCAATATTGTGGGAACCAGCGCGGGAACCAGCGCGGCGGCGGAAAACACAAGCGCCAACAGGGCCGTCCATAGTCCTTTTCTCATGTCGGATTTCTCCTTCCAGAAAAATTTCCTTGATGATCCGGGCCGGCCTATCCATGACGGCCCGATCTTCCGAAGTATCCCCAGCTGCTGGATTATCATCCCATCCTTCCTCGATCGCGCCTTCTTGACCCGGCAACGCCAAAAGCCCCGCCGCCAATGCTCCGCGCGGGTTCCCCCTGCGCGGCCAGGGGTTGGGTTGATTTCTTTTCCGCCACCATCGCGCTTTTGTGGCTATTCCGCTTTGACAGCATCGTTGCGGTAGTAAAAGATCGTTCCTTTTTCAGTTCCCAAAAACAGGTCCATGTCACCGTCACCATCCACATCGGCCAGCACCGGCCTGGAGGCGAAGGGAAATTTCAAGGATTTGAAAAACGCCTTGCCTCGTGACCAGCCCGAGGAGGTCGGCTTTTCCCGCCCCCTGCCGCGCGTGAAGAAGGTTATCTTGCCCTGGTCCGACCCGATCAGCAGGTCCGGCGCCTTGTCCCGGTCGATGTCTCCCACGAATGGCGTGGATGCGATGCCCACATCCACTCTCAGGAAACGCCGATCTTCCAACTTGAAATTCAAGGATTGCGCCGTGGCGTCCCGGAGATAGGCGAACAGGGTTCCCGCCAGGTTTCCAACGAGCAGGTCCGGGAGGGAATCGCCATTGATCCGCACCACCGACGGAACGGCATTGCGGCGGACATTGATCCCGGCCAATGCGCCTGGCACCAGTTGGAAGGGATCCCCGCTGGTCTTGCCGGTGTTGCGATAAAAGAGGAGACGCCCGTTTTCGGTGCCGACGATCAGATCCACCTTTTGATCCCCATCGAGGTCCACCAGCAGCGGCGAGGGGTTGTCTCCCCCCTCGTACCCGGCCAGATTTTTGATTTCCAATTTCCAGGCCGGTTTTTTCCTGGTGCCGACGTTGCGGTGGAGTTCCAATGCGCCCTTTCCCCCGCCCACCACCAGGTCCAGGTCACCGTCCCCGTCGATGTCACCGAATGTGGGGGCGGAGCGGCCCTCGACCTTGATTCCCGCGAAATTCCTGGAGACCAGCACCAGCTCAGGATCGATCGGGCCCGTGGTTTCCCGGGGCTGGCTGAGAATGGCCGAAACGGCCGCTCCCTGCTCCCCGTTGGTGGCGGCGGGTGGCGACAGGTCCTTCAACCCGCTGCCGGACAGGGTATCGGGCGCGTCCGGGGTCAGGGCGGCGGTGGCGAGCGCATTCTGGATATCGTTGGCCGTGTCGTCGGGTTCACTTTCCCCGCCGCCTTTCACCGAAGCGGTTTCGCGCTTGGATGGCGGCGCCCGGCCCCGATTCCACCACAACTGGATATTGCCTTGTCCGTCGGCCAACAGCAGGTCGGGCCTGCCGTCTTGGTTGAGGTCCGCGAAATGGGGGACGCTGAACCCGTCTCCACTGAACGGCCCCCACCTTTTGCCCAACGGTTCCCAGGCCTTGAGTTCGACGCTTTTGGGGGGATTTTTATTGACATTGAGGATCAGGAATCCCCCACGGGAACCCACCACCAAATCGACTTGCTGGTCACCATTCCAATCGAAAAATCCGGGCGCGGCGTTCCTCTTCCCGGACACATTTCCAAACTTGACGGGCTTCCGGAATTTGGGGGAAGAGGCGCTGCCGATGTTCCGGTAGAAAATGACAAAGCCGTTGCGGTTGCCCACGAACAGGTCCAGATCGCCGTCGCCATCGATGTCGACGGTGACCGGAATACTGTCATTGCCCACGTCGATTTTCTCGAAACGGGTGGTTTCCAGTACGAATTTCGCGGCCTTGGGTCCCCCCCGGTTGCGCAGCAGCCAGAGTTGGCCATCGATTCCACCCACCAGCAGGTCCAGATCGCCGTCCCCGTCCAGGTCCGCCAGCCAGGGGGCGGAATTTTTCCGCGTCACCTTGGCCAGCACATTTCCCGTGACGGGAGTCCAGGCGGGTTTGGCCGGGGTGCCGGTGTTCTCCAGCCGGATCAGCGAACCCGCCCCATTGCCGAGGATCAGGTCCAGGTCCTTGTCGCCATCCAAATCTCCGGAGGTCAACACGACCCGGCTTTGATCCGGTGCGATTCGCCGGTTGTCGAGCCAGTTTCCGGTCACCTTCCACACGTCCAGTGGGTTGCCGGTGCCCTTGTAGGTGTAGAGTGAAATTAGATCGGTGCTGCTCCCGATGAGCATGTCCGGCTTGCCGTCGCCATTGGCCTCCAGGAAAACCGGCGCGGCGAATCCGCCCTCGTCGATGGCCAGGAAGCGCCTCTGCGCCAATCGCCAGTCTCCGTTGAAGGCGTCGCCTTTGTTTTCGTAGTAGGCGATGGTGCCATCGCTTTTGCCCACGAACAGGTCCAGATCGCCATCCCCGTCCCAGTCGACCATGGCCGGAGCGGCGTTGGATTCCTTGCCGATGGAAAGTAAACGCCGAGGCGGAATTTTGCAGGGGAATTTTTCTTCCGGCTCGGGATCGGCGGCGGGCAGTTCCCTGCAAATTATCCCCTCCCGCCGGGAGCGGGAGCCTTCATTGATCATCAGGTAGACCTCACCCTTTTGATTGCCCACCAGCAGGTCCGGCAAACGGTCCTGGTTCACATCGGCGAAAAAGGGAACCAAACGGTTGCCGAAATCCCTGGAGATGGAATCGTCCCGCACCAGGAAAAAAGAGGGCAGGAGGGGATTGCCAATGTTTTTGAAAAAGAAAAAACGCCCGTCACCGCTCCCCACGAATAAATCGAGATCGCCGTCCAGGTCGATATCCACCAGCGCCGGAGCGGCGTGGTTTCCGACATCGATCACATCGAGCCCGGTTTTGATTTTTTGGTTTTCGCCCGGCCGCGGGAATTGGGCTTTGATTTCTTCCTGGTTCAGTCGCCAGGCCGGTTTTTCCGAAGTGCCCTCGTTGAGGAACAGGGCGATTCGTCCGTTTTCTTTTCCCACCAGAAAGTCCAACCTTCCGTCCCCATTCAAGTCGCCGAAGGTAAGCTTGCCGTGGGCCAGGGTGGAGTTGAAAAGGAGTACTTTTTTCCCATCCAATGTGCCGTAAAAGGCGCGCTGCCAATCGATCTCCATGACCTCGGCCTGCTTTTTAGGCTGGGAATGGACCATGGAAAGCACCATGCCACCTGCCAGGATCGGCCACATCCACCCGGTCAGCCGGGCCAAAAGGCGGGCGCCCCTCCACCGTCGCCGGTTGGAGGGGGAGGGGATACTGTTCTTCGCCAATGGGAGTTTCACAGCTTCACACGGGTGATGGTGGATGAGGCCAATCTTGAATAGTTTATCAAAATTCGAGCGATGTGGGGCAACCCGCCCTTGGCGGTGTGACCGGCATTGTCAGACCGGTCATGCATTGATTAAAACCCATAATCATTTCAAGGAATTTTAATGCAGATTTCATGCACCACGGGCCGGTGACTCCCGAGATTTTTCCCATTGAGCCTGGCCGGAACTCCAAGCGGCTTCTCCATGGCCATTGGGGGCGTTCGGGGTTATTCTACCCTAAAAGGGCTGTGACCAACTCGATAAAAGCGGGAGAGGGGTGCCTCCGGCGGCCCTCCGGTGGGAAATTTTGAAAAGTTTCAACAAACTCTCTCATAGGAAAAACAAGTATTTAAACCTATCATTCCAATATCTTATTGAAAATTTTCATCCATTTTTTTCAAAAAATGTTCTGGGGTTGCGGGGATGAAATCCCCCACGCATTTAGTTGGTCACAGGCCTTCTAAAACCCTGGCGGGAAGCCGCGGGGCGGTTTGCCCATGCCCGCCAAACGCAGGAGGATGGAGCCAGGGAGCGGCTTCCCCGGATTATTTTTCAGGGAGGGCTTGCCCCAAAAGCCTTCTCCCGCGGTGCGGTGCGCCGCTTGCCTTCACGAGAACGATATTCCCCCATGGAAAGCGAAACGGAAAATCAGCACCAAACGGTGGGGCTGGCCGAGTTGGGCGGCGAAGAAGGGATCGGCCGCTGGGTGGAGCGGTTCTACGGTGCCATCGCCCGCCATCCACTGCTGTCTCCCATGTTCGACGACCTTGAGGCCGCCAGGGAAAAACAACGGGCCTTCTTCATCGAGTTTTTCGGCGGGCCGAAGGAATACACCGAAACCTACGGAAAACCGTTCCTTCGTTTCAAGCATCGTCATTTCAAGATCGGCCCGACCGAACGGGATGCCTGGATGGAATTGGTGATGGCCGCCCTGGGCGAGGAAGTGACCGGGGAAGGGATACTCGAAGAGGTGGCCGCGCGGCTGGGCCGGTTGGCCGGGCTGATGGTCAATCACCACGAGGAAAAGCAGGATTCCTACTACTTCAACCCCTGAAACGAGCCCGGCCCCGCGGAGTTGGCCGGCCAACCGGCCTCCCATCCCGGGCGGGAACGCAATATCTCCGGGCCGAAACGCCAAATCCCAGGGCGGGAACGCCAGATGCTAGGGCGGGAATGCCAGATCATAGTAGGCGAAGAGGGCGCTGCAAAACAGATCGAAGGTTTCCGGCGCGGGGTATTTCGCGATTTCCCGCAAAGTCCGCATCAAATCGTCCCAATCGGCGAAGGTACGATAGGCATCGTATATTTTAATCCGTACCCGGTCCTGCTGGAATTGTTGCATCAATTCCTCGACCACGCCCTTGAAGTGGCCGGGATTGTTTTCCAGCCGCGACAGCACCGATTTGAAAAACACTTCGATCATCCAGGGCAGGCGCAGAATATCGCCGCTCATTTTTTCCGGTGTCAGATATTCCGGGCGAACGCTTTTGGGAGGCGCGGGATGGGAAAGGTCGCGCTTGTGGTAGGGTTGCCGGGTGTTGACCGGTGAGATGCCATATTGATGATGATCCCGGATCAACCGGAACAACTTGTGCAAATCCTCGCTGGAGCGTTCCAGCTTTTTTGTGGCCGGTGCGATGGCCCGCTCGAGGTACGGATTTCTGGTTTGCCGGTAGAGATGATAAATGGCATCATTTGGCCCGAAGGCCACCTCCCGTGGCGCCGCCCCATCGGAGGAATAGGTTAACATCCAAAGCAATCCGTGGTTTTTTTCTTGGGTGGCCATGGATCCAATTCAAGAAAATTGAACGGCCTCGCCCCAAGGGGCAAGGTTTCAAGAAACCGTCTTCTTTTTCGCCGCAAGCGGCGGGAAATGGACCCGTATCAAAAGGTCCAGCGTGCCGCGTCCCGGTAATCCTTTGCTCCCGTTCAGGTTAGCACCATTGGTGCCATGGTGGAATTTCCCCCGCCTTCGGAAGGCTGTGGGTTCGCTGGCGACGGCTCCACTGGCCGTGGTTTCGATGGCATTGGCGGCGATGGCATTGGCGGCGATGGCATTGGCGGCGATGGTGGCCGGTTCCGGCTTTTCCCCGGTTTTGGCGCACCATTCACTCTCCATTCCACCGCCCAAGGCGCTCCTGGCGGCCTGTGAGCGGCCGGACTGGGAAGATCCGGAATTGAGCGCCGTTCCGCTGCCGGAGGGGTGGCAGCCGGCCAGGCGCCTTTTTCTCAATGGGGTCTGCGCACTGGGGGAGCATCTACCGGAAAAAGCGATACAGGAATTGAAAAAAGGATTGGCCGGCCAACCCGGCGTGCCATACATTTGGAGATGGTATTTGCTCAACGCCTTGGTGGATGCGGGCGAGCATGACGAGGCGGTGTTGGAGTTTTCCAGATTTTTACGGGAAAGCCCCCCTTCGATCCTGTTGAACAGGAGCCGCGAATTGTTGTCGGCGCTGCTCAACCAAAAGCCGGCCCTGGCTTATCAAAAGAAGGCGGCCTATCTGTTGACCTACATCGCCGGGAAAAGTATCGGACCGGGGGATTATCGACTGATCCGGCACTGGTACCAAATTTCCTCGCGAAGCAAGAACGAATGGCTGAGATGGAAACTTGCCGCCTTGATGTGGAGCCATCCCCCCAACGCCAAGGCGGCAGGGAAATGGGCCGATTTCCCGGCGCGAAAGATAAACAGGGGCCTGGGCCCGCCCACTGACAGAGGGTATCTGCTGCGAGCCCGGCGCCTGTATCGGCTGCGGCAGTTTTCCCGGTTGCTCGGCGAGTTCCACCCCTACAAACTGCCGCGCCTCGAACCCCGCATCGCCAGGTCGGTGGGGCGCCTCTACATCCGGGCGCTGATCCAGAAACGGTATTACCAGCGGGGCGTTTTTTATCTGCGGGATCGAAAGGTGCTGAAAGCGTTCTCCTTCTCCCAACGCCAATCCCTGATCTGGAGCATCCGCATCCAGCAACGGCGGCGGAACATCGGAACGGCGCTCAAGCATTTGAAAACATTGGAGCGAATCTCTCCCGGAGATGGCGCGTTGCCGGGCATCTTTTTGGACTTGGTGAAGTACAATCATGGACGCCGCAATCCCGTGACCACAGCCTACTGGCTGAAACGGCTCAGCCGCGATTTCCCACGGTCCCAGGATTCATCCGGCGCCCATTGGTGGGTGATCTGGGAAAATATCGCCAAAAAACGGGTTGCACGGGCAGCGGCGCTCATTGAAAAAACGCTGAAATCGGGAATTTTATTCCATCCGGTGGACCATGCGCGGCTCTATTACTGGAAGGGCCGCCTGAAATTATCGCGGGGTAAACTTGAGGGAGGAAAGGCCGCCTGGAGAGAGCTGCAAGCAAGATGGCCTTACGGGTATTACACCGCAATGGCGGAATTCATCGGCAACGGCGCCAAGCTGAACATGAAAACCGGCAGAAACGCGGCTGTGGAGCGGCAGGAACCCTACCCCCGTATCGCCGCCCTGTGGGATCATGCTCCTTTTCCACAAGCCTTGTTCCTTTTTTCGGTCGGCGAAATCGACCTGGCGTCGCAGTTGCTAAAACATGTGGTGGCGCGCAGGCTTCCCAAGCCGGTGGTGGAGGAGGCCAGCCGGCTTTTTTCCTACCTGGACAATCCCTATCTGCAATTGCTGCTGATGGCCCGTCACAAGCTCAAAATCATGCGGCGTTCCCGGGTTTCCGGCTCGCTTTTGTGGCGGCGGGCCTTTCCGCTGGCCTATTGGGAAATGGTACGGCGCCAGGGCCAAACCTTTGGGATTGACCCCTATGCCATCATGGCCGTCATGCGCGAGGAAAGCCGTTTTTTCACCTCGGCCGATTCCATCGCGGGCGCCAGGGGGTTGATGCAATTGATGCCGGCCACGGCCCGGCAAATCGCCAGGCGGCGGGGAGTCAATCTCGATGAAACCAGGCTGAACTCGCCGGAGGTGAACATCGAATTCGGGGCCTATTATCTCCGCCAGATGATGCGGCGGTTCAAGGGCAACTTTTTTTTGGCCGCCGCCGCTTACAACGCCGGCCCCACCACGGCCAGAAAATGGCGGCGGCTTTACGGCCATCTCCCAGCGGACCATTTCGTGGAACATATTCCCATCCAGGAAACCAAACGATACGTTAAAAGGGTCTTTCTCTCGTTCATGACCTATAAGAAAATTTACCAGTGAGGAAAAAAATGAGGCGCCTCACCCCCCGGTGACGGGAAATGGGGGCCTAAAAACCGGATGCAGCGCCGCAAGCGGCGGAGAATGGAGCGGTAAAAAAAGATTCCATCGATGGTGTTTTCCCGCCTCCATCGAGGGGGTGAACCGAAATGGGACATCCGGGCCTCTTGACTGGCATTTGATCTTTCCCTAAAAATATCTTATTCAGAGAAGTTTGTTATGCGCCGTGTTACTATCCGGATTATTTCAGGTTTGCTCTCGCGCCTTGTGATTTCCCGAATGCAGTCATGACTGAACGGGGCGCGAAAATTTTGCCGCGAACACTCCAGAACAGCGGCCATGGGAATCGGAGGCGGCCGGATGCGCCTTTGTCCCGCGGATCGCGGCAAGCGAGACCAATTCATAGAGAGGCCATATGTTAAAACCGTTAAGCAACCGTCTGCTGGTGGAGCGGATCGACTCCGAAGAAACCACCAGCAGCGGACTCATCATCCCCGATTCGGCCAAGGAAAAGCCCCAGGAGGGCAAGGTGATATCGGTCGGACCCGGCAGCCGGGACAAGGAGGGCGAGGTGGTGCCGATGGATATTTCCGTGGGCGATCTGGTGTTGTTCGCCAAATACGGCGGCACCGACGTGACCCTCGATGGCGAGGAATATTTGATGCTCAAAGAGGACGATGTGCTGGGGATCATCGGCAAGTAACCGGCGGACGCTGGATATTTTTCCCCGCCGCCCGCCGGTTGGCCGGGGAACCCCAGGCGCGTTGACCTTCCGCCGGCCAGAGCCGGTTGAACCCTTTCCGGTTGGCATGGGTCATACGTTCCGAACCCGGAATTTCCAGCGCGGCCATCGCCCGATGCGGCGGGAAATCCGAAACGATTCAAGCAAGGCAAGTCGATGATCGAAGTCCGCAAACTGGTCAAAAAATTTGGGGGCCTCACGGCGGTGGACAATATCACCTTCGAGGTGAAGCAGGGGCAGGTGCTGGGGTTCCTGGGGCCCAACGGCGCCGGAAAATCCACCACCATGAAGATCATCACGGGGTTTATTCCCCCAACCTCCGGAACCATCATCGTCGGCGGCAAGGACGTCGGAGAGGATTCCCTTGGGGTGCGCCGCCAGATCGGATACCTGCCGGAAAACGCACCGGCCTATTCGGAAATGAACGTCCGGGAGTACCTTCGCTTCATCGCCGAGGTGCGGGGCATGAGGGGGGCGGAACGGAATCGGGCGGTGGAGCGGGTAGTGGAAATCACCTCCCTTGACGAGGTGCTGCACCGGATCATCGACAACCTGTCCAAAGGCTTCAAGCAGCGGGTCTGCTTCGCCCAGGCGATGATCCACGATCCGCCGGTGCTGATTCTCGATGAACCCACCGACGGACTGGACCCCAACCAGAAGCACGAGATGCGCGAGGTGATCCGGGGGATGGGCCAGACCAAGACCATCATCCTCTCCACCCACATTCTCGAAGAAATGGAGGCGGTCTGCACCCGGGCCATCATCATCGCCAATGGGCGGCTGGTGGTGGACGGCACCCCGGACGAATTGGCGGCCATGTCCCGTCACCACAATGCCGTCATGGTGCGCACCATCAGACCCCAGGATGGATTGGAGGCGCAGTTGCGGGAAATCAAGGGCGTGGCCTCGGTGGAGCGGGAGGACGGCAAGGACGTTGACGGCAAGGGCAACGCCCCCACCACCTATGCCGTGTTTCCTCAATCGGCCCAGGTGATTCTTCCCGAAGTCTCCCGCTTCCTGGAATCGAAGAAGATCGAATTTCTGGAAATTTTCGCCGAACGGGGCCGGATGGATGAGGTTTTCCGCCAAGTGACCCTGCATGAAGAACATTCATGACCCTCAACCGATCCAACACTCCCGATTCTCTCATGAAATCCAATTTTGGGCCGATGCTGCCCATCATCAAGCGGGAGTTGTTCAGCTATTTCCGATCCCCCGTGGCCTATGTGTTCATTATCATCTTCCTCATATCCACCACCGGCACCACCTGGTATCTGGGAAATTTCTACCAGTCCAACGAGGCTTCACTGGGTATTTTTTTCTTCTTCCATCCCTGGCTTTATTTGATATTGATATCGTCGGTGGGAATGCGGCTGTGGGCCGAAGACAGGCGGCAGGGCACCATCGAAATCCTGCTGACCCTGCCGGTGCCGCTTTATGTGGCGGTGCTGGGGAAGTTCCTGGCGGCCTGGTTGTTCATCGGGATCGCCCTGCTGCTGACCTTCCCCATGATCCTCACCACCTACTATCTGGGCGAGCCCGATGGGGGGATCATTTTCACCGGTTATGTGGGCAGTTTCCTGATGGGCGGAGCCTATTTGTCCATTTCCTGCTTCACCTCATCGCTCACCAAGAACCAGGTCATCAGTTTCATCACCAGTTTTATCATCTGCCTGGTGCTGGTGTTGTTGGGGTGGGGGGTATTGACCACGTCCCTGGTGGATTTTTTTCCGGTGTGGCTGTCCGATTTGATTACCCAGTTCAGTTTCACGACCCATTTCAACGCCATCCGCCGCGGGGAGATCGATTCGCGTGATGTGGTGTACTTTTTGTCGATCATCGGTTTCATGCTGCTGGCCAACATATTGGTGTTGGAACACACGAAAGCGTCTTAAGTGTATTTTCAATGGAAAAACCGCCAGTCGCGGCCTCACGGTGAAAAAACGGTGACACCCTTACCCGGGCGCGGGTTTCCAACCTTGAAAGGAACGATTGGATGATGCGGCAAAACCCCCTTCTTTCCAAAATCATCCCCCTGGCGGCTTTCCTGCTGCTGGCGGTGGGATTGGTGGCGGTCAATGTGCTTTTCGCATTCATACCGATGCGGCTGGACATTACCGACGAGGGATTGTTCACCCTTTCCGACGGGTCCAGGAATATCGTGGCCAATCTGGAAGAAGCGACCACCATCAAGCTTTATTACTCCGCCGATCTGGCGGAAATCCCGGTTTCATTCAAGACCTATTCGACCAAAGTGATCGAATTGGTGCGCAGATATGCCGCCTTGTCCAAAGGAAAACTTTCCCTGGAAATCTTCGATCCCAAACCGGACACGGACGAGGAGGATTGGGCCTCCCGTTATGGGTTGGAGGGGGCCAGGCTCCCCACCGGGAATACATTTTTCTTCGGCATGGTGGTGCTTTCCGCTGAACGCGAGGAGGTGGTGAAGTTTTTCGATCCCCGCCGCGAGAAATTCCTCGAATATGACATTTCCCGCGCCATCTCGCGGGTCGGTCAAGCGGACAAGGTGAAGCTCGGATTACTGACCTCGTTGCCAATGGCCGGATATAGCGGGCCAATGGGCCGGGGGCGCGGCCAGGAATGGACCTTTATCACGGAATTGCGAAAAGAATACGCCATAGAAATGATTTCCCCGGGCGACCTGGTGGAGGTGCCCAAGGATATCAAGATGATGCTGGTCATTCATCCCAAAAACGTCACCGATAGCGTCAGCTATGCCCTGGACCAATTTCTCTTGCGGGGGGGGAAACTGCTGGTGATGGTGGATCCGAATTCCCGGCTCGACCCAGCGGCCCAACAACGCTTCGGGATGCCGACCAACAGCGACCTGAAGAAATTATTTTCCGCCTGGGGCATTCAGTTCGACGCCACCAAGATTTTGGGCGACCTGGAATTGCCCACCCGGGTCAATTCGCCCCAGGATGGCGTCGTGGATTACCCCATCTGGGTGTCCTTCAACTCCAAATTCATGAACCGCGAGCAGGTGATTACCGCCGACCTGGAGGAGATTGCCCTCATCGATACGGGGGTGTTTTCCACCAAGGACGGGTTTTCCCTGAAATTCACGCCGCTGATCAACTCCTCCAAGAAATCCGCCATGGTGGATTTCGCCAGCGTGCGCATGTTGTCCCCCAGCGCCCTGGCCAGGAGCATCGTACCCGACGGCAAGGAACGGGTGGCCGCGGCGTTGCTGACCGGATCGTTCAAATCGGCCTACCCGGGCGGCCCCCCCCCTCCACCCAAACCACGGCCGGCGGCCGGCGGAAAAACCGAGCCCCCCAAAAAACCGGCACTGCCCCATCTGACCGAGTCGAAACAGGAATCCTCCGTGGTGTTGATCGGGGACGTGGATTTCATCTCCGATCAATTTTCCATCGAAAAATTCAATTTCTTCGGCAATGTTGTGGCGAAACGAAGAAATGACAACTTCAATCTCGTCTTCAATGCGGTGGATTTCCTGGCCGGCAGCCAGGATCTGATTTATATCCGCTCCAGGGGAAGATCCTCCCGGCCTTTCACCAAGGTTTCCGCCATGCTGAGCGAGGCGGCGGACAAGTTCGCGGAAGAAGAAACCCGCCTGTCCACCAAGTTGGAGACGGTGAAAGCGAAACTGGAGGCCATCGAAAAAAACACCCCCAAGGGCCAGAAAATCATCCTCACCCGGGACCAATTGGAAGAGATCAAGGCCTTCCAGCTGGAGGAAGAGCGCACCAAAAAAGAATTGAGGAAGGTAAGGAAGAACCTGCGCCAGAAAATCAAGGCCCTGGGAAGCAGTTTATTGTTCGGCAATCTTTTGGCCATGCCCTTGTTGGTGGCGTTGGTTGGCTTTGTGGTCCTCTTCATGAGAAACCGCAGAAAAGGAGGCAAAAAATGAAGTTCCGCTCCCTATCGATCTTTAGCGGCGTTTTGATCGTTCTGGCCGTTGGTGTTTTTGGATTGAACCGCTGGGGCGGCGGTTCCTCGAGCGAGGTGCGGACTGGAA
This sequence comes from SAR324 cluster bacterium, assembly GCA_022573975.1. Taxonomy (GTDB): domain Bacteria; phylum SAR324; class SAR324; order SAR324; family JACQKK01; genus JACZSY01. Next base: position 27,074 of record JACZSY010000001.1, on the reverse strand, counting down.
AGTCCGTGATGGGAACAGCGGACGTGAGCCAGGCCACAAAAATCCAAATCCAATCCCATGAAGGAATGGTGACCCTGGTACAGGTGACGGACAATCAATGGACCGTGCTGGAACAAAACGGCTTTTCCGCCAGCCCGCAAAAAATCAAGGCCCTGCTGGTCAAGCTGAACACCGAGAAAATCGCCCATCTCACCACCGATAAAAAAGAAAAACTGGCCGGGCTCAATGTCCTCACCGCGGAGGAAAACGGGGGCAAATGGGAAAAAGGAAAAACCGGATACCGCATCCGTTTCCTGGATGCCCAGGATAAATCCCTCTTCGACATGGTGATCGGGAGGGACCGGGGCGGCGAAAGAAACGTGGGATTCGGCGGCACGTACATCCGGTTCGTGGGCGAGGAGATTACCTATCTGATCAAGGACACGGTGCTCGTGGACTACAGGCCGGAAGACTGGATCGACAAGGAAATCTTTGACGAGGTCGCCGACAAGGTGCTTAAATCGATCCGGATTCGCAAGCCCGGGAAAAAAGAGATGGTGTTTTCCCGCGAAAAACCCGAGGCCAAGTGGACCCTCGCGGGAATGCCCCCGGAGCGCCTGAAGCAAACCGAAATCAAAAGCTTGGCGAACCTGATCGGCGGCATGGATCTTTCCAAAATCGCCCCCGCGGACAAACCGGCGGCCGAATTGGGCCGAAAACGCATGGGGCAGGTCAATTTCGAGTTTTTTGACCAGCGAAAATTCACCCTCGAAATCGGCGACCGGAAAGCCAAGGACGATTACCGCTATTTCACCATCAAGGCCAATCTGGACCCCTCGGTCTCGGACCAAAAATTGAAAGCCCGGGTCACCGCCTTCAACGAGCGGTTTCAAAACCAAATCATCGGAATTTATGATTGGGACGGGTCGAAACTGCTTCAGGAGCGCAAGGAGTTCCTGGCCGAGCAGAAAGAGGTCAAGAAAACGGGGGCTAAAAATAATGCGGCCAAGTCTGGAGCGGCCAAGAAAAAATCCTGATGAACGAAAGGGGAAGGGGGAAAACGATGATGGAAACCATCCCGCCCGATTTGGTGTTGAAGGACCTTTCCGCGCTGATCAACCACAATTCCGTTCCCAGGGAGCTGTCTGTTTTTTCCCGGCTCCCGCCGGACCAATGGGCGAAAGTGGTGGTGAGCGAGGGGGAAATATTTTTATTGTTTGGAGGCGAGGACAAGGCGAGATGCCTGGTACCCAATGAACCGGGCATCATCTCGCCCGAAAAGCGCTTCCGCTTGGCGTCCACCGGAAAATCCGGGCGTTTTCAAATTTTTTATTACTTTTCCCCGGCCATGGACGATGCGGCGCGGCTGGCCGGGCTGCTCGCCCAGGGGGCGGCCGACCGCCTGGCGAAGGACGACTGATTCCGCTTTTGACCCCCGCTTACCGGGAAGATTCTCCTTTGAAATGGCGTTGCAGCGCCGGTTGAACGGCGAGGGGGGCATTCCAGCGGTTGAACAGCTTGGCCATTCGTTCCGGATGAAAATCCAGTTGAATCAAGGCCATTCCGCTGTCGAGTTTCTCGCTGTAACGCCGGATCAATCCTCCCTCCAGGTCGAAACGGCTCATGCCCTGAAAGACCACCCGCCGGCCCGTGCTGCCCTGCTGGATCGAGGTATAACTGAAGTTCCAGCTGGTGTACCCGGTTTGGCCATCGCACACCGCCTGTTCCATCTCCCATAAAAAGCGCTCCGCATCGCCATGAAACCGCTCCTCCAGCATGGCCCGGATGGCCTCCCTGCCTTCGAATTCCCCATAAAAGGTGTCGTGGTACACTCCCGCCCCGGTGAAGAGGGCGGCCAGCCGTGTGCCGTCCCCCGCCTCCACGGCGCGGGTGAAATCTTCGATCAACCGTTGAAAATCCATCTGGTTAAATCCCATCGTCTGCTCCTTTTGGGTGGTTGAGTGGAAACTGTGGGGGGAAGCGCCAAGCCGCGATATTTTTTCCTCCGGCGGGCAAGGGGTATGCCCCCGATATTATTATTATTCGCGCCTGGCCGCTGTTTCACCGAAAACCCTCGCTCAACCTCCCAGTTTCAGCATCACCATGCCCAGCAATATCACCAGGGCGCCAGCCCAGATCACCTTGATGCGGGCCTTTTCCTGGAAGATGAGATATCCGATGGCCAGGGCGAACAGCACCTCCACCTGTTTCACCGCCTCCACATAGGCGCTGACGGTCATGGTGTAGGCGGTGGTGCCGAACCAGGTGGACAGGGTGCCGAACATTCCCATCGCCACGAAGCTTTTCCAATTGGCGCCCACCTGCCTGAAATACTCCCCCGAGCGGTAGACGGCATAGGGCGTGAGCAGGACGCTGCACAACAAATACCCCGCCAGCACGGCCCAGGCCGGATTGGAAAGCTGGGCCATCCGCTTGATGAGCACCACGGAGACCGCATACCCCAGCCCGGCAAGCACGGTCCAACGCTGGCCCGGGTCCTCAACCAGCGCGGCCAGGGGCGCCCAGAAGGAAACCCGCGACCGGTTCACATTGAGCAGATACACGCCCACCATGGAGACCGTCAACCCGGCCAGGCCCATCGGCGAGGGGGTTTCCCCCAAGGCCAGATACCCCCAGACCACCAGGAACAACAAGCTGATCTTCCACAAGGCGGTCACCAGGGAGATGTCCGACAGGTGGAGCGCCTTGGACAGGCTCAAGGTGCCCAGGTTCTGGGTAATGCCGAACAAAAAGGCCAGTCCCCAAAACGTGCCGCTCAACGCTGCGAAGCCCACCGGCTTCATGCCCAATGGCCCGGAGATTTCCGGATATCCCAGCAGCAGCACGCCTATCGACGCGAAGGGAAGCAGGAAGACGAACCGGCCCCAGACGTTGATGGTCTCGTCCAGCACATGGCCAAGATGCTTCATGGCCATGTTGCGAAGCACTTGAAACAGCGCGCTGCCCAGCGCCAGCACAAACCACATAAGGCGTTCTTCGATGACAGGGTGGGTTGAGCGTATCCGGCGCCGGAACCATCACGGCAGGAAGGGCATGACCATGCCGGAGGGAGGCCGGTTTCGGCGGGCACCAGGAAATAAAAGGCCTCGCCGAAGGAAGCGGGGAATCGAAAACACACAATCCACTTCGCCGCAGGGCGCGGGGAATGGAGCGGAAAAAATCGGCTTCAAACGCCTTCGATCCGCTTCTTGCGGTATTCCATCCGGTTCAGCGCCACCACGAAGGCCTTGGCGGAGGCCAGGATGATGTCCGGATCGGTGCCCCGGCCAGTGACGGCTTTCCCGTTTTCCTCGATGGAAACCGTGACCTCGCCCTGGGCGTCGGTGCCGCCGGTGATGGCGTTGACCTTGTATTGGGTCAGCGTGCACTTGGATTGGGTCAACCGCTTGATGGTGTTCAAGGCCGCGTCCACCGGGCCGTCGCCGAAATGCGCCTCGCGCATCACCTGGCCGTCGATTTCCATTTCCACCGTGGCGGTGGGCACCGTGTTGGTGCCGGAGACCACGTTCATGGAAAGCAACCGGTAGCGGCTTTGGCCGGTGGTGTCGCTTTGCGTGACCAGGGCTTCGATGTCCTCGTCATACACCGTTTTTTTCAGATCGGCCAGCCGCTTGAACTCGCCGAAGACCCGATTCAACTCACTCCCGCTCACCTCATATCCCAACTCGCGGATGCGGGCGGCCAGCGCGTGGCGCCCCGAATGTTTCCCCAGCACCAGGTTGTTGGACTTGATGCCCACCGATTCGGGCGTCATGATCTCGTAGGTGAGCGGATTTTTCAGCACGCCATCCTGATGGATGCCGGCCTCGTGGGCGAAGGCGTTGGCCCCGACGATGGCCTTGTTGGGCTGCACGGGGATTCCGGTGAGTTGGGTCAGCAGGCGGCTGGCGTGGTACAGTTCCTCGCTGACGATGTTGGTCTCCATCCCGAACATCTCCTTGCGCACCTTGAACAGCATCACCAGTTCCTCCAGGGAGGCGTTGCCCGCGCGTTCTCCGATGCCGTTGATGGTGCATTCGATCTGCCGCGCCCCGGCCCGCACCGCCGCCAGGGAATTGGCCACGGCCAGCCCCAGGTCGTTGTGGCAGTGCACCGAGAAGGTGACCTGATCGCCCTGGTAGACCTCGTTGCGCAGCCGGTCGATCAACTGGTAAATCTCATCGGGGGTGGTGTAGCCCACCGTGTCGGGAATGTTGATCACCGTCGCCCCGGCGCGAATGCATTCCGATACCATCCGCACCAGGAATTCCGGCTCGGAACGGGTTGCGTCCTCGGGGCTGAACTCCACGTTGTCGGTGAACGACTTGGAGCGTTCCACCGCCTTCACCGCGCCCCGCAAAACGTCCTCGGGGTCCTGCTGCAACTTGTATTTCATGTGCAACGGGCTGGCCGCGACGAAGGTGTGAATGCCCCAGTTGGGCGAGCCTTTGAGGGCCTCCGCGGCCGCGTCCACGTCCTCGATGCGGGTGCGGCAAAGGGAGACCACCATCGGCCCTTTGAGGGTGTGGCCGATGTCCCGGACGCTCTCGAAGTCCCCGGGAGAGGCCGCCGCGAAGCCAGCCTCGATGGTGTCCACGCCCATTTTGGCCAGTTGCTGCGCCATGATCAGTTTTTCCTCGGCATTCATGGTGAAGCCGGGGGATTGTTCTCCGTCACGAAGGGTCGTGTCGAATATCTTGATGGTTTCTATCTCGGACATGGCCGGTTCCTCGATCGTTTGCTGGGAGGCCGGAACTGCCGGCTTCCGGTTTGGGTGGGCGCCTCTTCCCGATCCATCACGGCTGGAGCGGTCGGTATGGAGCCTGTTTCAAAAAACAAAAAAGCCGCGCTGCCCTGGGTCTCGGGCCTCGCGGCTTTGGCTCTATACACTTTCAGACGCGAGACCCGGCCGAGCCTCGCGCAACTGTGAAACATGATCGTTCAGACAGCGATGCGTTTCCGGCTCCGGTCCAGGCGCAGGATATGAATCAGCCCCATTAACAGGGCGCCGAATAAAGCCAGGGTGAGCATCACGGGAAGCATCGTTTTCAACTTTCTGCGGTTGGTGGACTGCAAACCTTCAATTTTGTTTCTAAGGCCGGAGGAAGGCATTGTCAATACCCAAAGGATGAAAAAATACTCCGAATGCCGAAAATCGGAGATTACTCCCTTCCGGGAATGCCAAATTCAGGCCATTCGAGGGCCGAATGCCGGCCGTTGCCGGGTCCGAATTCGAGACTTGCCGAGGGCGGGAACCAGGTGGCCTGATTCCCTTTTTTCAGGAATGATTCCGTCAGGGCCTGGCGATGCCGGTATGGGTTACACGTTAAAGGGGACACCGTGATACCGGACATGGAATATTTCCGGACAGAGGGGAAAATCGGTTTCCCGCCCGGTGTGGCGCACGCCTGATAGCTTGGCGTTTCTGGGCCGGGGGCGAACCGCTCCGCTCCGGAGGAAATGGAACAGGATTCATCAACATGAATCCGATCATCGCGCAACATCTCCCTGAGTTGAGGGAATTGTGTATCAGATACCAGGTAGCTCGCCTGGAGTTGATCGGCTCGGCCGCGATCGGGCAATTCGATCCCTCCCGTAGCGACCTGGATTTCCTGGTGACCTTCTCCCCCGGCGCCGAAAAGCTCTGGATGGGCGAGTATTTCGGCCTGAAGCGCGACCTCGAAGCGTTGACGGGGCGGTCTGTCGATCTGGTCATGCCCGGCGCCATTCGGAATCCGTACTTCCTGAAAAGTGTATCGGCGGCAAGAACGTTGCTCTGTGCGGCTTAGGTCGTAGGGATATTTGTGGGATATGCTGCGGGCCGTCAATGCTTTGCAGGAATATACCGAGGGTAAAAGCCTGCCTCAATACCTGTCCAACCATATGCTGCGGGATGCCGTTGAGCGGTAGTTCCAGATTCTTGGAGAGGCGCTGCCGCGGTTGAAACGGTCCGATCCGGAAACCGCCGGCCGAATCGGTCACACCGATGAAATCATAGGCTTTCGCAACATTTTGGTGCACGAATACGATCGCATCGATCCCGAACAGGTATGGTGCACGGTAATGAGGGATCTTCCCGATCTTCGGGCCGAGTTGGAAGCGCTACAAAATGCGCTTGAAGATACGCCCTCTTGATTTTTCCCGCGTAAACAATTGAAAAGTCGCTCCGGACGCCTAAACGGGCGATTCCCCTCATTTCGAGATGGAATTTGGGGGGAATTTACAAAGCCCCCCCTCACCGTTCCGCGCCTAGGGATTTGACGAACCCCGCCACCAGCCTCCTCACTTCTTCGCTTCCGTGCCACTGCGGTCAACCCGGCATGGCTGCCCGGATGGATCATACCCCCCGGGCGTCCGTCACCTTGTTAAAAAAGAATCCTCACCGCGACCACCACGATGCAGGCCCAGCCGCCGACGAAAGTCAGCGTGCGCACCCAGGGCACCTTGAAGGTGTAGGCGAAGAAGTGAACGACGCGGAAGATCAGATAGGCCAGCATGGCGGTGGTCATGGTCTCGGTGACCATGTTCGCCGCGTGGGCGATCAGGGCCAGGATGGACATCACCACCAGGTTTTCCACCGCGTTGTAATGGGCCGCCCGCATCCGCTGCGCCCAGGGGGCCAACGGCTTGGGATTGTCCGGATATCCCACCCCATCGATCAGACCACGCACCATGATCATGTTGAGAATGTAGGGAATCCACATCAGGGCGGTGAAGGCGGCCGTGTAGGCCAGATACAAAAGAAAATCGGTCATGGCGATAGCTCCTTTGTCCGTGTGGAAGAAGTTTCCCCTCCCCCGCTTCATCATGCGAAAAAAGGGCTGGATTGGCAACAAATCAATGCCCCGGGTCAGGGAAATTTCCAGGGCAACTTGCCCTCGCACGCCGTAGAGGGCATCCTTTGGAGACAACAGCGAACCTGGAAAACATTGCCGGTTCGTTTTGGGTTGCTGGCTGGGATTTCGGGAAGCAACGCACCCGGAGGGATGGCCCCCCGGATTGTGGAAGGATTTACGGCAGCTTGATGCCAAACGAGGAAACCAGATCATGAGCGGTTCGGCGGTGCGGAAAATACCCACGGCGATGGGGGAAATCGGAGACACCCTGACCGGCCTGATCGGCAACACGCCCCTCCTCCGCCTTGAGCGCATCGTTCCCGAGGGCAATCTGTTCGCCAAGGCCGAATGGGAAAATCCCGGCGGCTCCACCAAGGACCGCCCCGCCTGGAAGATCATCTCCGCAGCCGAACGCGACGGTCAGTTGCCGCCCGGAAAAACGATCCTGGACGCCACCTCGGGCAACACCGGGATCGCCTATGCCATGATCGGCGCGTCACGGGGCTACCCGGTGCGGCTCTGCATGCCGGCCAGCGTTTCACCGGCCCGGGTGAAAATTCTCCAGGCTTTCGGGGCGGAAATGATCCTCACCGATCCGGGCCTTTTTTCCGATGGGGCCATCGTCAAGGCTAGGGAACTTTTCTCCGCGGACCCCGGCCGGTATTTTTACGCCGACCAGTATTCCAACGAGAACAACTGGAAAGCGCATTTCGAGACCACCGGACCCGAGATTTATCGGCAAACCCGCCAAAGCGTGCGCCATTTTATCGCCACCCTGGGCACCTCGGGAACCTTCATGGGGGTGGGACGCTATTTGAAGGCCCAGGATTCCTCCATCCAGATCGTAGAGGTTCAACCGGACTCCGCGTTTCATGGGCTGGAGGGCATGAAGCACATGGAAAGCGCCATGGTGCCCGAATTTTACGATCCGGAGTTCGCGGACCGTAAAATGGCGGTTCGCACCGAGGCCGCCTATGCCGCCGTGGTGGCGCTGTCCAAGAAGGAGGGCCTGCTGGTGGGAATTTCTTCCGGCGCCGCCCTGGTGGCCGCCCGGCAAATCGCCGCCGAACATCCGGGAGAATGCGTGGTCACCGTTTTCCCCGACAACGGACTAAAATACTTGAGCGAAAGATTCTGGAGTGATAATCTATAACGACTTGAAATCAAAAATTATTTTCTAGAGGGAACGGGTTCGCCGCAAGGCGCGAAGGTGCAAAAATCCGTGTCCATTTTCGCCATCGGCGAGGAATGGCCCCGTACAGAGAAATAATTCGGGAATTAATTCACCAACCTTGAGTCAATGAGGAAAGAAGTCATGCCGGCAAAAATCGAAATCCCTTCCGCGTTGCAACGCTTCGCGGGCAACAACGGGGCCGTGGAGGTGCCCGAAGGAAATGTCAAACAGGCCATGGACAACCTGATCGACCAATACGCTGACTTGAAGGAACACCTTTTCGATGACCAGGGAATGATTCGCAGCTTCGTCAACATCTATCTCAACGATGAGGACATCCGCTATGAGAAAAACCTGGACACGGAAGTGAAAAACGGCGACGTCATCCAAATTGTGCCTTCCATCGCGGGTGGATGATCGCGGTTCTTCGGTTCCCCGTATTCTCGCCATCAATTGGGTGTTTTAGGAACGCCGCTGGCAGCCATGTTTCCTGTTCCAGCGGCGTTTCCGGTGGGTCCAAGAAGCGCGGCGCTGTCGATGAAGCGGCATCAACCTGAAAACCAGCGCGGACGCGAAGACAAGGGAACAGGGGATATCGGGCGCGATTTTCCGCGGGAATGGGGTTTGCCGGAGGCCGAGGTGGCGGAAATCGGTGTTTCCGAAACTGGGAAATAGGCTCCCTGGAACCCCGGAAAAGCGTATTTCCCCCGTGGCGAAGCAAAATCAAAAGCCGGAACAGGCGGAAACAAAAAGGGACGATTGGTAAGCAATTTGCTTTTACGGTTGCTGAGATCGATTTTGCTTCAAATTTCCTCCCACCGGGGAGGAGTGGCTTCCCAAAAGCCTTTGGGGCTTGACGGGTTAAAATAATGCGGCCGCGAGGCCCGGCGCACCGGCCGCACTGGGGTTGCAACAAAGGGAGGTTCGGTTTTGCCTACGGCCAGCACACCTGATGTTCACATGCACGCCCTCACCGAGGGCGCCAATTTATTCTGTTCCCCCCAGGGAAACATCCTCTTTGGGTGTCCTCCCGAGATTCTGAAGCGCATCTTGTCCCTGCACCTGCCGATGCCCGATACGGTGGTGATCCCGGAGAAACTGTTTCATCACCACTCCTCGCAGGCTTCGCTGGAATTTCCCCTCTACCACTTCCTGTTCGTGCAGCGCGGGCTGGAACGCAAACGCCGCTATCAGGTCGTGGCCAATCCCAAGCAATGCCAGGGAATTTCCGAATTGCTGCGGGTGACTGTGGTTGGGCCGATGGAGGCGGAAATGGTGAAGGCGGGAACACCCAAAAAACGCGCCGCGGAAATTTTTCAGGAAACCTATTACATGTGCCTGAAAAACCCGGACAACGGCGGCAAGGCGTTTGAAATTCCGGAAATGATCAACTTTTTTCCCCTGGACCCCGGTCAACGCTGCGAAGTATACCCGGCGCAGGACAAAATGCCGGCGGTATTCATCGAACGGACGGGAGAGGCCGGTTTTCGTGTGCTTTATGGCGAGGAAGCCTACGAGGTGGACATGACGGTGGTCAAGGAACAAACCCCCAGTTATACCTTGAAGCATCAACGGTTCAACAAGGATGCGGGCCGTTTTACCATCACGGTGCTGGGGCGCAGCAATGGGTTCGACCCCAACGATCCCGCCAACGGGTATCTGTTGAACATCGACGGCCATGTGGTGTTGTGGGATTGCCCAGCCTATATGCACCAGCATCTCAAAAAAATGAGGCTCGACCCCAAGAAAATCGACACTTTCATTTTATCGCATGTGCACGAGGACCATATCGACGTCGCGGAATCCCTGCGCGATCCCCCTTTCGAACTTTACACCACTCCGGAAATTTATTTCAGCCTGTTGGTGAAGCTGTCCGCGGTGTTCGGGTGTTCCATGGAAGAGGCCAAGCGTTTTCACAACTACCATCCCATCGATATCACCCAACCCCCCATGACCATTGGGGGCGCCAAATTCAGTTTCTTCCATGGGGTCCACGCCATTCCCAGCCTCGGCGTGCGGGTGGAGGCCGAGGTGGGAGGAAAAAAAGGGTTGTTGCACATCTCGGGCGACCACCTGTCCAACGCCTCCCTGGATGCGATGAAAGAAGCCAAGGGCATCGCACCGGCGCGCTACAAGGAGGTAACCGGACTTCTCACGGGAGAAGAGGACCTGGTGTTGATGGACGCGGGGGGCGGGGCGATCCACGGCGACTACCGCGATTACCTGGGTTTCGAAACCCGGATCGGGTTCATGCACACCGGCCTCATCCAGGACGAACTTCCGGAACAGATGGAATTGGTGGAATCCGGACAAGTGTTGGACGTATTGGAGTAGGGAAAATTTCGGACGGCCGTGCGAGGCCTCCGCCGGCCATGGTTGGCGGACACATCGCCCCTTCAGGCGTCGGGGATTTCCTTCTTGGAATCGTCCCCTTCCTTCCCCGTTTCTTCCTCGTCGGATTTCCCCGCTTTTTTCATGCTTTTGCGAAAATTGGTGATCATCTTGCCCACGCCCTCTCCCACCTGTGGCAGACGTGTGGCTCCAAAGAGCAGCACCACGATCACCAGGATGATGAGCAATTCCTGCATGCCTAATCCAAACATCGAAGACCTCTATGAATGTGAAAGCTCGACCCGCCGAGTCTGAATGAACCTCGTGGAAGAGGCAAGCGTTGCCTTTCCACCGAACCTGCCAACGATCATACCTTTCTCTCTCCGGTCAAGTCTACCCATTTCAAATCCGGTTCGCCCATACCGGCAGGAAGGCCCCTTTTTTCTCCCCAAACATGACCGGCCAGATCGGGCGGAGCCTCGGCGCCGCATCCGATCTTCCAACCCCCATCCTTCGAAACGGGAAAACAAGCGGAACTTCTCAACGATACCCATTCGTCATGTTTTCCGGTCCCTTACGCTGGGCCGTCAGCCCGTTTTCAATTTCTCAAACCGGCACTTTTCCCATCCCGCGCCAAAACCCACGCCGAACACCCACGCCGAAATCCCGCGCCGCCTTTGGCTATGATATAAGGCGGAAGGTATAAGGCCGGGGGGACCAATCCCGCATCGCTACCGTAGCGCCGCCCGCGATGCCGGGAAGATATCGCCGCCGAGGCCTTCCGCGATTTTCCCGGCGATGCCCTGGCGAACCTCCACCGGGGGGGCGCGGCCGAGCAAGATTCGGGTGGGCGGATTTCCGGCGGGCGGGTACCCTGAAGGCGGGAATAACGGTTGAACCTCGCCGATACGGGAATTATTTTGGAGACCCCATGGAAGATACCGATACGATGCGGATGGAAAGAGCGCTGCGGTTCCTGGCGGAAAATTTTCTGCGACGGCCCAGCCTGGAGGAAACGGCCGCCGCGGCGAAGCTGAGCAAGTTTCATTTTCAGCGGCTGTTCACCCGCTGGGCCGGCATCAGCCCCGGCCGCTTCCAGCAATGCCTCTCGCTGGACCATGCCAAAGGCCTGCTTTCCTCACCCCAGGCCAATGTGCTGGACGTTTCGCTGGACGCCGGGTTGTCCGGGCCGGGGCGCCTGCACGACCTGTTCGTGACCCACGAGGCCGTGACGCCCGGCGAGTTCAAAAGCAGGGGCGAGGGCCTGAGCATGGGCTACGGGTTTCACCCCACGCCCTTCGGGGAATGCGTCTTGCTGATGACCGATCGCGGCATCCATGGCCTGGCCTTCGCCGGGCCCGGGCAACGGGCGGCGGTGCTGAAAACACTCAACGCCGGCTGGGAGCGGGCGACGATTTCGGAGCGGCCGGAGATGACCGCGCCGGTGGTGGAACGAATTTTCGGAGCCAACCCCGCGGTTGGACCCTCGGCCTTGAATCTGGTGTTGCGGGGCACCAATTTTCAGGTCAACGTCTGGCGCGCCCTGTTGGAAATCGCTCCGGGGGGCATGATCAGCTACGGAGCGCTCGCCGCGCGGGCCGGCCACCCCCGGGCCGCCCGGGCCGTGGGCCAGGCCGTGGCCCGCAACGCCATCGCCTACCTGATTCCGTGTCACCGGGTGATCCGCGGGCTGGGGCAGTTGGGGGAATACCGCTGGGGCAGCCATCGCAAGCGGCTGCTGCTGGCCTGGGAGGCCGCCCGTGGCCTCGCCGGCCCGCAATCCAACGCGGCGGCGGAAGACGCCACCATGGAACACGCCACCATGGAACACGCCACCGTGGAACAAACCACCATGGAACAAACCGCCGCGGAAAGCGCCAGCGGAGCCGCCTGAGCGGGGCGGATTGGCGGTGCGGGCCATCACGAAGGCGCCGTTGACGTTCAGGTCGAGGATTTTCCGCCAGGCGTCCACATCGGCCTTCCAGAAGGAAAAAGGATCGCGAACAAAGTTGGGGAAGATCAACAGCATGCCCACTCTGGCGTTGTTGCAGAGCACGTGCACCTCGCCGAAAGCCCGCAAGGTTTCCTCAACCGTGCGCTGGCCAGGGATGGGGCCGGCAGGGCCACCTGCCGCGGTCTCATCGGAGGCGCTTCGTTCACCGGATGCACTCCCTTCATCGGATGTACTCTGGCGCGCGATCGCGCACCTGCTTGCCATCGAGCACGTGGAAGGAGCGGATTTTCCGAACGGTGCCGGGATCGAGCTGGCCCAGCGGGAGGTAGATCAGCGTTTTTCCCATCCGCCCGGCCAGGGTCTGGAACCAGCTGCGCGGCGGTTTTTCGGCCACATAGAGCACATGGCGCTGCTCCGCGTAATCGAGCCCCGCCAGCAACAGGGTTTCGGTCTTGTCCCGCGCGTATTGAAAGGCCGGATCGTTCCACACGTCCACCATCCGCATGGGGGGATAGGTCATCACGAACCCGCCGTATTCGCAGCGGGAGATGCCGGGCCCCACCAGGTTCTCCCCCGCCTCGGTGGCATAAAAGGCCATGTCCGATTCCTGGTCATGCTCACCCAGCCAGGTCACCCGCCATGGATAGCGCTCCATCCCGTCATCGCCGGAGTCCCCCAGCAAGGCGTCCCGCCGTCCGTTTCGATCCGCATCGAACACCACCACCACCGAGCCCACGCCTCCGGTCATCCTGCCTTCTTCGCGGACGTACAGTTTTTTTTCATGCCAGTTGCGCAGGGTTTCGCGGATATCCACCCCGTCCTTGAGCGAGACCTGAAACGGTTCCACCCTGCTTCGCTCGGCCGACAGCATGGACGCGGCCTTGTGGCGCAGGTATCGGCCATACTCCTCGATCACCAGGTCCTCGGGTTGATGGGAACAGATGCTCATCCCGCTCCATTCGGATTTCCAGGACTCCCCATGGGCCTCGCGGAGCCTTTTTTTGCGGGAGAATCTCCTCAGTTGCGGCCTGCGCCGGCGAATCTTGCGATGCAGGGTCATCCTGCGCCCCTTGACATAGGCGGCGGTCTCTTCCAGGTCGATGGTGGGGAGCATTCCGGAGCCATCCTGCCAGGGATAATGGCTGGACAGGTCCCACACCTCGTAGGCCAGGTCGTCGTCCACCACCCCCCGCGCCGCGGTGACCAGGTGAAACAGGTCGGGCACCATCAACCCGTCCACCCGGGCGTATTTGATGGCGAAGGTTCCCAATCGTTCCAACTGGCGGGGGTTGAGTTCTTCCAGGTAATGTTCCCGGTAGGCCGCGGCGGCCTGGCGCAACATATCCTCGCTTTCGAGTTCGCGGTCGACTCCCCCGCATTCCTGGCGGAGAGCGGAGGGCTGCGCGGTTTCCGGCCCCGGATGTGGCCCGGCAGCGGGAAGCGTGGTGCGCCAACGCTCGTAGGCGGCGGCCAGATAAGGCGCTTCGGCCATGCATTCCATGGAGGATTTGAGGGACCAGTTGTACAACCGGATCCGCCGGGAGCGCGCCCGGGCCAGGGGCCGCGGCTGGGGTTGGGGCAAAAGCGCCATCACGCCTTGAACATGCGCCGCGCCCAGCACGCAGGCCACCCGCCTTCCGTCCCGGAGAAGTTGCTGGAGCGCATGGGCCATCATGGTTTCCCGCCGCGCATCCTCGCCGAGCTGGCGGGGGGGCGTGTGCTTCAGGTAGGTTTCCACGAAACCATGATAGCCCAACTCGCGCAGGGCGAAGGTGTCGGGCAGCGGATCGCGTTCCATGGGGTAGGTTTCCATGTCCAGGTCGATCAGTTCCACCGGGAGGCCCAAATCCTTGGCGGTGCGCACCGCCTCGATCAAGGCGTCGGTGGGTTCCACCGCCAGAAAGGCATGGCTCTCCTCCCCCTCCTCATCCAACAGCAGCGAAAGGAAAGGCAACCGGTTGACCGCCTGAATCAAGGGAACGCGCCAGGTCGACGGCAGTTCCACCGCCACCACGTCCGGCGGATCGGCCAGCAGGGCCCGGCGCACCACCTCCGCGAACTCCAGTTTGCCATGGAGCACGGGGAAAAAGGTCAGGTTCTCGTATTGGAAATCCATCATGGCCGATCGAAGCGCATCCCAAATTGAATCTTTTTTTGCGGGTCCATTCCCCGCCCCATGGGGCCAGGCCGTTCATTGACCAACAGAAACGCCCTGATGAAAGTATAACCGAAGGCGCGCGCCGTTTCCATGCCCCCCGCCACAATCTCCCACGGCGCGGCAAGCAACAGGGACATGTAAACAGGCGGTCAAAAAAAGGTCCGGCCCGCCAGGAAAATACCGGTGTTTCGCAGGGAGGCGCCACCCCGGCCGGCCCGTCCGCCCGGCTCAACAAAAGCTTATCCCGCATGGGTGGGGACGCCTGCGCAACCCTCGGTTTTTCGAGAGGCGGATTCTCCGGGCCTTTGTACTTACCCTGGCATGATGTCCCTTATATTTGAAGTTGAGGCCCAAGCGATGCTATCTTGAAGCCGCCTGATCACGATCCCGCACCGGCCGCCGGAGCGGTCGAACAATTGCGAGCGAGGGGTGTCGTATGGCAAGGGATAGGCCTCCACCCGGAATGGTGGAAGAGGAAATGATCGCCTTGCAGGAGGAATTCGCCCAGTTGCTGCGCGAACGCAAGCAGCGCATCGAAGCAATGCTGCGCACCATGGAGGAGACGGAGGATGCGGAAGGTGTCCTCAAGGAATTGACCATCTTGGTGCATAAACTGGCCGGTTCAAGCGCGATGTACGGTTATGCGGGCCTGGGTAAAATCGCCCGGAAGTGCCAGCAGCGGTTTCTTCAGGAAGGTGAACGGCTGACCTCCGATCACGCGGTCTTGAATCGCATGATGGGGGGATTGCTGGAAGCCATTGGGGAAAGTATCGAAACCGGCCCAGATGCCACCCTTTGACAATTTGGCGCCCAAGGAACCCCCTTTGATGGAAGATCGCGAACCGTCCGGATATGCGGCCGCCGAATTGGAGAGGCTGGCCCAAAAGGGCGTCCACATCCCTTCCCCCCATCAGGTGCATATCGCCAGGGACGTTCCGCTGGAAGCGATTGCCCCCGGCGTGGTGTTGCATCCGTTCACCCGTCTCGGCGGCGCCGGCATGCGGATCGACGCCGGCGCGGTGATCGGCGCCGCGGGGCCCGCCACCCTCCACGATTGCTGGATCGGAAAAGAGGCCGTGGTGGGCGCCCTCGGACCGGTCACCCTCGATGGCGTGGCCGCCGGGCCCGGCACGGTGTTGGGCTGCGGCGTGGCCGAGCAGGCGGTATTCCTCGGCAAGGAAACAGGAGACCCCGATTTTTCCACCGGATTCGGGTTCCGTGCGCGCAAGGGCAGCCTGTACGAAGAAGACGCCAATTCCGCCCAGCACACCGACACCAAAATGACCATCCTGTTTCCCTGGGTCACCCTGGGCAGCAACATCAATTGGTGCGATATCCTGGTGGCGGGCGGGAGCGGCCCGGGGGCCGGCCGCTTCAGCGAGATCGGCAGCGGGGCCATCCATTTCAATTTCACCCCCCGGGGCGACAAGGCCACCGGAAGCCTGCTGGGCAATGTGGTGGACGGGGTCTTCCTCAACGAGGAACGCCTTTTCATCGGGGGCCACGCCAGCCTGGTCGGCCCGCTCAATGCCGATTTTGGCGCCATCACCGGCGCGGGGGGCAGGTTTCACCGCAACCTGCGCCAAGGGATGAACCTTGCCGCGCCTCCCTCCCAGGAGGCGGAATCGGCCTCCTTCGACCTGGAGGTCTACGGCTCCATTTATCGCATCTACACCCACCAGATCGAGGTGGTGGGGCAATTGTGCGCCCTGGATGCCTGGTACGGGCAGGTGCGGGCGCGGCTGGCCGCGAACGATGCGGATCGAAGCGCCCTGTATGCGCGGGGGCGCGAAATGGTGCGCCTCAACGTCTCCGAACGGATCGCCCAGTTGGGCGCCCTGGCCGGGCGGATGGAACGCTCGCTGGCCCTGCTGGGGCAGCAAGGGGAAGACGACCCCCGCATCCATCAGCATCGCGCCCTGCTCGATCGCTGGCCGGGCATCGAGGCGCATCTGTTGGGGGCCTGGGGCAGGGCCGTGGAAGCGCCCGCTGCTTTGATGACGGCCCTCGACGCCTGCGCGGCGCAAGCCGATGGAAAGTACACCCGGGCGATCCAGGCGCTCCCCGCCGCGGCGGCCGCGGAGGGCAGGGAATGGCTGCGGGGGATAGTCGCCGATGTGGCTTCCGAGCACATCCTGACGCTGATTTCACCCCTGGGCCGGAGTTCCTGACGCCGCCTGTTCCTCCCCCGGAAGCCGTTTTCGCCAATACCACGTCACCACGCCCGCCATCACCGCCAGGAACACGCCGATCCAGGGCAGCATCAGGCTCTGGCGGATGGGCAGCCCGGAAACGGTCAGGGTGACCGTTTGCCCGGCCTCGATTCCCGTTCGCAGCCAGGAATCGAACCGAGTCTTTTCGAAGGTGCGAACCTCATCCCGGACAAAGCCCTCACTGCTCAAAGTCAGTTGACCCTCGGGGGACAGAACGAATAAATTGGCCACGGGCCAACCATACCGTTTTTGCAGCGAAAGGCTCCCCCAACCGGCGGCAAGACGGTAACGGAAAGCCACCGTGGTGCGGCCCGGCGGCAGGTTGCTGTACACCAGCACCTTGCCGCCCTCCCGGCGATGGGTTTCCTTTTGCTTTTCGGTGTAGATCATCTTCACCGATTCGGCCTCCGCTGGAATGGAAACCGCAAACGGGGTCTTCACCCCTTCCATGATGTCCTTGGTGGGGTTGATAAAATGGAGCACCTCCGTCACGAACACGCCCCCGCTGGACGGTTCGAAGACGATCCGCACTTCCTGGATGCGCAGGGCCGAGCGGTCCGAGATCAGTTGGGGAAATCCCGTCAATTTCAGCGTGATGTTCCGCCCGGCTTCGATGGATTTCCGGGACCAGGCACGATAGCGCACCGCTTCGATGGTGCGGTCCTTTTCCCTGGTAAAGCCCGGACTCTCCAGGGTTGCCGCACCCTCGGGAGACAGAAGCAGGAAATTGACGACGGGATGCGGATAGCGCTTTTCCAGGATGAGAGCGCCCGAGGCGGTGGGGAGGCGATAGCGGAAAGCCACGGTGGTGCGGCCGGGAGGCAGGTGGCCGGAAACCAGCAGCCTGGTGTCCATCCGCCGGTGGCGGTTGGCTGCGTTGGGAGGGCTGAGCATTTCCAGCGCTTCAGCCGCCTTCGGAATGAACAGTTGAAAGGGATTTTTCACCCCTTCCATGGTGTTCCGGGTCGGATTGAGCAGATGCACCACTTCCGTCACTCTCACCGAAGTCTTCCGGATTTCGATCAGCACCAGACCCTCATCGATGCGCAGGGCCGAGCGGTCCTCGATCAACCGGGGAAACCGCAAGTCGAACGATTTGGTCTCGCCCGGCCTGGCCAGCGGAAACAAATCGGTGCCGGTGCGGCGATCCCCCAGCATGGCGGTGATGCGGTACATCCCCTTGACCCTGCCGGTGACCGGTTTAAAGGCAAAACGCCCGTCCTTGCCGGGGGATACTTCCTCGATCTTTTTCTCCTGAATCCGGCTCCGCGCATCCAGGGTGTACTGGATGAGCGCCACGCGCGCCGTTTCGATTTCGGCGCCGGGAGGGGCGCCCTGAAGACGGCCGGCGACTTTCATCGTTCCAGGAGAGGGTGCTTTTTGGGCCTGCGGCGGTGCTGTTTGCGCCTGCGGCGGTGCCGTTTGCGCCTGCGCCGAGGAAATGACCACCCATGCCAACAGCAGCACCGCCCATGGCGATCGGGAGAAAACGGCCGGCAGACCCGCCCTCGGGGCCGGTCCGCTCCGGGTGAACCGATGCAATCTTTTTTTACGGGCCAATCCCCAATGGCTTGCGGCGAAGCCATTCTTTCTCACACTGTCCTTCCTCACCCGGTTTCCCCAGGCTGGTGCTCGCGTTTGTGGGTCGGCATCAACAGCATTTCCGGAATGGTTGTGCGCGGAGGCAACGCGGCGACGAAGCGCACCGCCTCGGCCAGGTCCTCCGGGGCGATCATGCGCTCCCGCTCTTCGGGGGGCACCGGAATGGGCCGGCGATCGAGGATTTCCGTGTTGACCTCCCCCGGGCACAAGGCGGTGGCGCGGATGCCGTTGCGCCATTCCTCCTGGTTGACCGTTTCGCTGAGCGCGTTCATCCCATGCTTGGAGGCGCTGTAGGCCGCTCCGGAAAGCCCGGAAACCCGCTTGCCGGCCATGGAGGAAATATTGACGATCAACCCCCCGCCCTGCCGCCGCATGGGAGGCAGCACGGCGGCCAGCAGGTTGTAGGCGCCGGTCAGGTTGACCCCGATCACCTTGTCCCAATCGCCGGGATCCAAGGCGTCGAGCCGTCTTTGGGTGATGTTCAGTCCCGCGTTGTTGATGAGGATGTCCACCCGTTCCCAGCGCTCCAGCAGGCTTTTGGCCGCGGCCTCCACCGCCGGACGCTCCGCGATGTCCAACGGCGCCACCTCGGCCGTGGCGCCCAGTTCCCGCGCGGCTTCGGCCACGGCCTCCAGCGGCTCCGGCCTGCGGCCCATCAGGGCCAGGGACGCGCCCTCACTGGCGAACATGAGGGCGGTGGCCCGGCCGATGCCGCTGCCCGCCCCGGTGATCCAAACAATTTTGTCGGTGAATTGTGGCATGGAGTCTCCTGGCCAAGATGGAAGCAATGGGCCCGATTGGCGAGGATTCCAACGGGAGGTTCCATGGCGCGCTACTCATTTTATCCTAGACGCCATTGGCCGGGGAAGAAAGAGGCCATGACAAATGTCCCCGCCCGCCGGGAGGATGGGTAGGCTTACCGGATGGATGCAACCATCGGTAAAACCGGCGGGCGGGGCATGCTCTTTTTCCGCTCGGGGCGCACGGGCAATCGGGACGGGGGCCGAACCCGCCAAACATTCCCTCCTTGGGAAAAGCCGGGTTGCGTCCCGGCCCTGGGCAGATGTTCCTTCACACCTTGCACCTCACGAGGCGGCGGCCATCAGATCCTTGAAGGTCAGCCGGCCTCCCTCGGCCTCCACCAGCACGCCGTCGCCCTCGCGGATCTCGCCCTTGACGATGGCCTTGCCCAGGGGGTTGGCCAGCTCGCGCTGGATGGCGCGTTTCAGCGGGCGCGCGCCGAACTGGGGATCGAACCCTTTTTCGGCCAGCAGGTCGCGGGCGCCCCCGGAGAGTTCCAGGGTGATCCGGCGCTCGGCCAGGCGGGCCGTCAGTTGGCGAAGCTGGATGTCCACGATGGCGCCCATCTGGTTGGCGCGCAGGCTGTGGAAAACCACCAGGTCGTCCAGCCGGTTGAGAAACTCCGGCCGGAAGGCGCGGTTGACCTCTTCCAGCACCTGGGCCTTCATTTCCTCGTGGCGCTCGTCCTGGCCTTCGAATGCCAGGATGTGGTGGCTGCCCAGGTTGGAGGTGAGCAGGATCACGGTGTTCTTGAAATCCACCGTGCGCCCCTGGGCGTCGGTGAGGCGGCCGTCGTCCAGGATTTGCAACAGCAGGTTGAACACGTCCGGATGCGCCTTTTCGATCTCGTCGAAGAGCACCACCGAAAACGGGCGCCGCCGCACCGCCTCGGTCAACTGGCCGCCTTCCTCGTAGCCGACATAGCCTGGAGGCGCGCCAACCAGCCGGGCCACGGCGTGTTTTTCCATGTATTCGGACATGTCGATGCGCACCAGGTTGGCCTCGTCGTCGAACAGTTGTTCGGCCAGGGCGCGGGCCAGTTCGGTCTTGCCCACTCCGGTGGGCCCCAGGAACATGAAGCTCCCCGTGGGCCGGTTGGGGTCGCTGATGCCGGCCCGGGCGCGGATGATCGCGTCCGACACGGCGCTGACGGCCTCGTCCTGTCCCACCACCCGTTCGTGGAGGGCCGCTTCCAGGCGCAACAGCTTTTCCATCTCCCCCTCGTTGAGCTTGGCCACGGGGATTCCCGTCCAGCGGGCCACCACATCGGCGATATCCGCCTCGCCGACCTCTTCGGTGAGCAGGGGCCGCCTGGACCCGCCGGCCCCGCCGTCTGTGGCGTTTTCTCCGGCGTTTTCCCTGGCTTTTTCTTCCGCGGCCACCAGTTGGGCCGCTTGTTTTTCCAGTTCGGCCAGGGTGCCGTATTTCAGTTCGGCCGCCTTGCTCAGGTCGTATTCCCGCTCGGCCACCTCGATGGCGTGCTTGGTCTCCTCGATCTGCCGTTTCAGCTCGCGCTTGCCCGCGATGGCCTCCTTTTCCTTTTCCCATTGCGCCGAAAAGACCGTGAGCCGCTCCTGCTGGTCGGCCAGTTCCTTCTCCAGGGTCTCCAGCCGTTGCTTGGAAGCTTGATCGGTTTCCTTCAGCAGGGATTGTTTCTCGATCTCCAGTTGCATCACCCGCCGCGACAATTCGTCCATTTCGGCCGGCATGGAGTCGATTTCCGTGCGCAGCTTGGCCGCGGCCTCGTCCATCAGGTCGATGGCCTTGTCCGGCAGAAAGCGGTCCGCGATGTAGCGGTGCGAAAGCACCGCGGCGGCCACCAGCGCGGCGTCCTGGATGCGCACCCCGTGGTGCACCTCGTAGCGGTCCTTCAACCCGCGCAGGATGGAGATGGTGTCCGGCACGTCGGGCTGGGCCACGTAGACCTGCTGAAAGCGGCGCTCCAGGGCGGCGTCCTTTTCGATGTGCTTGCGGTATTCGTCCAGGGTGGTGGCCCCGATGCAATGGAGTTCGCCACGGGCCAGCATGGGCTTGAGCAGGTTGCCCGCGTCCATGGCCCCCTCGGCCTTGCCGGCGCCCACCACGTTGTGCAGCTCATCGATGAAGAGGATCACCGATCCGTCCGAATCCTGCACTTCCTTCAGCACGGCCTTGAGGCGCTCTTCGAATTCCCCCCGGAATTTCGCCCCCGCGATCAGCGCGCCCAGGTCCAGGGAGACGATGCGTTTGTCCTTCACGCTTTCGGGTACGTCCCCGCGCACCACCCGCTGGGCGAGTCCTTCCACGATGGCCGTCTTGCCCACGCCCGGCTCGCCGATCAGCACCGGGTTGTTCTTGGTGCGCCGGCTCAGCACCTGCACCACCCGCCGGATTTCCTCATCCCTTCCGATCACCGGGTCCAGCTTGCCGGCCTCGGCCATTTCGGTCAGATCGCGCCCGAACCTGGCCAGCGCCTCGAAGGTGTCCTCCGCGTTGGGGGAGGTGATGCGGCGGCTGCCCCGCACGGCGCGAACCGCTTCCAGCACCGTCTCGCGGGTCAGCCCCGATTCGGCCAGATAGTCCTCGGCCGGCCCGGAGCGTTTGGGCTCCAGCAAGGCCAGCAGCAGGTGTTCGGTGCTGATGTATTCATCGCCAAAATCCTTCGATTCCGTTTCCGCGCGAACCATCACCTCGTTGAAGCCCATGCTCGCGGAGAGTTTCCGCCCGCCTCCGCTGACCTGCGGCTCCTTGTCCAGCAAGGCCCGCCCGCCGCTGATGAGGGCGTTCACGTTGTAGCCCATCTTCTCCAGCACATGGGGCGCCACGCCGTCCTCCTGTTCGGCCAGGGCCAGCAGCAGGTGCATGGTGTTCAGTTCCCCGTGCTTCATCCGCACGGCCAGGGTATGCGCCCCTTGCAGCGCGGCCTGCGCTTTTTCCGTGAAATTCTGGACTTGCATGGGTTCCTCCCCTTATCCGGTGCCGGGTTTTTTTGTGCGGGGCCAATCCCCGCCGCTCGCGGCGGCAAGGAAGCCGGAGGGTCGATTGCTCCCTGCCCGCGGCCAGGGTTTTCATTTCCCCGGCTGGATTTAATCCGCTCCCTCAAAACCTCAAATTGTTAGCACTCTTATTTTATGAGTGCTAACAAGCATAAATCAATTTTTTCAAAATGTCAATCACAGGGTTCATTCGGGTGTGATTTCAGTCTTTTCCGCGGGAATCCGATCCTTGCCCGCGCTTTGCCCGGGAACGTCCTTCCCTGTTTCACCGGGCCTTCATCGCTTGCACGAAAGGAGGTGCGGCGAAATTGGCCGGTTTTGCATCCCCCTTGCATTTTACCGCATATGGCAGGTGCGCGTGAGAAATTCCGCCACCTTCAACCCACTTTTCCCCCAAACAGGACAAGACATGAATCTGAGCGAACGGGAAGCCCAAAAACTGCATTACGAAGTGATGGGCATCGCGCTGGCCATCCGCGGCCACGAAGGAGAAAGCTCGCTGTACAACGAGATCGATCAGGCCATCTCGGACACCGATTTCCGCAAAATGTCGATCATCCAGTACGCCTTCCAAACAATGCCTTCCTCGCGGCAGGCCCTGGTGCTGACCGAAAATTTCACCGACGAGGAAGTGACGGCCTCGATCGCGGAATTCAACAACCATCTGCGCACCATGCTGCCCCTCAAGGCCAAGGCGCAAGCCTGATTGTTCCAGGGGGGCCATTCCCCGCCGCTCGCGGCCCGATGGCCCCACCACCAGCGAAACGGAGATCCGCGGCGCTTCCGGCGCCGCTGGGGTCTCCGGTTGCTTCCCGTCCTTCCGAATCCACCGAATCCACCGAATCGGCTGTACTTGGCTGCCGCGGCGCTATTGCGCGTTGCGCATGGCGATCATTTTCCTGGCGGCGGGGCGTTCCAGGCAGGCCGTCAGCCATTTATGCAGGGCGGGCAGCGCGGAGAAATCCATCCCGGCCCAAAGACCCCAGGCCGCGATGACGGCCACGTTGAGGTCGGCGACGCTGAAGTCCGCTCCCAGCAGATGCGGGCGGCCGCTCAGGGCGTCGTTGAGGATCGAGAGCGGCTTTTTCAGGGCGGCCTCGGCATCGGCCACCGCCGCCGAAACCACCGCCGCAGAAACCTCCTCCGCTTCACCCTCGGGCGCCGCTTCCAGCATGGTGAGCAGGTGGCCTTCCAGTTCCCCCATGGCCCAGTGGCTCCACTGGCCGGCCCGTCCCCGATCCTCCACCGTGGCCGGCCACAGCCCCCCGCCGTATTTTTCCGCCAGGTACAGGTTGATGGCCAACGATTCCCATAGCACCAGATCTCCATCCCGCAGGGCGGGGATCTTTCCATTGGGGTTTACAGCCAGGTATTCCGGAGTACGGGTCCCGCCGCCACGATAGGTCACCGTTTCCAGCCGGTAGGGCTGGCCCAGTTCCTCCAACATCCAGATGCAACGCTGCGCACGGGAGCGGGCGATGCCGTAGAGTACGATCATGATGCTTCCTCGGATGATTTCCTCGCTGCGATGAATGGCTCGTGGTTCATGTCTCCCGCATAACACGATCCTCATGCATCGATCCACCTCGGGGCGGGGCCATAGGGTTCAAGATTGGGTCTCCCTAAAAGGCCTGTGATTTTCTCTAAATATATGATATAAAAGGGAATCACCAAATATCAAGAACCCGCCATGGAGGCCGGTAATGATAGGCAAACCCAACGATCAAGGCAGTTTGGTGCAATTGGTGTCACTGGAGGAGTTGGTTCCCCAGGAACATTTTTTGCGCAAGCTGGATCGGGTGCTTGATCTTTCCTTTGTGCAAGATTTTATGTCTCCGGCCTATCACCCGAGCCAAGGCCGCGAAGGTATAGCGCCCAAATTGGCGGTCAGGATGATTTTGCTGGGCTATCTCTACGACTTGTCCGAAGTGCGCTTGTGCGAGGAAGTCCGCTTGCATGCAGGCTACCGCTGGTTTTGCCGCCTGGATTTCCATGATTCCGTTCCCGGGCGCACCACACTGGTTAAGTTTCGCAAACGCTGCCGGGAGCATGACTTGTGGGAGGGATTGTTTCATCGCATCGTCGCTCAATGTGGTGAAGTGGGGTTGCTTTCCGGGCGGCATCTGATGGCCGATTCGACCCAGGTTCAGGCATGCGCATCCATCAAATCGCTGCGGGAAATCCAAGACGATTTGACCCAAGCGGCAGACCGGCTTTGCGCGGGTGAGGTGCCTGCCGACAAACCAAAGGACGATGACGACCCTCACCATACCGACTTTCATGGCAAACGTTTTACCAACAAGACCCACCGCTCGACCAGCGATCCCGACGCCCAATTCTACCGCAAGAGCAAGGGCAAGGAAGCCAAACTCAGCTACAAGGTCCATAACCTGGCCGACACCAGGAGCCGGGTCATCGTCGCCACTTCCGCGGGATAGGTTTATCAGATAGGCCGTGTCTTTCATGGCCGCCAGGGCGGTCTCGTCGATCAGGCCCCGCGTCCGATCCGTGAGCGGGCAGGTCAGCGCCACCACGTCGGCTTCCGCCAGCGCCTCCAGGAAAGCCTCCGGGCCAAGCACGGCATCGACATGATCGGGCGCTCTGGCGGTGTCCCGCTTGATCCCGACGACCCGCATGTCGAACGCCTGGGCCAACCGCGCCAACCGCCCGCCAATCGCCCCCAGGCCATAGATCAGCAGGGTCTTGCCGGTCAATTCGTCCTCGCGCTTGGCAATTTCAGAGATCATGCCACGCCATTCGGCCTTGAATTGACGATCGCGCGCACTGTGTAATTGACGGGTAAACGACAGGATCATGGCCATGCCGTGGTCCGCCACGGCGTTGCGATTTACGCCGCTGGAATTGCACAGACGGATGCCGCGGGCGCGTATCGCCTCAACATCGAAGCTGTCGTAACCGGCGGCGCCGACATGGACATATTTCAACTCCGGCGCGGCGTCGAGAAACTCGTTGCGCCACAACCCGGAGCCGACAAAGACACTCGCCCGGCTGATCCGCGCCGCGGTATCTTCCGGATTCCAGGTCTGGAATGTCGCGCCGCTTAAGCCGCGCTTAAGGTAGCAGGCTTCGAACTGATAGGCCGGATGAGCAAAATGCAGCGTATTGTATTCGGACATGGTGACGCACCGATGATGGTTGCTTCAGGGATTTGGGCGATTGGTTTGATCCGCCCCGGCTGCTTGAATTGCGGAGCGACACCGCCACCCGATCGCTACCAGTAGCGAAGCGCGCCTCGGTAGAGGTCGGCGAGCGCCTCGCGGCTGACCTCGAGAGGGGCGTTGTCCAGGAGCCGCCGCTGGGGATAGGCGCCGTCGGTGAGCGCCGGGATATCCGCCTCGCCGTAGCCGACGCCGGACACCCCGTTGGGGATGCCGGTCGCTTTCATCAGCTCGATGATGCGCGCCGCGACCCGCTCGCCGGCGTCATCCAAGCCCGCGCCCGCCGTGTCGCCGCCGAGGCATTCGACGGCGCGCAGGTGGCGCTCGGGGCAGGCCCGGTGCGGTGAAGCGGAACACCGACGGGGCGTTGACGATGACCGACATGCCGTGGGGCACGATGGGCGCGCCATCGGGATAGCCCGCCGGCTGGAATTCGCGCACCAGCCCCGACACCGTATAGGACATGCCGTGGGGCAGATGGCAGCCGGAGTTGCCGAAGGCGATGCCGGCCAGGGTGGCGGCGAACATCATATTGCCGCGGGCCTCATGGTCGCCGGCGTCGGCGACCGCGCGTTCGAGGTTTTCGCCGATCAGGCGCAGGGATTCGAGACAGCCGATATCGCTCCACGGGTTGGCGCCCTGGCTCTGCGGGCGCTCACTCGGGCGCGCCGCCCTGGGGCGGCGGGTATAGGGCCGGGCGGTGTAGGATTCGAGGGCGTGGCTGAGCACGTCGAAGCCGCTCGCCGCGACCACGGTGGCGGGCAGGGTGGCCGTCACGGTCGGATCGACCACCGCCTGGCTGGGGCGCAGATGGCGCGAGACGATGCCGGTCTTGGCGGCCATGGACAACAGGTCGAACACCGCGATGCCGGTGCATTCGCTGCCCGTGCCGCAGGTGGTGGGACAGGCGATATGAGGCTTGAGCGGCCCCGGCACGGCCACGCCGCCGCCGATCGGGGCATTGACGTAAGTCAGGAAGTCGGCCGGGTGGGTGGCGTAGAGATTGGCCGCCTTGGCGGTGTCGATGACCGACCCGCCGCCCACGGAAACATAGCCGTCGAACCCGCCCTCGGCGGCGAACCGCGCGGCGGCGAGGAAGGATTCATCGGTCGGCTCGATCCGCGACTCGTCATACAGGACGACGTCGACACCCGCCGCGATCAAGGAATCCCGGACGATCGAGACATGCTCGAGGGCCGCGACGCCGCGGTCCGTGAACAGCGCCGCGCGGGTGATGCCTCGGGCGCGGGCGTGGTCGCCGACCTCGGCGAGCACCCCCGGCCCATAGGTGATTGCCGAAACATCGACCGAAAACGCCGTGTCGCCGTCTTCCGTCGGAGCCGCGTAGTGACAACATCCCATGACCGAATTTCTCCTCCTCTTGGATAGATCAGACTAGCATTTCACTGTCTGAAATGGGTACAAAGCGCCATGGCCGCCGACACAATAATCAGCGTCTCCACGATCAGCGATCTTCGCCAGGCGGTGGAGACCTGGCGCGCGAGCGGTGCAACCATCGCCCTGGTCCCCACCATGGGTGGACTTCATGCGGGTCATCTGGCGCTGGTCGAGGAAGCGCGCCGCCGCTGCCGGCGCATGGTCGTCAGCATCTTCGTCAATCCCACCCAGTTCGGCGCCGGCGAAGACTTCGAGAGCTATCCCCGCGACATGGCGCGCGACCGCGAGGAGCTCGCGCGCCTCGGCGTTGATCTGCTCTACGCCCCGACCGCGGCCGAGATGTACCCCGATGGTTTCGCCAGTGAAGTCCGGGTCGCCGGGCTGGGCGAAGGGCTTTGCGCCGTCCAGCGACCGCATCATTTCCCCGGCGTTGCCACCGTGGTCGCCAAGCTGCTCAACCAATGCCGCCCCCAT
>JACZSY010000334.1 GCA_022573975.1 SAR324 cluster bacterium | reverse complement strand
AAAATACTTGTTTTTCCTATAAAAAAGTTTGTTGAACCTTTTCAAAGTTTCCCCCCGGAGGGCCGCCTGAGGCGCCCTCCTCCTGATTTTATTGAGTTGGTCACAGGCTTTTTAAAAGACAGTGGTGTAAAAGTAGTAGTGTAAAATACGGTGACGAAAAAAACGGTAGTGGGTCAGTTGCGATATTTTAAATTTTCTGGCGCCATGTCGTGCTGAGCGACGCGAAGCATCTTCTTTTTATGGATGAGTGGGGGTTAATGGAAGGAAGATGCTTCGCTACGCTCAGGACGGCGATTTTCAAAATGGCCCATTACCAAAAAAACGGCGGCGAAGATGACCGCGGCGAATAGAACCGAAATTGCGAGGCAGGCGGCGGCGAACCGGGAGGCGCTGGCTGCAAATCCCTATCCGGGGCGGGGCATCGTGCTGGGCCGCTCGGAGGATGGGGAAAGCTGGCTGCAACTGTACTGGATCATGGGACGGAGCGCCAACAGCCGCAACCGCCGCCTTGTGGCCGAGGGGGTGCGTCTGCGCACCGAGCCCCTCGACCCGGCGGCCATGGAACACCCCGAACTGGTCATTTACACCGCCATGGACGAACACGCCGGAATGGCCGTGGTGACCAACGGCGACCATACCGGTTCCGTGATCGAGGCCTTGCGGGCAGGGCGGGATTACCGCGACGCCCTGGGCGCCCGGGAGCGCGAACCGGACGCGCCAAATTACACCCCCCGCATCGCGGGCGGCATCGATGGGGGTGGCGGAACCGCCTGGCTGGCGATCCTCAAGGCCGATCCAGGAGACCCGGCCCGCACGGTGCGGGCCTATTACCAATACGAGGCGCTGGAACCCGGCTTTGGCTGGTGCCTGACCACCTATGCCGGGGATGGAAATCCGCTGCCGCCCTACGAGGGCGCGCCCAGGCCGTTCCCGCTTCCCGGCGCCCCGGAAAACCTGGCCGAAGCCGTGTGGGGCCTCCTCAACCGGTCGAACCGGGTCGCGCTGGCCCTCAAGATCATGCGCTCCGGCGCGGAATCCTCGTTGACGGTGATCAACGCGTACCCCAAGGCTCCCTGATCCCTCCCGCCCCGCGGGGTGCATGAGACGGAGAGATGGGGGGTCGTTGGCCCAGGTATATATTTTGCCGCGGGTCCATTCCCCGCCGCTGGCGGCGAAAAAGAAGCCCGAGGTTCGATCTCTCGCCGCTTGTGGCGAGGGCATTCATTTTCCAAGGCGGCAAGGAGCGCTGATTTCATGGCCAGGCAACGCGGCAAAAAAATTCCGGCGGGCGCCTCCACGCCACGGCAGGGCCGAAAGGCCGGGAAAAAACCTCCGCCCCAATCGCCTCCGGCCCAATTGGTGGGGCGCCCCTTGCGCTCCAGGATGATCGCGCTGGAAAGGCGGATCGGGCTTTTTTCGCGGGAGGATTTCACCGGCCCGGAAAGCCGGTTCCAGTTCGCCGTGATGCTGCCCCCCAATGCTCCCATGTCCGAGGCGATGGCCAGCCTGTTTCCCATCGATTTGGACACCCAGGCGCGGCTGGGCCGGAAAACCGGCGTCTGCGCCGCTTTCGAGATCGGCCCCTACCGGGTCACCTGTTACCCTTTTTTCCATTTCGATGGCTTTCAGGCGCTGGTATGTCTGGAGCGTGACGGGGCCTTCATCGCCGGTTGGAAGGAGGAGGAGGTGCTGCACCCCGAATCGCCACGGATGGTGTTTTCGCCAAACAGCGGGGAGGAAATCGCCGCCATGCTGGACCAGGCGCTGGCGGCCGATTGAAGGCCGCGGGCCGCCCGCTTCACCCCCACACCCGCCGGGCCGTTTCGGCGACCACCGCCAGCTTGCGGCGCTGGTCCTGCGGGGACAATACGTTGCCCAGCACCGAGGTGGCGAAGCCGCATTGGGGACTGAGCGCCAATCGCTCCAAGGGAATAAACCGCGCCGCCTCCCGCAGGCGGGTTTCAAGAGCCTCGGGCGTTTCCTGGCGGGGCGATTTGGTGGTGACCAGGCCCAGCACCGCGGTCTTGTCCCCGGGCAGATGGGCCAGCGCCTCGAAGGAGCCGGAGCGCGCGTCGTCGTATTCCAGCAACAGCCGCTGGGCGGCGATGTTCTTGAATATGGCCGCCGCGATGGGGTCGTAGGCCCCAGCCACCAGCCAGCGGCTGGCCTGATTGCCCCGGCAAAGGTGGAAGCCGAAGGTGACGCCGGGAGCCTCCGCCATCACCGCGTTGTCCAGCGCGATCCCCTGGTGCAGCCATTTCTCCACGGACCAACCCGCCCGCTGGTAAAATGAGCGGGTGCGGGGATCCAGCAGGGCGGTGTAATGGGGCGCGTCCAGTTGGATATACTCCGCGCCCAGCCGCGCCAGCTCGGCCACTTCTTCGCGCAGAATGTCCGCCACGTCGGCCAGGAAGGCGTCCAGGGTGGGATAGGCCGCCGGGGGGGCATCGTGGGGCCAGAAGTTGGCCCACAGGCTGGGGCTGGGCAGGCAGACCTTGGGGATCACGCCGGGGACGTCCGCCAGCAGGGCGCGCAGGGCGGTGAACTCCTCGGCGCTGAGGTGGCGCTTGCGGCGCAGCTTGTCCCGCACGCCCAGGCCCGCCGGCCGTTCGATATGGCGCCCGCCCACGGTCTCATCGCCCTCCCAATCGCCCCACAGGAAGGCGTTCAGATCATGGGGCCCGAAACCCTCCACCGCCTCGGTCATCTGGCTCTGGAAGGAAAGCCGCCGCATCTCCCCGTCGGTGACCACCCGCAACCCCGCTTCCACCTGCAGGGCCACCGCCCCGGCCACCGCGCGGTCTTCCACGGCCTTGAAGGCCGCCGGGGCCATTTCCCCCCGCCCCAGGGCGTCCCGCGCCTCCAGCAGCTCCGGCGGGCGCAGCAGGCTTCCCACCACGTCGGCCCGTAGGTTGGCGGGGCCGGGAGGTCTCACGGCGGGCGGATTCACGGCAATGCGTCGGCGCTGTCCTCGGGCGTCCAGCCCAACAGGGCGCGGGTGGGTTCCAGGTCGCGGTAGCCCAGCTTGTTGTTGGAAACCCCGAACACCACGGCGAACTTCACCTCCGCGGGCGCGGCGATGGCCGCCTCCAGCACCCCCGCGCAATCGTTGTGGGTGAGAAAGACCGCCCGCTCGCGGGGCGCCTCCACCTGGCCCGAGGCGGTCACCCGCCCGATGCGCACGCAGATCACCGACACCTCGGAGGAATCGGCCAGTTGCCGGCCCAGCGCCTCGCCCCAGACCTTGGTGCAGCCATCCAAATCGCGTGGCCGGGTGGCGAGCAAGGCGGCAGGCTTCTTACAGACACCACCGATAGTTCCTGATCTGGCGTTAGAGGACATACTTGGACAGAGGGTGGCATAAATGTTTGACCTGACAGACAAAGACGATAAGGGTAAGGTAAAGTTCATACTGGCTTTACACAGCAAGATGAAGGCTGATAAGCTGATATTCGAGCCGTTGATGGAGGCCATTGAGCGCATCTTCACCCCCCGGAGTTACAAACTACTGAAAGACGGCAATAAGACAACCCACGGTGCGGCTTGTTTCACGGGCACACCCGAATCGGCTAAGAACAAGTTTGTACGCGGCGTAGTAGGATACCTCGTAAGCCGTCAGCCGTGGTGGTTGAGAATGACGATAGCCGATCAGCGGTTGATGCACGATGACGACGTTAAGACCTGGCTGGACGAGTGGAACGAGCAACTGAAATTCTCGTTTAACCAGTCTACATTTTATACAGGATTCCCGCATATTATCGAGGATGGAGTTACCACCGGCCCGGGGATTCTATTACCAGAATACAATCGTAAGGAGCATAAGGTCGACTACAAGCCCAAGAGCCACTGGCGCACATGGATATTAGATGACCAGTGGGGGAACGTGGTGGCCTATCACGAAGAACTTGAGATGACCGCTATTGATGCGCTGAATAAATTCGGCAAGGATAAA
>JACZSY010000094.1 GCA_022573975.1 SAR324 cluster bacterium | reverse complement strand
CAAAATATTAACAAATATTTATGTTAACTGTTAATGAAATTTTTATATCAAACTTTAAAATGTACACAACTGTTTATAAATCCTTTCCTTTTGTATGGAACTATTCGTACGAATGGTTCCATAGATAGAATCAACAAAGAAATTTGATATACTTTTGGTATGAAAAGTAGTCTTGAGAGAGAATGGGTAGATGACAGTAAATGGATTGACGTAGAGGAGGAGGGTCTTTATCCGCCAGAAAAGATATCAAAAATAATAACCTGCTCACCCAGGATGCCAATGGGATTCATGTTTGGAGTTTACAAACCGGCCGCAAAATCCATTTCTGGGCAGGAAAATTTTCCTTTTTTGGCCAGTATGGAAAAGATTCCGGGCGTTTCCTGGCGGCGGTGGAGAATGAGAAGGAAAAATTCCATGAAATTTACACCCTGGATACCGGAACGTATCAAAAAAAGTTGCTGCTGAAATTGAATTACGTTCTGGAGGGATGGGCCAAGGCTGGGGATCGTCTGGTCGTGTTGGGCAAGCCTTACACCAAGCCCGAGGAGGGCAGCAAGATCGGTTTTGTGGAAGTGTATTCCCTAAACGGAAACTCCCCCCGCCGTAAATTCCGCTTCGATGTTCCATTGGTGACCGAATATCTGAGGTACCCAAGGCTGGGCGGGTCCGGTTTTTCAACCTACGACGTGGATGCGAAAGGAGGAAAGATTATCCTGGCGACCTATTGGGGCGATGGATGGAGGATGGGCTTGAAATATTCCAAACAAGCTCGAATTTTCGATCTGAAATCAGGAAAAAAACTGAAGACCATTCATGTGGATTCCGTCGTTAAAGGCGTCTATTTCCATAGGAAAGATAAAAATCTGGTGACAGTCGTGCTGAAGAGCCGGGCCAATATATACGATGGGAACAAAGGCACTTTCATCAGAGTGGACCTCATGAAAAAGTCCGGGTTGAATATCGTCGATCTCCCCCAATCCAAGGGGAAATTGTATTGGAGCCTCAATTTGTTGGAGAAGGTCACGCCCGAGGGGAAACAATCCATCCCCATCATCAAAGAAAATATCGCCAGCGTACAGGTGTTCGAGGATCGGAATCTTTTGGTGGTTTTAACCCTCAGAAATGAAATTGAATTTTACGATTTGAAAACTTTAAAAAAGCGTTTGACCATCATTTCCAAGAACGACAACCAATGGATCGCCTTTAATCCGGACGGCGTTTTCTCTTCCTCGGCCAGGGGAACCCAAAAGGTGTTTTGGGCGGTGGGCAGCCTCCGGCTCGATTTCAAGGCCCTCAAGGCCCGCAATGAGAAGCCCAAATGGATCGCCAAGCTGATGAAAAACCTGTTTTCCAAACAGAAGGGGGTGAAAAACGGCTCCACGCCGATCGTTCCTCAAACCAGCAATAAACCCGAGCCGGACCTTTTTATCCTGCCATATTCCCTGACCATGACCACTCCCGCCGTGGTGGAGACAGATCAGGAAACGTTTTTATTTAAACTGCGGGTCGAAAAAATACGTGCAAATTTCCCGGATGCAAAAATCGTATTTACCCAACAAGGTCAGCAAATCTCGGGCAGGGGTGTTGCTGTTGTGAAAAGACCGTCGGCACAGAAATTTTCCGGGGGAAAATATTCCATTGAACGAAATTTCAAGCTAGCTGTAGGGATGAATGTCATTCAGGCCAGCCTGATCTATAGGAACGCGCGGCTGTTGACCCAGACTGTGATCGTCAACCGGAAAGCGGGCAAAGCCTCAAACATGAGGGGCGTTCATCTTTGGTACCTGGGGATTGGGGTGAGCGAATACAGCAACCCTGACTTCAATCTGAAGTACGCCGATGCCGACGTCATCGCGCTGGAAAAAACCTTTAAAAAACAGGAAGGCATCCTGTTTAAAAAGGTGAATACCAAACTGCTTTTGAACAGCGATGTGACCGCCAAAAATATCAAACTGGCCATGCACCGTTTTTTGAAAAAAGCGTCCGACCAGGACGTGGTGATCATTTTTTTGGCGGGCCATGGCATTCAGGACAACGATCAAACCCTGTATTTCATGACCCATGACAGTGATCTGAACGAGCCTTACACCGGAGTGGATCTCGATTTTTTTCATAAGTTCCTGCGCAAACGCCCACTGAACCAAAAAGCGATCGTGCTGCTCGATATTTGCCAATCCGGAGCCTTCGGGCGGTCGGAAAAAATTGTGCAGCGCGGACGGATCACGGCGGAGGATGCCGTCAAACAGTTATCCGAGGGCACCGGGTTGCTGGTGCTGGCCTCATCCACCGGAAAAGAATATTCACTGGAGGACAAACGATTCGGGGGGGGGCATGGCGCTTTTTCATCGGCGGTGATCGAGGCTTTCGACAACGGCAAGGCGGATAAAATGTCCGGGGACAGAAACGGCGTGGTGAGCGTTTTGGAGATGTTCAATTACGTCTCCAGGAGAGTCCCGGAAATCACGGAGAACAAACAGCATCCAACCATGCCCATCGTAAGAAACCTGAGGGATTTTCCCCTGGCGAGGTACTGAGACAGGCGAGGGGCCGGGGGGTGAGACCTTTCCACGAGGCCTTACCCCGGCGGCAACAACGGCGCTGACCCTCTCCATGGGCTGTTGAAGAAACACCGGGGAGAGGGGGAGCAACGTGCGACTCGCAAGCGTTGCCGAGGGGCGGGGGTGAGGTGCTGTTGGGGAGGATCACTGATCCCGAGATGCGGGGGATATGGGCGCCCGTTTCCGCGGTTTTCGGGATCAAGGGCCGGTAACTGAATAAACCATTGAAATCATTTGTCATACACCCGCATGTGCCGTGGCGATGGAATAGGCATTTTTCATACTGTTCAAAAAATACCAAACGGCTTTGCGATTGCCCCGCGAACCGTCCTTTTCATTGGCGAAAAATGGAAAGGCCGGGAAAAAATCCACAAAAAAAACTCCCCACTGGAAGGCGGAGAGTCATTGAAATAAACCGAAGCCATTGTTTGGCCGTTTTTCCGTCCGTCCGCAACAATCCTTGTTGATTAGAAGCCATCCTTGGCTTCCCGATACGGAAACGAAATCCCGAACCAAATCAGGACATTCGCATAGGATGCAGAGAGCATGCCACTCCCGGGGGCCAGGTTGGCCGGCGGGCGGGAAGGGGGCGGCTTCAGCGGGGCGCGGCGGCGATGTTGCCTCCGTCCACGGGCAGCACGGTTCCGGTGGTGCGCTCGGCCCGGGCCAGCATCACGAACGCCGCCGCCACGTCTTCGGTCCGCACGGGCAGCCCCAGCAGGTTGCCGGAGAGGTATTCCTCCACGCCGACCCCCCTCGCTTTGGCCCGTTGCTCCAATACCCCATCGCCGAACAGCGCGGTGTGAACGCGGTCCGCGTTGACCGCGTTGCTGCGCACGCCGATGCCGGCGTAATCCACGGCATATTGCTTCATCAGGGCGATCAGCGCGGCCTTGGGCAGGGCGTAGGGCCCCATTCCGGGGCCGGGGTTGAAGGCCGATTTGGAGGCGTTGAACAACAGCCGCCCACCCGTCCCCTGCCTGGCGAAGAGGCGCACGGCTTCGGCCGCCACGGTCTGGTGCGCGAAAAAGTTGAGCTCGAAGCTGGCGCGCAGGTCCTGCTCGGACACCTCACCCATCGCGCCCTGCCACACCCGGCCGGCGTTGGAGACCACCACGTCGACGCCCCCGAAGCGCAGGGCCGCGTCCTGGAAGGCGTCCGCCACGGCGGCAGGGGCGGTCACGTCACAGGGGAGCACGGCGGCCGCGCCACGCTGTCCAGGAAATTCTACCTGGCCGGCCGCTTCCACCAGCGCGGCCACATCTTCCAGGCCGGCCGGGTCCAGGTCCAGCAGGGCCAGGTGGGCGCCCTCGGCGGCGAAGGCCAGGGCGGTGGCCCGGCCGATGCCCGACGCCGCCCCGGTAATCAGCACCACCTGCCTGGAGAAGGGTTTTTCGGCGCTCCGGCCCAGTTTTGCCTGCTCCAGGGACCAGTATTCCATCTCGAACAGCCGCGGGGCATCCAGGGGAACGTAGCGGCCATAGCTTTCCGCGGCGGCGATGACCCCGATGGTGTGCTCGTAGATGTCCGCCGCGATGCGCGCTTCGGTTTCGGTCTTTCCGGCGGCGAAAAAACCCGCGCCGGGCAGCAAGACGATGCGGGGCAGCGGGTCCAGCATGGTCTTGCCACCCCCCGAATCACCCCCCGTGTCACCGCCCGCCTCACCGCCCGCGCCCTTCGGCGCCTCCCGGTTTCCGGCATCGAAATAGGCCTGGTACGCATCCACGTAGGCGGCCACGCCGACGCTAAGCGACTCGGCCAGCGCGAGGTTCCGCTGGCTGGCATCGGCCTCCAGCGGAGGCAGCAGCAGGGGGAGATTCTTGGTGCGGATGATGTGATCCGGCGTGGCCACGCCGCGCCCGGCATAGTCTTCCACCCCCTGGCCATCCACGAAAGCCCGGATGGCCTCCGAGGTGCGGAAATGGAGCAGCATGCCGCGGCGTCCTTCCGGAGCGGCCGGGTCCGCGAAACCGAGGGCGCCGCGGATGATGGGCGCGGCCTCGGCCAGCACGGCCCGATCCGGTTCGTAAAGCCCCGCGCGCACCGGGAAAACCCGTTTTCCGCCGCCCGCTCCACCGTTCGCCCCATCGGCCAGGGCCTGCTGGGCCACCCCGGTCCAGTGGATCATCCGGCCGTAGCTTTCCCGCGCGGTCTCCCCAAAGGTGAACAGGCCGTGGTTGATCAGCACGATCCCCTCCACCGAGGGGTCGCGCTCGAAGGCTTCCATGGCGATGCCCGCCAGCGGAAAGCCCGGAAAGACGAATGGCAGCACCGCCAGCCGCGGGCCGAAGACTTCGCGGCACACCGCCTCGGGGCCGGGCTGGTCCACCAGGGCCAGGATGGCGTCGGCGTGGGTGTGATCCACGAACCGGTGCGGCAGGAAGGCATGCAGCAGGGCCTCCACGGAAGGATTGGGCGCGGAGGGATCCAGCAACTGGCCCCGCAGGGCGGAGACCATGGCCTCGTCGCTCATCCTGGCCACCGAACGCAAGGCGCGGATCGGCTCCAGCCGCACCGCCGGAAATCCCTCCGGCTCGATGGTGGCCAGGTCCCAGCCCGATCCCTTCACGAACAGCGCATTGGGCGGCTCCCCGGCCTCCGGCGCTCCCGCATCGCCGCCGTCGCCGTACGGCCCATGGGCGGCCGTTCCCTTGACCGAAGTGTTGCCACCGCCGTGCAGCACCAGGGCCGGGTCGCCCCCGATCAGCCGCGAGGTGTATACCCGCAGCGCCAAGGGCTCGGGCACGCCCCGCGCCCCGTAGCGTTCCACGGCTGCTTGGGCGTCGCTGTCCCGCCAAAGGTTTTTCATGGGGGCCAAGTTCACCATCGATCGATCCCAGGTTGGTCCGGCATTCCGGCTCTGGCGCGGCAAAGGCATTCATGGCTGGCCGGGATTAATTTAATCCTTGGATTCATCAACACCAAACTAAGCGGAGCGCGGCAGTAAGGCAACGCAAAGCGGATGGCCAATGTGTTCCCTTGTCTCCTTCAATCGTCCCGGCTATGCTTCCAGCGCAGAACAGGCGCGGCGCCCCAGGCAGCCTTCACGGAGCTCTTCACGGAGCCTTCACGGAGCTCTTCACGGAGCCTTCACGGAGCCTTCACGGAGCCGCCATGAGGCTGGCGCGGTGGCTGCGCCGGAGTCTGCCAACCCAATCCCGCGCACGGGGGAAACCCCGGTTGCCTGGAGCCCAGCACAGGAATTTTCATGGATTTGAAGGGCAAAACCGCGATTATCACTGGGGCTTCCAGCGGCATCGGGGCCGAAACCGCCCGGCAGCTCCATCGAAAAGGGGTGAGACTGGTGCTGACCGGACAGCGCGAAGCCAACCTGCGGGCCGTGGCGGAACAGTGCGGCTCGGATTCCGGCGGCTCGGATTCCGGCGGCTCGGACTCCGGCGCCGCGGACTCAGCCGGGGCAGTGATCGTGGTGGCGGACATCACCGATCCGGGCACACCGGCCCGGTTGCTGGAGGAGGCCCTCACCGCCACCGGGCGTTGCGACATCGTGTTCAACAACGCCGGCATCCTGGCCGCGGGGCCTATCGAGGACATCGACATCGACGCGGTCTGCCGCATGATGCGGGTCAACGTGGAAGCCGCCGTCCGCATGGCCTACGTTGCCGTGAAGCATTTCAAGCGGACCGGCGGCGGGTATCTGATCAGCACCTCCTCGGTGCTGGGCACCAAGGTGGGGCTGAATTCCGGGGCCTATTCCGCCACCAAGTTCGCCATCGAGGCCTTGAGCGAATCCCTGCGGATGGAGTTGGCCGGCACCGATATCCGCGTGTCCTGCGTGGAACCGGGGCTGGTGATGACGGACATCCACCGCGATTGGGAGGTCCATCCGAGGGAACTGCGGGGCATGACCAAAGTGCTCGAACCCGAGGACGTGGCCCGCTGCGTCGTGTTCATGCTGGAGCAGCCGGCCCATGTGGCCATGCCCCGGCTGATGATCACGCCGGCGGAGGATGCGATCTAGGCGATTTGCAAAAGGGGCCGCGGAAGCCGCGCCAAGGGACGGGACGACGCCGATGGCCGGCAAACTGCCCAGAAAATAAACCAAAAAGCGCCCCGGCATGTTAAATATGATGACCCGGCCGGGGGAAGTGCGCCAAGCAGGAACGCCCCGGTGATGAAAGGGGAGGGTAACCATCGATCCGGCCCGGAATCCTGATGGATTGGGCCTTGGGTTATTTCATCTGTTTTGGAGGAAGGGGGGGCATGGCCGAGAAGAAATGGGGCGATTACCTGCGGGCGCCACTGACCCCGGAAAAATTCTCCCGCTCCCGCGCAACCTACCTCCATCCCATGCGCGTTCATCGGGATTTGATGGAGCGGCTGGCCCGCCGGTATCACCCGGCGCGCATTGCCTGCCTGGGGGCCGGTTTTCTCAACGACATTCCGCTCGAAGCCTTTATCCAGGAAGCCGAAACGCTTTACCTGGTGGACTGGATTCCCGGTATCGCCAGGGAGGGTTTCGCCGGCAGCATCATCGACTCCAAAGACGATAACCTTCGCTGCCTGCTCTGCGACGACAGGATCGCAACCGGGAGATATTGCGCGGCTTTCCGCCCGCCGATCCGTGCGCCCGAACAGGTCTGCGCCAGCTTTGAGCCGATGCCCGGCAGGGAAAACCTGTGTGTTCATTACGCTCCGGGCGACCAGCCGAATTTCCTGGAGGCGGACATTACCCTGGGACGGGGCGGCGGTTTCGCCCGCCGCTTGGAATCTCTGGTGGCCAGGGGAAAAACCCTTCGCCAAGTCTTTCAACGGGCGCTGGCCGAGGGAAAACGGTGCGCCCGCATCGAGGAGGAAATGGAAATCCCGGCGGACTCCATCGACCTGGTCACAGCCTCCATGGTGGTTTCCCAGTTCGATCACGAACCCTATGCCTTTTTCGCGAGGTTGCTGGCCGAAAAATTCGGGATGGAAAAAATGCTGGAAAACGAGGAGCATTTGCGCCCGCTGGTGGAGCAGCTTCGCTCCTTGCTGTTCCAGATTCAGGCCGAAGGATTGGTGCGGGAAATGTACCGGATCGTGAATAAAACCCAGGGCCGGGTTTTTTTCTCCGTAGAATTTTTCCGCTCGCTGAATGGAGAGGATCGTTACTTCCTGGTTCATGAAATTCCCCGCGCCATGGAAACCATCGCGGAATATTTTCAATTTGAATTTGAGTCCATTCCCGCCGAGGAAACCATCACCACCTTTTCCCAAAACGAGGGCACTTCCGTGGTTCAGTGTTTTGTGCTCACGCCCATCACGGATTGACGCCCCCCCTCCGCGCCGCGCCGCGCCATCGCTTGCGGTGCTCTCCGGCTCTGTTCTACAGTCCCAATTCTACAGTCCCTTTTCTACCACCCCCATGCCAAAGGGACGCGGATATTTTTCCGGGACCGTTCCTCCGCGGCGGCTCCCGCCCCCTCCTTGTAACCGGAGCCTTCGGCCCATGCCGCATTGGATAGGCGAGACTCATTTTATCCGCTCCTTGCGAACCCTGCCCAAAGCGTTGACCCCGGCCGCCTTCGCCACGGGCCTGGTCACCTTCACCATGATGCTCACCGTTCCCACCCTGGTGATCTTTCAGGCGGCGGCCGAGGCGGGGTTTTCCGAGAGCCAGACCGGCTCGTGGCTGTTTTCGGTGCTCGCCATCGGGGGGCTGATGACCCTCACGCTCTCCCTGGCCTACGGCCAACCCATCGCGGGCGGCGTATCCACCATCGTGGCCGCGTTCCTGGTGCAGGCCCTGCCCGGCTTTTCGATCCAGCAGGCCGTGGGGGCCTACCTGATTCACGGGGCGTTGATGGTGGCGTTGTCTTTCATGCGGCAATATTCCCGCCTCATCCAGGCCATCCCCCCCGAGGTGGTGATGGGCGCCCTGGCGGGGGCATTGCTGCGGTTTGGCTCGGGGGTGTTCGTGGAGTTGGCGGCCGATCCGGCCCTGGTGGCGCCCATCCTGGGGGTCTGGTTGTTGCTGACGCGCTGGCCCCTGCGTGGCTTGCCGCCGGTGGTGGCGGCCCTGGGTGTGGGGGTGGCGGCGGCGATGGTGCTCCATCCGCCCGTGAACCCGGCGGTGTCCTGGGGTGTTTCCCTGCCGCAATTCTACCGCCCGGAGTTCACGCTGCAGGGCGTGTTGTCCCTGTCCATTCCCCTCACCCTGATCGTGCTCAGCGCGCAAAACGCTTCGGCCATCGGGTTGCTGCGGTCGCTGGGGTACCGTGTTCATGTGGGTGCGGCCACCCTGTCCACCGGCCTGTTCACCATGGCCGCCGCGGTGATGGGCGCGGCCGGGGTCAGTTTGGGCGCCCAACGCGCCGCCGTGGCGGGCGATCCCTCGGTACACCCCGATCCCGGCCTGCGCTATGGCGCCATGGTGGTGGACGCCTTCCTGATGCTGGGCGCCGCTTTTTTCGCCACCACCCTGATCGGCCTCTTCGCGCTGGCGCCGCTGGGGATGATCCGCACGGTGGCCGGGCTGGCCATGCTGCCGGTGATCCTGCGCGCCTTGGAGCAATCCCTGGGGAGCGGCCGCCG
The DNA here is from genome assembly GCA_022573975.1 of SAR324 cluster bacterium. GTDB lineage: Bacteria > SAR324 > SAR324 > SAR324 > JACQKK01 > JACZSY01. The sequence goes on along the minus strand of JACZSY010000094.1, from coordinate 4,882 downwards.
CCGCTATGGCGGCCTCTTCGCGCTGACCATCGCCGCCTCCGGCATCCAGATCCTCGGCATCGGGGCCATGTTCTGGGCGCTGCTGATGGCACCCCTGGGGTCCTGGCTGGCCGACTCCCCGGCAAAGCGGAAGCCATGATGGCCAGGCCCCCGCCCGGCTTGTCACGGGCTGGGAGCCTCACCCCTCCCCGTTGACCCCACGCAGGGAGGGGAGCTTTCTTTCCATGGGGCGGGTGGGATTGGGGGGTGGGAGTTTCGACGCTTGAATCCTCCCCCTTCCGGCCTGCGGCCCGACGCTTGAATCCTCCCCCTTCCGGCCTGCGGCCTCCCTCCCCCCTCCACGGGCTGTTAAACAACACCGTGGAGGGGGAAAGCGTCGTATTACAACGGTATAGAGAAAAAAGTCACCCTTCCCCATTTGATGGGGAAGGGCAGGGGTTGGGGATTCCCCCGTCGCCCCAACACATGGGGGGGAGCTTTTTATTCAAGGGGTGGGTGAGAATTGGATGAGCGAGGTTTTTCCAACGAGGCCTCACCCCGGCGGCGACAACCCGCCGACTCTCTCCCGGTGTTTTTTAACAGCCCGTGGAGAGGGTCAGACCCGCTGTTCGCAGTTGAATCCGCGTCCAACGGCGTTCATCTGTGGTTCCAAATGCAGTTCGCTGTTGGCAGTACTTGGCAGCCTTTGTGTCCTGGCGAGAGGCCGTGCATGGGGTAGCGGCGGGGTTACGCCCCTGCCGGGCGATGCCCTGAGCCTGTAGCAGGGGCCAGCGCCTCCATGGCGGCGAGGCGTTCCAGCAGGGGGGGGTGGGAGTAGTGGAAGCGGACGTACCAGGGATGGGGGTGCAGGTTGGCCAGATTGTCGTCGTTGAGGCGCACCAGGGCGGAGCCGAGGGCCTCCTTCCCGCCGGAGAGGGCCACGGCGAAGGCGTCGGCCTGATACTCGTTGCGGCGCGAGAACCAGGCCGCCAACGGGGCCAGGAAGAAGGTGAAGGCCCCGCCGCAGAGCATCAGCAGCGCCAAGGCGGAGTGATAGCCCGGCGCGGGAAAGCCGAAGGCGGCGAACAGCGGCGCCCAGCCGATGGCCAAGCTCAGCACGTAGAGGGTGGCCAGGGATGCCGCCAGGTTGAGCGCCAGGGCCTTGTGGACGTGCCGGGCGCGGTAATGGCCCATCTCATGGGCCAGCACGGCCAGGGCCTGGTCGGTGCTGACTTTTTCCAGCAGGGTGTCGAACAACACGATGCGCGGCCGGAAGAAGCCAGTGAAGTAGGCGTTGGAATGGCCGGAGCGGCGGGAGGCGTCCATCAGGAACAATCCCCGCGGCCGGAACCCCGCCTTCCCGGCCAGGGCCAGCACCCGGGTTCTCAACTCGCCCTCGGGCAGGGGCGTGAACTTGTTGAACAGCGGCGCGATCACCACGGGATAGAGCCAGACCATCGCCAGTTGAAAGGCGGTGAGGAAGCAGAACAACCACACCCACCACCAGCGCCCCGTGAAGGCCATGAAGGCATACACGCCGTAGAGCAGGGGCAGCCCCAATGCCGCGCTCAAGGCCAGCCCCTTGAGGCGGTCCTTGAGCCACATGGCCCAGGTCATGCGGTTGAACCCGAAGCGCGTTTCGATCCCGAAAATCATGGTGAGCCGGAACGGGAGGTTGGCCAGACCCAACGCCACGGAGAGGATCGCCAGGAAGGCCACGAACAGGTGCGGGCCGCGGAGGCCGGCCTGGGCCAAAGCGGCCTCCAGCCAGGGAAGAATGCCCGAAAACAGCACCGCCAGGGTCAGCGCCGTATGGTAGGCATCGCCGGCCAGACCCAGCCGCCCCTTGGCCAGGGTATATTGGCTGCTGCGGCCGGCCGTTTCGGTGGAAATATGACCGGCCAAAGGCGCGGGAACCGCGTCACCCGCCGCCTTCACGCCGCGGAGGTTGAGCACGGTGAGGAAGGTTTCCACCAGGTATTGGGCCAGGAAGAAAACCAGGAATACGGGGATGATCCAGTCTGCCATCGGAGTTCCATGCCTCAGGACAATGCTTGCCGGGGTTCCACTCAGCGGGTGACAACACCGGTATTGGAGTGTTCGATGGCGCGCATCGAAACCCCGGACACCTGGCGGGGGCGCCCTCCCCCATGGGGAAGCCGGGGGTTTTTTTGCGGCGGAAAATCCCCTACCCGCGATCCTGGGTGCTGGGGGGATTCCGTTCCCGCGCCTTGCGCCAAAGCAGGAGACGGATTGAAATCAGCGGCACGCCGAAACCCATCACCACCCAAAAAGGCCAGCGGAGAAAAAACATGGCATCTCCGGAATGGCCCTCGCGGAGGAACAACTGTGAGACGATCATCGCCAGGAGGGATAGTAAAAGCGCGCCCCCCAGCCATTGGGTCCATACGGATTTCGGTTTTTCCATGGTCACGGCCGAATGTTTCGGCTATCCTGTTTCTTTTTCGCCCCCGGGATCACCGGCAAATGGGATGATCGACTCGAACCGAAAATTCTTTTTGCCGGGTGGCGCCGTGCCGAGTGGCGGCGGGAGGAAAAATCGGTTATGGGTATAAATGGGTATAAACACGTACAATATTGACCGATAAGCCCCATCCGGGATGCCAACCACAGCGCCGGTGATGCATCTCCTTGTGTATATCATTCCCAACCGCGCTTGGGGAGTAGATGCGATCGACTGGCCAAAATCGAGCGAGCGGAGAAAAACGATGAGCAAAGGGCATGGGTACCATGGAAAAATGCTCAGGGTCGACCTGACCCGGGGCGACATCCAGGTGGAAGAGCCGGGCGATGCCGTTTTCCGCCGCTATCTGGGCGGCGGCGCGCTGGCTTCGTACTTCCTGTTGCGCGAAATGGAGCCGGGGGTGGACCCGCTGGGCCCGGACAACATGCTGATTTTCATGACCTCGGTGATCGGTTCGGGCCAGCTATCGGGCACCAACCGTTTCAGCGCGGTGGCCAAATCGCCCCTCACCGGGGGCTATGGCGAGGCCGAGGCGGGTGGGTACTGGGGGCCCGAACTCAAAGCGGCCGGCTACGACGGCATCATTTTCACCGGCCGGGCCGAAAAGCCGGTCTACCTGTGGGTCACCAACGGCAAAGTGGAATTGCGCGACGCGGCGCCCTACTGGGGCCGGCAGGCGATGGAAGTACAAGACGGCATCCGCGCCGAACTGGAAGACAAGCGCATCCGCGTGCTGCAAACGGGCATCGCGGGGGAAAACATGGTGCGCTACGCGGCCATCTCCAACGAGTTGAAGCACTTCAACGGCCGTTGCGGCCTGGGCGCGGTGATGGGCTCGAAGAACCTGAAGGCCGTGGCCTGCCTGGGCACCGGATCGCGCATGAAGCCAATGGACATGGAACTGACCAAGCAGATCTTCGGCTGGTTCCGCAAGACCTACGACAAAACCAAGGACGCCTTCCACCTCTACGGCTCCGCCAGGGGCGTGGGCGCGCTCAACAAGGACGGCATCCTGCCCACCGACAACTTCCGCGCGGGCACCTTCGACCAGTTCGAGAACATCACCGGGCAGAAAATGGCCGATACCATCCTCACCAAGCGCGGCACCTGCTACGCCTGCTCCATCGCCTGCAAGCGCGAAGTGACGGTGGAAAGGCTGGGGGTCACCCCGCTCTACGGCGGGCCGGAGTACGAGACCATCTCGGCCAACGGCTCCCTGCTGCGGATCGGGGACCTGGAACAGATCGCCCTGACCAACCAGTTGCTGGCCAGCTACGTGCTGGACTCCATCTCCACCGGCGTGGTGATCGCCTTCGCCATGGAGTGCTTCGAGAAGGGCATCCTCACCACCGAGGACACCGGGGGCCTGGAGTTGACCTGGGGCAACGCCGAGGCCGCCCAGACCATGGTGCGCATGATCGCCAACCGCGAGGGCCTGGGCGACCTGCTGGCGGAGGGCGTGAAGCGCGCCGCGGAGAAGATCGGCAAGGGCTCCGAAGCCTTCGCCCTGCACGTCAAGGGCCATGAACTGCGCATGCACGATCCGCGCGGCAAGAAGTCCCTCGCCCTGGCCTACGCCACCTCCCACACCGGGGCGGACCATATGGAGGCCCCCCACGATCCCCTCTACGCGGGCTTTCACCCCAACACCACCGTGCTACCCGAGATGGGCATCATCGAGGAGAACCTGGCCCCCACCGACCTCAGCTTGCGCAAGGTCAAGACCTATTACAAGGCGCAGCGGGTGTGGAGCATGTACAACACCATCGGCATGTGCGACTTCGCGGCGGCGCCGCTGAACCACATCACCCTCACCCGCCTGGTGGAGCAGGTGCGCGCCATGACCGGCTGGGACGTCTCGCTCTATGAACTGATCAAGGCCGGCGAACGGGCCGACAGCATGTCCCGCATCTTCAACGTGCGCGAGGGCTTCACCCCGGACGACGACACCCTGCCCTCCCGCCTGTTCGAGCCCATGGGCGGGCCGCTCAACGGCGAGCGGATCGATCCGGGCGAGTTCGAGCAGGCCCTGGCCAGCTACTACACCCTGGCCGGATGGGACCCCAAGACCGGCATGCCCACCGAGGCCCGCCTGATGGACCTGGACCTGGAATGGGCGGCGGGAGAAGGCGCGAGGGCGTAGGGCCACGGCACGCTATGCCCCTGCCTATCCCCGGCGGGGGCCGCGGATGGGCGGGGTAACGTCTCCGCCGGTCGCAGGCCCACCCGCCGGGTACCCGACCCCCGCTGGTGTCAACGATTCGCCGGGTGAATCATTGCCATTTCCCCCCCCATGGCCGATAATTCCCCATGGGCGCCGCCATCGGCGCGAAACTCGGCGCTCCCGACAAACCGGTCGTCGGTCTCGTCGGTGATGGCTCACTCTACTATTCGGACTCCGCCCTCTGGACGGCGGCC
>JACZSY010000333.1 GCA_022573975.1 SAR324 cluster bacterium | reverse complement strand
GTTGAAATTCTTGTTTTTGCTATGAAAAAGTTTGTTGAAACTTTTCAAATTTTCCCCCCGGAGGGCCGCCGGAGGCACACCTCTCCCGCTTTTATCGAGTTGATCACAGGCCTTTTAGTGGCAGGGAAATCCGAGGCCGTGCCGTGCATCATGGGCGGCCTCGTGCAACACCTGGGAATTGGCGAACCCCGCGCCGAAAAGCAGCAACGACCCCATCAGGGCGGCCACCGCCGCGAGGGCGATGCGGGACCGGACGCCCGCCAATGACCGGGCGCCGGGTGTGGGGGCGATGACCGGCGGCAGGGAATGGAACGGGCCGGCATTTCCTGACGGCAATTCAGGAGTCATGGTTGGGGCGATTCCAGGCCCTTTGCGCGTTGGGGGGATTTTGAACATGGAAGCCTCATGGCTGAGTGAAGGTGGCGGCGTGACGGCGCCGGCTTTTCCCTTGCGGCCAAGGGCGGCGCAACGTGCGCGCCTCCCTCACCGCCTGCAAAATGATTTACCCCTTTTTACGATCAAGCTCAAGTTTCTTCCACAAAAAAAGCCCGGTAGTGATCTTGGCGTTGAATCCGTTTATAGTAAGCCGGCAAGCGCGATGATCCAATGGAAGGAATGGCGTGGCCCATCAATCCTTCACAGCGCCAAGGCGTCCGGAACCGCCCGGTTTAATTTCACCGCCATTTTATTTCACCGCCATTAAATCTCACTTGAAGAGCGCCATGACCGACCCTTTGATCGACCTGCGAAGCGACACCGTGACCAAACCCACTCCCGCCATGCGCAAGGTCATGGCCGATGCGGAGGTGGGAGACGACGTGTATGGGGAAGACCCCAACGTGAATGCGTTGCAGGAAGAAGCGGCCGCCCTGCTGGGCATGGAGGCGTCCCTGTTCGTGCCTTCGGGCACCATGGCCAACCAGATCGCACTGCAAGCGCACACCCAGCCCGGAGACGAGGTGATCGCCCATCCCCAGTCTCACCTGATCCGCGCCGAATCGGGGGCGGGGGCGGCGCTGGCGGGGGTGCAGTTCAGAACCATGGGCAACCCGGACGGCTCCCTGCCCGCCGAAGAGGTGGGCGAATCGATCTACCGGGGCGACAACCCCCACTATCCGCCCACCGGCCTGATCTGCATGGAAAACACCAACAACTTCGCCGGAGGCACGGCCCTGCCGCCCGAGAGGATCGACCCGGTGGCCGAAAAGGCCCGGCAACACGGTGTGGCCATGCACCTGGACGGCGCCCGGGTGCTCAACGCGGCCATTGCCCTGGATCTCAAGCCCGCGCGGCTCACCGCGCCGTTCCAGTCCGCCACGCTCTGCTTTTCCAAGGGGCTGGGCGCCCCGGTGGGGTCGGTGGTGGCGGGGGACAAGGACTTCATCGCGGTCTGCCTGCGTTACCGCAAGATGTACGGGGGCGGAATGCGTCAGGCGGGCGTGCTGGCCGCCGCCGCCCGGCATGCCCTGGAGCACCATGTCGAGCGGCTGGCCGAGGATCACGAAAACGCCAGACGCCTCGCCGAAGGATTGGGCAACACGCCGCATCTGAAATTGACCCACGGCCTTCCCGAAACCAACATGATCTTCTTCGAGTGCGGCCATCCCCGCATCGGCATGGAAAAACTGGTGGCCGAGTTGGCCGCCCGAGGCGTGCTGATCGGCGGGATGGGGCCCTATCAGGCACGGGTGGTGACCCATCTGGACGTGGATCGGGCCGGCATCGAAAAAACCATCGGCGCGTTCCAGCAAATCCTGGCCGCCTGAGGGTGTATTCAACCGCGAAAAAATATCTCCCCCATCGGTACTGAGCGTGAACAAATACGATCTGATCGTTATCGGTTCCGGCCCCAGCGGCGAAAAAGCCGCCATCCAGGCCGCGAAGCTGGACAAGCGCGTACTGGTGGTGGACAACCGCGAAAGCCTGGGAGGAAACGCCCTGCACACCGGCACCATTCCCAGCAAAACCCTGCGCGAATCGGTGCTGTTCGTCGAGTTGATGCGTACCCGGACGGTCTACGGCATTTCGGTGCGGATGGAAAAAGAGCTCAACGTCAACCGGCTGATGCATCGCAAGAACGCCGCCGTCAACTCCCTGGCCGAACGGGTGGAAAAAGCCTTCGACCGCAACGGCATCGACCATATTTTCGGGGAGGCCAGCTTCACCGATTCCACCCATGTGGAGGTGCGTTCCAGTCAGGGCGGCCAGGAAATCTTCGAGACCGATTTCACGCTGATCGGCACCGGCAGCAGCCCCTACCGCCCGTCCAACATCAACTTCGACCAGGAACGCGTCCGGGACAGCGACACCATCCTCCTGATCGAAAACATCCCCAGGAGCCTGACCGTCATCGGCGCCGGTGTGATCGGCTGCGAATATGCCACGCTGTTCTCCAAACTGGGGGTCAAGGTCAACCTGGTCAACCCGCGGGAGGTGTTGCTCGATTTTCTGGATCTGGAAATCTCCAACGCCCTGGCCTACCTGATGCGCGAAGGGGGCATCCGCATCCGCCTGGGCGAAAACCTGAAGGAGGTGGAAACCGACGAGCATCATGTCTATGCCCACATGGATTCCGGCAAGGTGCTCAAAAGCGAATACATGCTGTTCGCCAACGGCCGTTCGGGAAACACACGGGGATTGGGCCTGGAAAACGTGGGGATCGAGGTGAACCGCCGCGATCAGATTTCGGTCAATGCCTTTTTTCAAACCAGCCAACCCAACATCTACGCCGCGGGCGACGTGATTGGATTCCCCAGCCTGGCGGCCACCTCCATGGAGCAGGGCCGGCTGGCCGCCCTGCATGCCTTCGACGGGTTGGAGCAGGAACCCGAAACCCACCTGCTGCCCACCGGGATTTACACCATCCCGGAAATTTCCACCGTGGGTTCCACCGAAGAACAGCTCACCCGCGACAAGGTGCCCTACGAGGTGGGAGCCGCCACCTACCGGGAAATCGCCAGGGGTCAAATCGTGGGCAACACCACCGGCCGCCTCAAACTGCTGTTTCACCGGGAAACCCTGAAATTGCTGGGTGTTCACATCATCGGCGAGGGCGCCACGGACCTGGTCCATATCGGTCAGGTGGTGATGGGATTCGAGGGGACGATCGAATATTTCATCGGCAACGTGTTCAATTATCCCACCTATTCGGAATGCTACCGGGTGGCCGCGCTGAACGGAATCAATCGCCTATAGCCGGGCCGCCCTCCCAACGGCGTGGAACCCTCAAGTCGTCTTTGGCGTTTAAACTATTCAGCAATGGAAACCACCGGCCATGGCCGTTAAAAATGGTGGCAATCCTGAAAAACCAGAACGAGGCATGCCCAAACAACAACCCGCGTCCGGCGAAGAAACCAACCAGCTTCCCACCTTTCGGAAAGACGATGCGCTGATCTCAGGCTTCAAGGCCGGGGATACCGATGCCTTTCAGGAGCTTGTGCTCAAGTACGAAAAACGCGTGTACAACCATTGCCTGCGTATGGTGAACGATGAGGAGGAAAGCTACGACCTGACCCAGGAGGTTTTCCTCAAGGTGTTCAGGAAAATAAAAAATTACGAGCACACCTACTCATTCTACACTTGGCTGTATCGAATTACGGTGAATTCCTGCATCGATTACCTGCGGCGAAAAAAACGGCAGGTGCAGAGCATTTCCCTTTCCGCCAACCCCGGTGACGATGGATCCCAATACGGAAAGGAGCAGGAAATTCCCGACAACACCTATGTCCCCGATGTGGCGTTCGCCAACAAGGAATTGGATCAGGTGTTGCGCCAGGCCAACAACCAACTCTCCGAAAGGTTGCGCTCCATCATCCTGCTCAAGGAGATCGAAGGGTTTTCCTATGAGGAAATCGCCGAAATTCTCGGATGTTCGAAGGGCACGGTAAAGTCCAGGCTCTTCAGGGCGCGGGAGCGCTTGAAGGAAATTCTGGCCGATTACATTAAATCCTGATCGCCCGGGCGACGGATATACTCGGCATGG
>JACZSY010000332.1 GCA_022573975.1 SAR324 cluster bacterium | reverse complement strand
CTCCCCAGGGGTCAGTGCATCGGGGCCGTAAATAAGAAATCCCGGCCCGGCCCCATGGCAAGATGGGGTCGAATCGGTGTATAAGGCGGGAATGACCGCCGAACTCCAATCCTCCGGAACCACTTCAATGATCCCCTGGCGACCCACCCCGCCGCATTTGGCCTGCGTATTACCGGCGCTCAAATCCGCGCTGGTGGTGGCCCTGATGGTGGCTATGGGGGCGCTTTTGGGTTGCGCGGACGATACCTTTGATTCCGAGGGCAGCGCACCCAGTCCGGTCGATCTGGGCACCGCGCCCATTTCGGCCTATGCGGGCAGCGTCGGCCCGGACGCCAGTTCCTACTATTCCGTGACGGTATCCGATCTCACGACCTACAACATCAGTCTCTTTCAACTGACGTCCGACGCGGATCTAGCTGTTTTTCAGGACGCCGGATTCAGTATCAGTTTCTGTGTCTCGACCAACAGCGGTGCCGCTAATGAATCCTGCTCGGACACCACCAGCGGAATCACCATGCTCTATATCCAGATCAAACCCTACAGCGACACCGGCACGGATTTTCTTCTCACCGTGCAAGGAGGATAGGGCCAGGGGATAGGGCCAAAGGAAACCCCTGGGGTCAACGCGAAGCCCTTCTCACCCCGCCGCCACCCATACCCCCGTCAGCACGAACCCCGGCCGAAGCACGTAGGCTCCCATCCCCTCGTAACCGGCGGGGAAGCGCGGGCCGCAGTCCTTGAACAGCCGCCAGCGCAAGGCGCCTCTCTCTGGCGCCACCTCCACCAAATCGAACACCTCCGCGTCCTGGAATCCCAGGTAGACGCCGGTGACGGGATGCAGGCATTTGTAGATGGATTCCTTGGCGGAGAAAACGACCATGGCCCGCAGTTCCGCCTCGGCTTGCGGCAGCCCCTCCAGCCGCGCCCGCTCCTCCGGGCGCAGCAGCCTGCGGCGCATGGCATCGGACATGGCGCGCTGGGCCTCCAGGTCCAGGCCCAACCCCCCGTAGTCGCCCCTCCGGGCCACGGCGGCCGCGGCGCGGCCCTTGTGATGGGTGATCGCCCCCACGTAGCCCACCGGCCAACAGGGAGTCCGGTCCCCGGTGCGCAGGATGGGGAAACTCCACAGGAAAGGGTTCAGCGACGCCAGGGCCGCCCGGGCGCAGCTCCGGCCCAGCGTGAACTCCAACAGGCGGCGCGGATGCACGGTTGCGGGAAGCAACGCCCGCTCTTCCGGCAACAACCGGCGCCGGGTTGAAGCCGCTGTGATTTTATCCGCGGCACCTTCCTCCACTGTGCTTTTATCCGCGGCGCCTTCATTCACCGACCCTTCAACCCCACCGCCTCCGCCCGCGCGGCTTTCATCCGCCCTGCCTTCCACCACCCCGGAAAAGGAAATTCCCGGTGGAAAAGGGGAACTCCATTGCATCCTGGTGACGGATTGCCTGGAAGATTCGGCGGGGATGGGATTGGCCATGGGAACGCTTTTTCAATGGGCCGGCAGGCCGCGTTTTCCGTGGGGCTGAAATCGGCACGGAACTTGATTGTTTTACCCCTGAACACCGTAAATGGCACCTTCAGGAACAGCAAGGACGCATATGCGACGGAATTCACCGGTATTTCGCCGGTGCCGCCTTATGGCAAGACGGGCAATTTTTGCCTTATGGGCAGGGATTGTGCTCCCGGTTCTGGTGGCGGGGGGCGGCTTTTTGGCCCGCGCCGCCGAGAACGGAGGCTTGGGTCCGCTCTCCATCCGCAACCAGTTTCCAGTCACTTTGGGCTTTCTCACCTACACGCCCGAGAAGGTGTTGACGCTTCCGCTGGAAACTTTTCAATTTCGCTATCAATATTCCGTCACCAACTCGTTCATCAACACCCAATCCCCCCGAAACACTTCCGGCCCTTTTATCGACAGCGCCGCCGTCTCCCGTTCCGGTGGACTGGCGGCCTCGGATTTCGCGGCAACCGGGTACGGGGTGTATCTGGACGTGGAAGCCAGACGGCACCAGTTCCGGTTCAATTATGCGCTCACCGAATCCCTGGAACTCGGCTTGGAACTGAGCTGGATCGGCCTCGGCGGCGGCTCCCTGGATTCCCGCATCGTAAGCGTGGAGGATTTTTTCGGCGGACTCAACCAGGACCGCGCCTATGCGGATCAAAACCAATTCGATTTCTACCTGATCCGCGATGGCGTCTTTTTGCGCCAAAGCTCGCAATCTTTTTCCTCCGAGCCGATGGACCCGGTGCTCAACCTGAAATGGACCTTGACCGAGGGCGGTGAGGTGCTGCCCGCCATGGCCATCAAGCTGTCCTACAAATATCCCCTGGAATCCAACCCTGACGGCCCCAGGGCCTTGATCAGCAGCGGGGGGCGGGATTATGGTTACTACTTTCTTTTTTCCAAGGAAATCGGCGGCGTGATCGCCCATATCCAATTTGGCATCACCCGGCTCGAAGTGGAATCCAATACCTTTTCCGATTCCTTGCGGCATAAAATGTTCGGCTGGGAATTCCGGCTGGACCAGAAAAACTCGTTGATCGTGCAGTCAATCAGCCAGACCAGCATATTTTCCGATGCGAACATCCAGACCAACCTGGATTACGGCCTGGCCACGCAGACCGACGTGGGGATCATCGGCTTTAAAAGCCATGGCGACGGCTTCCTGTTCGAGATCGGCTTGATCGAGGACTACAATCAGCAACGCAACGAAGCCGACATCACCTTTTACTTTGAACTGGGTTGGGAATGGTGAAAGCGAAACGATCGATACCGGCCAGGATACTGCCGCACGGGCTGGCAGGGTGCCTGCTGATGGCGCTCCTCATATCCCTGCTGGCGGGATTCCCCGCCGCGGCGCTGGGACAGTCGGGCAACTTGTATTTCTTCAGCGTCAAGGGCGGCCAACTGGACACCTCCACCTCCGGAGACACCTTCATCGACTATCTCGCCACCACCGAGGGGCATGGCGCGCTGCAAACCAGCCGCCAGGAGGACACCATCAACTTCGAGCAGGACATCTACGCCATTTCCGCCAGCGGCAGGGTGATGTCGCTACCGCCCATGCCCCACAGGCCGCCAACGGTGATGACCACGTGCAGATCGCCGGTATCGTTGTCGCGAACCACGCTCTGAACGTCGCCGATCTCTTCGTCCTGCTGGTTCACCACGGTCATGCCTTCGATCTCGCTGACCTGCATGTCGCGCAGAGCATCGTCCAACTGGCCGGCGGCCATTGGGTCGTCCCCATCCGCCATGCCTTCTTCGCCGGTGTCCATCTCGTCCGGCTCGTCCATCAGATCGTCATCGTTCTGGGTATCCATGGTGGTCTGCTCTTCACCCACCGCGGCGTCACCGTTCAATCCGTTGTCATCCTCGGCGTTGTCCTGGGCCAAGGCGCCGCCGGCCAAGCCTGCTGAAATGGCACCGATAGCAATTGCCAATAATGTCCTTTTCATAACACTCCCTCCTAGAGTCGACACAGGTAACCACCTCCTGAACATAGCCGCTACGCCAGCCAACCCACAGAAATCTTCAGAAAAATTTGGTAACTGCGCGTAGCCCCTTCGTTTCGCTTGGCCTGGCTGCCGGATACTCTGTGAAAAGAAAGGCAAGACCTTGATGGTCTTGCCTTTTTTTTCAAGTTGCAGCAGCTGTGCTAGCGCTGCTCCATGGCCTCAGCCAGAGTGATGTCGCCATCCACCTCGCTGTAGCGCTCCTCGTCGTAGTCGGTGGCAAGATCGTCGAGCTCGTCCTGGCCGATGATGTCCTGCAGCACCAGTTGCTCGCCTTCGAGCCGCATGTCGGCCAGCGGCAGGGTAACGTCGGAGCCGCCGAAAATCCAGAAGCCGCCCACCGAGAGCACGGCATGAAGATCGCCGTGATCGAAAACGAGTTCGGTGAAGAGAACATCGACAACGACATCCTCGTGCAGGACGGTAACGAGCAGATCGTGCAGATGAGCAACGGCTGCATCTGCTGCACCA
>JACZSY010000331.1 GCA_022573975.1 SAR324 cluster bacterium | reverse complement strand
GGAAGTCATCCCCTTCTCCATACGCTGTTTGAAAACGCCGTGGAGCAGGGGGACGGGGGGTTGAGGCTTCGTGGCAATACCCGAAACCTTTCAAATTACACCGGGAGAAAAGTTCTCAACGACTTTGCACTCGCCCTGGCCGGCGGGGCGGGGCGCTTCTTGCAAAAAATCCGCTGGACGGCAAGAATAGCCGTGCCTTGACCTTCGCCCATTCAGGTGGACGCCATCCCGCCTCCCGAAAAATCGCCTTTCTAATGGAGCCTGACCGATGGATTTCATCCTCACCCCAGACCAGGAACGGATCCGGGACGCAGCCCGCACCTTCGCCGAACGCCGGCTGGCGCCCGACTACCAAAAACGCGAAAAAGACGACCGGATTGACCGCGGGTTGATCCGTGAAATGGGGGAATTGGGATTGATCGCCCCTGTGTTGCCCGAGGAATTTGGCGGGGTGGGCCTGGACAGCCTGACCATGGGCCTGGTGGTCGAGGAAATCGCGAGGGGCGATTTCAACGTGAGCTACGTGCAGTTGCTGGGCGCGCTCAACGGCCAGATCCTGGCCCGGCACGCCAGCCCGGAGCTGGCCAATGAATGGCTGCCGAAAATCTGCCGGGGCGAGGTGCTGACGGCCCTGGCCCTCACCGAACCCGGCGTGGGCTCGGACGCCGCCCACCTGCAACTGCGCGCCCGCCGCGATGGAGACGACTTTATCCTCAATGGCGAGAAAACCTCGATCTCCTTCGCGCATCAGGCGGACGCCGCCATCACGTTCGCCCGCACCGGCGAGGGCGAGGGGGCGCATGGCATCAGCGCTTTCATGGTGCCCCTGGACCTGCCCGGCATTGACCGCACCCGCTTCGACGACGTGGGCACCCTGGTGGTGGGCCGCGGTTCGATCTTCTTCGAGGACGTGCGGGTGCCTGCCGCCTTCAGGCTGGGGGACGAGGGGCGCGGCTTCACCCAGGTGATGCAGGGTTTCGACTTTTCGCGGGCGCTGATCGGGCTGCAATGCCTGGGCCCCGCCGCGGCCTCGCTGGAGGAAACCTGGGCCTTCGTGACCGAACGCAAAGCCTTCGGCTCGCCCATCGCCAGTTACGAGGGCGTGACCTTTCCCCTGGCCGAGGGAGAGACCATGCTGGAGGCGGCGCGCCTGCTCTGCTACAAGACGCTCTGGCTGAAGGACAACGATCTGCCCCACACAGCGGAGGCGGCCATGGTCAAGTGGTTTTGCCCCAAAACCGCCTTCGATATCATCCACAACTGCCTGCTGCTGCATGGCCATGGGGGCTACAGCAAGGATACGCCCCACCAGCAGCGGTTGCGCGATGTGATGGGGCTGGAGATCGGAGACGGCACCGCGCAGATCATGAAACTGATCATCGCCCGCGAGCGCGTGGGCAGGGTGGCCGTGCCTTATTGATCCAAAAGGGGTCAAGGGCGTTTCGGCGAGGCCTTTCCGGTGGGGAAATTTTCGGCGTGAAAATATTCCCGGCGAACCCCCTCAATCGGCGGCGGCCATGCGCAGGGTTTCCGGTGGGCGGGGCATGGATTCCATGATGGCCTTGATCTCGGCCAGGTCCGCCTTGCCGGGAAAACCCCACTCGATCTCATAGCCGAACACTTCCTGCACCGTGGCGCTGCGAAAAGCGCCATAGAGGAAGTCCAGGTGATCCGATGAGATGAATGCGGGATGGGAGACGCTGCACGAGCGGCACAACATCAAGACGTCCTTGCGCAAGGCGCGGAGATAGCCGGCCAGCCGGGGCGCCTTCAAATCCGGCACCAGTCCCCGCATCAGCCATTTGTTCTGAGTGGTCACGCCGGTGGGGCAATGGCCGGTATGACAGATTTGGGCCTGGATGCAGCCGATGGAAATCATCGCCTCGCGGGCCACGTGCACCATGTCGCAACCCAGCGCGAAGGCCACCAGGCATTGCTCGGGAAAACCCAGCCGGCCCGATCCCACGAACACGATATTTTCCGTGATGCCCCGTTCGGCGAAAACCTTGTAGACGCGGCTCATGCCCATCTTGAAGGGCAGGGACACGTGATCCGTATAGGCCAGCGGAGCGGCGCCGGTTCCGCCCTCTCCTCCGTCGATGGTGATAAAGTCCACGCCCCGCCCGGTGTTGTCCATCATCCGGGCCAGGTCATGCCAGAAGCCCATCTCCCCCACGGCGGACTTGATCCCCACTGGCAGCCCGGTGGCCTCCGCGATGGCCTCCACCCAGTCCAGCATGCTGTCCGCATCGTGGAACGTGGCGTGGGCCGAGGGGCTGATGCAGTCTTTTCCCATCTCAATGCCCCGGATCGCGGCGATTTCGGGAGTGATCTTGGCCGCGGGGAGAATTCCTCCCTTGGAAGGTTTGGCGCCCTGGCTGAGCTTGACTTCGATGGCCAGCACCGGGTTTTGTTCCACCAGTTCCACCAGCCGCTCCATGCTGAACGCTCCGTCCGGCGTGCGGCAGCCGAAATAGGCGGTGCCGATCTGCATCATCAGCTTCCCGCCGTGCTGATGGTGCCGGGAGATGCCGCCTTCGCCGGTGTTGTGCATGCAATCGGCGAGTTTGGCGCCCTGGTTGAAAGCGGAGATGGCGTGGGCGCTCAAGGAACCGAAGCTCATGGCCGAGATATTGAAGGCCGAAGCCGGCCGGAAGGCCTTGGCCCGCCCCCGCGCCTTGCCCAGCACCTTGGCGCAGGGCAGCCGGTAATCCGGATCGTAATTCGCATCGCCTGGAATGGGTTCGTGCAGGGGAAAGGTCGAATGCTTGACGATGACGTAGTCGCGGGCGTCCTCCAGGTCCTGGTCCGTGCCGAAGCCAAAATAGTTGTTCTGGTTTTTCGATGAGGAATAAATCCACCGGCGCTGATCGCGGCTGAAGGGCCGCTCCTCGTTGTTGTTAGTGACCAGGTATTGCCTCAGTTCCGGGCCGATTTTCTCCAGCCAATAACGGAAATGCCCGATGATGGGAAAATTGCGCACCACGGCATGGCGGCGCTGAATGATATCGTGCAAAGCCCACAGCACGAGCAGGGATACCACCCCGAGCAGAATCCACCAGATCATGAATTTCCTTGTTGAATCCTTTGGGCCGGGTCTATACCTCCGCCTCACGCTGCGAAAAAGAAGACAGGTATCGGTCCCCCGCCAAGTCTATTGAATACCCCGCGGCCCGCCGCGATCGATGAGAGGGAATGAAAGGATTTTGATGGGGCGCCCTCCGGAAAGGTTACAGTACCGCTATTGGGAATATACCTATCAACGCCGGAAATACAATCCGGCCTCCCTTCGGGGCTGAATTTTCTCCGGCGATGAACGCCTGGCGGGGGCCGCCATCGAGGGCGGCCGTCAATGGTGGAGGATCTGGCTGAGGAACAGCTTGGTGCGCTCCTCTTTTGGATTGTCGAAAAACACGCTGGGGGGCGCGATTTCCACGATTTGGCCCTCGTCCATGAAAATCATCCGGTTGGCCACCTCACGGGCGAATCCCATTTCATGCGTCACCACCAGCATGGTCATTCCCCCCTGCGCCAGCTCGCGCATCACGTCCAGCACCTCCTTGATCATCTCCGGATCGAGGGCGGAGGTGGGCTCGTCGAAGAGCATGATCTTCGGCTGCATGGCCAGCGCGCGGGCGATGGCCACCCGTTGCTGCTGCCCGCCGGAGAGCTGGCCCGGAAACTTGTCCGCCTGTTCGGGAATCCCCACCC
Organism: SAR324 cluster bacterium; assembly: GCA_022573975.1. Lineage (GTDB taxonomy): Bacteria > SAR324 > SAR324 > SAR324 > JACQKK01 > JACZSY01. The sequence continues at coordinate 282 of JACZSY010000331.1, read as the reverse complement.
GCTCCAGCAATTCCATGGCGGCGCGGTGGGCCTCGTCCTTGGGCATTTTGCGCACCCAGACCGGAGCCAGCATGATGTTGTTGACCACGGTGAGATGGGGGAACAGGTTGAACTGTTGAAAGACCATGCCCACCTCGCGGCGGACGATGTCGATGTTCTTCAGGTCGTTGGTGAGCTTTGTGCCGACCACTTCGATATCGCCCTGCTGATGCTCCTCCAGCCGGTTGATGGTGCGGATCAGGGTCGATTTGCCGGAACCCGAAGGGCCGCAGATGACCACCC
>JACZSY010000330.1 GCA_022573975.1 SAR324 cluster bacterium | reverse complement strand
CCACCGACAGCAGCGGCGGGGCATCGGCGAGGGCGGCGAGGGCGGGCGGGTATTGCGGCTCGAAACTGGCGATCAGCCTGCCGCCGATCTTCGCCAAGGCGTAAGGCCGGTTTGTCGGTTCGAGCGGACCGGTCAGCAGATACTCCTCCTTCATGGGTTGCGGGCAATCCCGGGGATAAATGCACGAAGACCCCATGAACAACAAGCGGGTGACCCCGCTACGCCAACAGGCATCGATCACGTTGGTCTGGATCACCAGATTGTCGAATATGAATTCGGCCGGATAGGTGTTGTTGGCGAGAATTCCACCAACCTTGGCCGCGGCGAGAAATACGTACTCGGGCCGCTGCGCCTCAAAAAATCGAAGCACCGACGGTCCGTCGATCAAGTCCAAATCCTCGCGGGTGGGAGACGTCAGCGCCGTGTATCCCCGAGCATCCAACCGCTTGTAAATCGCCGACCCGACAAGCCCTCTCCCGGCCACATATATCTTGCTGTTTTTTTTCATCGTCAACCGGTCGGAAAATTCCGGTTTAAAGGCCCCCCTATTCAACGCCACAACCGATGCTCTCGCGGATCAGACCCAAAAAACCTACTCTTTATCGGCCGATGGTGTCAATCTCAATTTCCAAACCTGGGATGAATGGGTATAAAATGCTCGCCACAGGGTTTAAAATTTGGAATTTCACCCACTTGCCTCTTGCCTCGATTGAGAAAAACCGCATATTTCCTGGCCGCGGGCGGTTTCACTTCCGCCATGCTCTTTTATGCTTTTTGGGAAGTGGATTTTTTCCAACTGGGGCGGCTGCTGGCGGGTGCGGATTTCAGGTTTTTAGCCCCCTTCTTCGTGTTCCTGTCCGGGTTTTACCTCTTCACCGCCTGGCGCTGGAAGCTGATCCTTCGGCCATTGGGAAAATACACCTTATCCCAGACAATCCCGGCGATGATGATCGGTTTCGCCGGAAACAATATCTTTCCCGCCCACATGGGTGAACTGGCACGCGCCATGGTGTTCGCCAGGAGGTTCGGCCTGTCCGTGAGCGGTGTTTTTGCCTCGCTGGTGGTGGAACGGGTGTTGGATGTTTTCGCAATTTTATTCTTCTACCTGCTGGCGATATTTTCAACGGATTCATTTCCCGACTCGATCCGCTTGGGCGCGGAAGTCGCCGCATCCGTTGCTGCCGCGGGATGCGTGGCCATCGTTTTGTTCCTCAGCCTGCCCAAAAAATTCCTCGCCTTCTATTGGCGCATCACTGCATGGGCTCCCGATGTGCTGCGGGAAAAGGGAGCCACAATTTTGCAAAACACCGTTGTTGGAATGTCCGCCTTGAAATCACCTGGCATATTGCTGAAAATTTTTTGCCTCTCGCTTGCCAAGTGGGTTTTGGGAGGAGGAATGGTCTGGCTGGCCCTGGCGGCCTTCGAGACCTCGATTTCCTTCAGCGTCACCATGATCGTGATCGCGGTTTCCGCCCTTGCCGTCACCGTGCCCAGCGCTCCGGGTTATTTGGGGGCGCTGCAGGCCGCTTTCGTCTTCGCCCTCGTGCCCTTCGGGGTGCCCCAGGAGGTGGCCCTCGCGGCTTCCGTATTCAGCGTGGTTGCTCAATGGATTCCCGTGACCCTCCTTGGCGGGGTGTGTTTCGCCGTCGTGGGAATCCCGTTGGCGCAGATTTCCCGGTTTGGATCGGATCGGGGGGAGATGAATCCAGAGCCGAAGGCCCCAGGACCTTGATTCCTTGAGAGTGGCGAAAAATTCAACGACCACCCACGAAAAGAAGCGCAAGGAAAGAATTCAAAACCCCATCACATGGCGGGATGGGGGCAAAGAGGTAGAAAGCCCCACACAAAAGGAGGCAAAATGGATTTAGCCGGGCATTTACAACCGCTCGCGGGGAGGGGTATCGTTATTGGATGACCACCAGCATTTTCACATCATTCCCCCCACAGGCGGATTCCTGTTGTCAGGTGTGTGGCGGCGCCTCGGACCGCTACCCAGCCAAATTTTTGCTTCCGGTTCTTAATTGAAACCATTTCACGGCACGACAATACTCTCGGTGAGGCGGGGGGCCAATGTGGTGATGGCGGGGGACGGCCAGGTCACCCTGGGCCAAACGGTGATGAAAGCCAATGCCCGCAAGGTGCGGCGTACCCACCAAGGCAAGGTGTTGGCCGGTTTCGCCGGCGCCACGGCCGATGCCTTCACGCTCTTAGAGAAATTCGACGAGAAACTGGAAGAATACGGCGGCAACCTGGTGCGCGCTTCGGTGGAACTGGCCAAGGAGTGGCGCACCAGCCGCATGCTGCGCAATCTTGAAGCCATGCTCACCGTGGCCGATACGGAAAGCTCCCTGCTGATCTCCGGCAACGGCGACGTGATCGAACCCGAAGAAGGATTGATGGCCGTTGGCTCGGGGGGCATGTTCGCCCTGGCCGCCGCCAAAGCCCTGTTGGCCAATTCTTCCCTCTCCCTCCGGGAAGTGGTCGAGGAATCCATGAAAATCGCCGCCGGCATCGATATTTACACCAACACCAATCTGACAATTGAGGAGTTGTGATTCCGATCCATGTCCAATCTCATTTCAATTGAAAATCTGACCCCGCGCAAGATCGTCGAGGCGCTGGACAAGTACATCATCGGGCAGCACGAAGCCAAGCGCGCGGTGGCCATCGCCATGCGCAATCGCTGGCGGCGTCAGCAGGTGCCGGAGGAATTGCGGGACGACATTCTGCCCAAGAACATCATCATGATCGGCCCCACCGGGGTGGGAAAAACCGAGATCGCGCGGCGCATGGCCCGCCTCACCGGCGCCCCGTTCGTCAAGGTGGAAGCCTCCAAGTTCACCGAGGTGGGCTACGTGGGCCGCGACGTGGAATCCATCATCCGGGATCTGACGGAAGCCGGCGTGGCCCTGGTGCGCAAATCTTCCATGGAAAAAGTCCAGGAAAAGGCCCGCGAGCATGCCGAGGACCGCCTGCTGGAAATCCTCGTTCCCTCGGTCAATCCGCCGCCTGGGTCCGCCAATGCGACCGAGGAAGCTTCTTCCACCCGCGAGAAATTCCGCGCCAAGCTGCGCAACGGGGATTTGGATGACCGCGAGGTGGAGGTGGAGGTGAGCGAGCGGTCCGGCGGGGGGCCGATGGTGGAATTTTTCCCTCTCTCGGGCATGGAAGGCATGGACATCAACATCAAGGACATGCTTTCCAACATGATGCCCAAGCGGAGCAAACCCCGCAAAATGAAGGTTTCCGAGGCATTGAAGGTGCTCCAGCAGGAAGAGGCGGAGGAACTGATCGACATGGACGAGATTTCCCGCACAGCGGTGCTGAACGTGGAACAGAACGGCATCGTCTTCCTGGACGAGATCGACAAGATCGTCGGCCGGAGCCAGACCACGGGGCCGGATGTTTCCCGCGAAGGGGTGCAGCGGGACCTGTTGCCCATCGTGGAAGGATCGACTGTGAACACCAAGTACGGCCCGGTGCGCACCGATCACATCCTGTTCATCGCCGCGGGCGCCTTCCACGTCTCCAAACCTTCCGACATGATCCCCGAATTGCAGGGACGCTTTCCAATCCGGGTGGAATTGAAAGCGCTCACCCAGGAGGAATTCGTGCGGATTCTCACCGAGCCCCGGAACGCCCTGATCCGCCAGTATATCGAACTGCTGGCCACCGAAGGCCTCAAGATCGAATTCACCCCCGAGGCCATCGATGAACTGGCCCAAATCGCCTTCACCGTGAACGCCCAGAACGAAAATATCGGCGCCCGGCGGCTGCACACCATCCTGGAGAAAACGCTGGAGGAGGTCAGCTTCGAAGCGCCCGAACTGGCCGGTCAGACCATCAGCATCACACCCAAGTACATTCGCGATCAACTGGACGCCATCCTGGAAGATCAGGACCTGAGCCGATATATCCTCTAGAAAGCCTGTGACCAACTAAATGCGTGGGGGATTTCATCCCCCACGCCCCGACCATTTTTTGGAAAAAATGGATGAAAACTCT
>JACZSY010000093.1 GCA_022573975.1 SAR324 cluster bacterium | reverse complement strand
GGAGCGACCGCGGGAGCAAGTAGTAGAGCGGCTTTTGAACCTCCTCGGCGACCTTGTTGAGAATCATCGTGTAGTCCGTTCCAGTCACGAAGGTCATCGGGAGAGACGACAGGAATAGCGCCGTAATGTCCTTCCTCTCGGCGAGGACCGACATATTTTTCTCGACGGCCTTTTCCCGGCACATCACGGTGTTGCGGGCGTCGGTAAACGAACACTCCACGCGATTAAGACCCGTGCATTCCAGCAAGGTGGAACTCCAGTCGTGCTTGCCGAAGATATGCTCCGCCTTGCCGGTGATGCAGTCCGGCCCGTCGACGAGGATGACCGTTCCGGGAACCGCGTTAATCGCCATATAGGCGCCCATCAGGAAGGTATAGTCCAACGGCTGGCCGTAGAGCTTGAGGTCTTTGCCCACCTCGCCCTTTTTCTTCGGAGGTTTTTTAGGTTTCTTTTTTGCGGCCGTCTTCATCATGCCGCCTCTGCAGTGGTGAGGTATTTCGAATATCTTCGGTAAAAAGGCATCCGGCAGGCGCCCAGCATCCGCTCCAACGACCGGATCCCGCCCTCGACGCCGGCTTCGAAGAACTCCAAGGAGAACTGTCCCTTTCCGGAGCGGGTCAACCGCGTGTCGAAGAAGGAATCCGTATAGAAAGCGCGGGCGGGAAGCTCCGCGATCTTTTGCGCCATCTCCTCACGCGTTGCGAAGGTATGAATCTTATGCTTCCCTTTGTCTTGAGCCAAGAGACCGTTGGGATCATACACCAAGAAATCGATGCCGAAGCCCATCTCTTTGATAACAGGCACCAACGGGCAATTGGCGTTTAGCGCCGGGTCGGATAGGATCGCCAATTCGGCCGGATCGATCACAAATCCCACGCGGACCTGCGACGCTTCTTCCTGGAGTTCACCCCATCGCGGCCCCCACTTGTCCTGTAAGTCCGTCAGGGCCACGTCCCAGCGCTTCGATCCGGCGGCCTCCGGCGGGGTGATGCGCATGGAACAGGAGGTGGGCACGGTGCCGATCGCCATCGAGACCGTGGACGGCGCCCCCGGGCGGATCACCATGGAGCAGGCGGTGCCCCGCTTCGGCCCGGAAGACCCCCGCCGCGCCGAAATCGCGGCCATGCTCTCCCTGGAGCAAGCCGACCTGCTGGACGGCGTTCCCATCGAGGCGGCCAGCGCCGGGGTGCCCTTCCTTTATGTTCCCCTGCGCTCCCTGGACGCCGCCCGCCGGGCCGTGCCGCGGATGGACCTCTGGTCCAGCCTGCTGGCGCACCGGGAGGCCTCCAGCCCGTTCCTGTTGACCACGGAGACCGAATCCCCAAACGCCACCGTGCATGCCAGGATGTTCGGCCCGGCCCTGGGGGTTCCCGAAGACCCGGCCACGGGGATCGCCAGCGGACCGCTGGGCGGCTTTCTGCTGCGCCATGGGATGTTGCGGAACCAGCCGCCCCGCAACACCGGGGAGGTGGTGATCCTCAGCGAACAAGGCCTCGAGATGGGCCGCCCTTCCAGCATCGAAATCCGCATCGCCATGGACGGCGATACGGTCACCGGCGTGCGCGTGGGAGGGCACTCGGTCTACATGGCCTCGGGCACGATGCACCTTTGAGCGCAAATCCACTTCGCACCGCCGGGATGCTTTTTTATTTCCGCTCCGGCGGATAACCCCATTTCCAGTGCAAAGCCCTCATCCAGCCATGTCCCGTCCCGATTTCGCCTTCCGCACTCCCTCCCACACCTGGCGCGAAACCGGGGAGGCGGGGGTCTACTCCGCCGTTCCCGGTGGCGAGCCGGGGGGCGCGGAAATCCGGCTGACCCTGGAGTCCCAACAGGTTCCCGAGGACTTGCTGGACGAGTTTTTGGAGCGGGCGGTGACCGCCTGGGTGCTGGCCCGGGGCGGCCGCCGATTGCAGCTCAACGGACGGGCGCGCGACATTTCCCCCGGCGATTTGGACCGCCTTCCATCCGGCCCGGTCTCCCGGGTGGTGTCCATCGCCCCCTCCAACGCGGAAATCATCGGAGGCCTCGGCGCCGCGGAGCTGCTGGTGGGGGTGGAGTCCAGCACGGATTTTCCTCCTCAGGTGGCCGGCCTCCCCCGGCTGGGGCCGGACCTGCACGTGGACCTGGAGGCCCTGGCCGCCCTCAAGCCCGATCTGGTGCTGGCCAGCCTGACGGTGCCCGGCATGGAACGCAACATCGCCGGACTGGACGCCCTGGGGCTGCCCATGCTGGTCACCGCGCCCCAGAGCCTGGAGGGCATCGAGGAAGACCTGCTGCGGGTGGGCGCGGCCATCGGCCGGGAGCCGGCCGCCCAGGAGGCCGTGGCCCGGATGGAACGCAGCCTGGCGGCCCTGGAGGCGTCCCGTCCCGCCGGGCCGCCGGTGCGGGTCTTCCTGCAATGGTGGCACCAGCCCATGTTCACGCCCGGGGAGGCCTGCTGGAGCAACGCGCTGATCGAGCGCGCCGGGGGCGTCAACGTGTTCCGCGGCCTCCCCGGCCAAAGCGCCCAGGTGAGCCCCGAGGCCGTGGCGGCGGCCGATCCGGAGGTGATCTTCCTTTGCTGGTGCGGCGTGCCCAGCAACAAGCTCAATCCGGGGCGGGTGTTGCGGCGGAGCGACCTGGCCTCCGTCACGGCGGTGCGCCAGGGGCGGGTCTACCCGCTGGACGAGGCCCTGGTGGGGCGGCCCGGCCCCCGCGTGGTGGAAGGCATCGCCCGCATGGCGGAGTTGTTGCGGGGAGGGTCCGGACAGGACGCACAATAATCCGCCGCACCTGATGATGCCAATATTGGCATCAATACCGGGGCAGGGCGGGGTCGATCCGCACGGCCCAGGCTTCGATGCCGCCGGCCATGGAAGCGACGTCGGTGAAGCCCTTGCCGGCCAGGAACAGCGCCGCCTGCATACTGCGCACCCCATGATGGCAATAGCAGACGATGGGGGTGTCGAGAGGCCAGCCGGCCAGCATTTCTCCAATCAACGCCTCGGTGAACAGTTGCCCGCCTTCCAGGTGGACGATCTCGTATTCGGACTGTTCACGGACATCCACCAGCCGAGGCGGCGTGGCTTCACCCAGCCGGGCGGCGACTTCCTGCACGGTGTTTTCGCGGGGCATGATCATGGGGTTGGCGCCGGGTGCGATGTGGTCGATAGGTTCCATGCGCGCCCCCCGGCATCGGCATCGGGAGTCCGGAAACCGGGCGGGGGTCTGTCAGGGAAGAGGATGACCTCGCCAAAGCGGCCTGTCAAATGCCACGATCCACCCCGCGGCAAACCGTCCCAACCGCAACCCTTATTCCGGGAAGCATCCTCCGCTTTCTTGCCCTTCTTCGTAGTTTGTTGTAATGATTTGATTTTTTTAACAGGCTGAAACGACACGAACCAGCCTTTTTTCGTTCCGGCCTTTTTTCGCTCCGGTTTTTTTTCACTCACCCTTGTGGACATTCCCCGGTCATGGCCGACAGCAGCGCTGGACCCCCCGCATCGAAACGTCCCCGCATCCTTCACCATCCCTGGCCTCCGGGGGAGGCGGCGGCCTGCGAGGAGGCCGTTCGCCGCGCCTTGCGCGAAGGCGCCGTGATGACCTATCCCACCGAGACCGCCTATGCCCTGGGCGGCAACGCCCTGGCGCCCGGGGTGGCCGATGCCGTCTTCCGGCTCAAGGGGCGCACCCGGGACAAGGCCCTGCTGCTGCTCATCGGCGGAAGGGAGGACGTGGAGCGCCTGACGCGGGAGGTGGCCCCGGCCGCCGAGGCCCTGATGACCCGCTGCTGGCCCGGACCCCTCACGCTGGTTTTTCATGCCGCGCCGGGCCTTGCCCCACAACTGGCCGGCCGGCGGGGCACGGTGGCCCTGCGCTGGAGTTCCCACCCCTGCACGGAGGCCCTGCTCGGGCTGGGGGGCGTGCCCCTCATCGGCACCAGCGCCAACCCCAGCGGCGGGCCCAACCCGTTCTCCCTGACCGGCGTGCTGGCGTCTTTTCCGGGAGGCATCGAGCTGGCCGTGGACGCCGGGCCGATCGCCCCGGGCCCGCCTTCGACCCTGCTGGACACCACCATGGTTCCCTTCCGCCTGCTCCGCCGGGGTGTGATTTCCCGGGAGGCGCTTGAGGAAGCCGCCGGGATGGAAATCGAGGTTCCTTCGTCCTGAGGACCGGGCTCGAAGTTCCGGCCGATATGCTTTCCACGCCACCGCCCGCCAAAGTATCCCTGGGCGACAGGACCCGCTCCGTGTGGTATTTTTGAGCATCGACCAACCCGCGCCGCGCCCGCCGGATCTCCCCGGGCGGGCGTCACAGACCCCGGCCCTGCTCCCTTGCGCCAACTGACCTTGAAGCTGAACTCCCTCGCGGACACCCATCGGGCCGGAATGCTGCTGGGCCGGGCATTGCCCCGTTGGGCCATCGTTTTGCTGGAGGGCGGCCTGGGCGCCGGAAAAACCACCCTGGCCAAGTCCATTTGCGAGGCCCTGGGCATTCGCCCGGAAAGCGTCATTTCGCCCACTTATACGCTGGTCAATGTTTACCCCGGCCGCTGGCCTGTCTATCATGTGGACCTGTTCCGGCTGGAGACGCCCGAGGCGCTGCTGGAACTGGACCGGGACGATTGGATCAACCCGGAAGGCCCCACCTTGATCGAATGGCCGGAGACAGCCCGCGCGCTGCTGTCGGGAGACCCTGTGCTGGAAATCGCCCTGGAGCTGGTGGACAGTGCCACCGAAAGCCGGGAGATGATGCTGCGCGAAGGCGGCCAGGACGGCGGCAATTACGGCAACCTTTACGGCCCAGTGTTCGCGGCTTTGGAGGCATGAGGCGGCATGAAAGACGCGGTTTATAAAATCCTGGACACCCTGGGCATCGGCTATATGGTGACCGAACATGAGGCGGCCTTCACCGTGGAGCAGGCGGACGGCATTTACGGCCACCTGAAAGGCGGCCACAGCAAGAACCTCTTCCTGCGCAACAAGAAGGGCAGCCAGCATTACCTGGTGGTGGCGGAAAGTCACCGCCCGGTGGATTTGAAAAAGGTGCGGCGCCTGCTGGGCGAGTCCAACCTCAGCTTCGCCTCCCCTCAACGGCTGATGACCCACCTGGGGCTGACGCCCGGGTCGGTCTCCCCCTTCGGGCTCCTCCACGATACCCAACGCCACGTCCAGGTTTTGTTGGATGGGGCGCTGATGGAGCACGACAGCCTCAATTTTCATCCCAACGTGAACACCGCCACCTTGACGCTCTCCACGGCCGGCTTCAGGCGCTTCCTGGCTCATCTGGGCCATCGGGTGCGCGAGGTGGAGCTGGATGGAGAGGCCGGGCCATGAAAGCGGGGGGAGGCGAAACCCCCGCTCCGAAGGGGAAAGGGTTGGGCGGGGAAAAATTGAACACGGAAAAATTAAAAGCGGAGAAATTGGACGCGGCAGGGTTGAAAGCGGCAGGGTTGAAAGCGGCAGGGTTGAACATCCTCGCCGTGGACACCACCTCGGACTTTCTCTCGCTGGCCGTGATGAAGGGCGGCGTTCCCGGCGACGCGCCCTACGAGGCCCTGGGACGCCGCATGGCCCGGGAAATCCTGCCCCGCATCGACGCCCTGCTGAAGGGGGCCGGGCTGAAAGCGGAAGAGCTGGATCTGTTGCTGGTGGCCCGCGGCCCCGGATCGTTCACCGGCACCCGGATCGGGATGGGCGTGGCCCAGACCTTCGCCCAGGTGCTGGAGATCCCCCTGCTGGGCGTGGATACGCTGACCCTGCTGGCCGCCCAGACCGACCCGGGCGAATCCCGGCCCTTTCACGTGGCGCTCAACTGCGCGCGGGACGAGGTGTACCATGCCCGCTTCCGCTGGAAGGATGGAATCGCGCAAATGGAAGGCGCGATCGCCCTGCGGCGGCTGGAAACGCTGGCCCCGGAAATCGGCGATGCGCCGGTGATGCTGCGCCGCTTCGGGAAGGAAGACGGCCGCGCCCCGGGAAACCATACGGCGGCCAGGCCCGCGGCCAATAGCCGCGACCCGGATACCGAGAGGCGTTTTGCCGCCCTCAACGAGATGTCACCGGTTCATCCCCGGCCGGACGGAAAGCGGCTGCTGGCCGTGGGCGCGCCCCGCTTCCTGGCCCGGCGGGAAGGCCCCTGGCCGCCGGTGTTGCCGCTGTACCTCAAATCGGAAGCCTTCCGCACCTGGAAAGGGAGGCCATGAGCGCAACCGCGAAAAGCACCGGCAACCGCACCGGCAACCTGCCCGCGGGCGGCCCGCTGGGGTTGGCCATCGACACCACCTTCGACGACACCTCCGTGGCCATCCTGCGGGGGCGGCGCGAAGTGCTGGCCAACCTCACCCTGTCCCAGTACGCCGACCACGCGGAGTTCGGGGGCGTGGTGCCCGAGCGGGCCTCGCGCCGTCATCTGGAGGTGATCCAACGCCTGATCGGCGATGCCCTGGCCAAGGCCGGGGAGGAATCCCATGGCGGCGCTTCCGGCGACGACGCCGGCGGTGATTCCGGCGGCGCTTCCGGTGGAGCCGCGCCGGTCTCCCTGGCGGCCCTGGATTACGTGGCGGTGTCCAACCTGCCCGGACTGATGGGGTCGATCCTGGTGGGGATGACCGTGGCCAAGTCCCTTTCCTACCTGTTGGAGGTGCCATTGATCGGCATCAACCACATCGAGGCCCATCCCTACGCCAACGTGATCGCCCACGGTGAACCGGCCTTTCCGTTGATCCATCTGGTGGCCGCCGGGGGGCACACCCTGCTGATCCATCAACGGGGGCACTTCGACTGGGAGATCGTGGGACGCAGCGTGGACGACGCGGCGGGGGAGTGCGTGGACAAGGTGGCCAAGATGTTCGGCCATCCCATGCCGGGGGGTCCGGTGGTGGACCGGCTGGCCATGACCCACCAACCCGGGCCCTATCGCTTCCCCCGCCCCATGCTCAACGCGCCGGGGCTGGATTTCAGCTTCAGCGGGCTCAAGACCGCCATGCTCTATCTGCTGCGCAAAGAGGGGCTGCTGGAGGAAGTGGCGGGAGAAAACCGCCGCCCGGGGAACGTCCGCGTGAAGGCCTCCACCGAGCAGGGACCGCTGCTGGCCGCGTTTTTCGCCGCGGTTTGCGACGTGCTGGTGGCCAAAACCCTGCGCGCCGCCCGGCAATTCGGAGTGGAGACGGTCACCCTCTCCGGCGGGCTGGCCGCCAGCGCCAAACTGAGGGAACGCTTCGGGCAAGCCTGCGCCGAAGCCGGCCTGCGGCTGCTTGTTCCTCCGCCGGAGTTGTGCACCGACAACGCGGCCATGGTGGGTTGCCTGGCGGCTTTCCGCTACGAGGCCGGGCGGCTGGACGATCTGTCCCTGGAGGGCTATCCCAACCTGCCTATGTAAACGCCGGAAACGCCGGAAACGCCGGAAACCCCGCAAGCAAAGGAAGGCGGGGTGGCGGAGGGCGGACGGGGAAAAACAGGGGAAACCCCCGGCGATCCCGGCGCCTCCCGGAAGCACCGGCACGGAGAGCGCCTTGGGCAGGACAGGCAGGGGCGGCGGAGCGGTTCGGGTGAAATTACTGGGTGTCGATGAAGGCCTGGTAGCCTTCCGCATCGAGGAATTTGACCATGATTTCCCCGCTGGCCTCCATCTTGAAAATCCACCCTTTGTCATAAGGGGACTCATTGATATATTCCGGATGGGCCTCCAACGCGGAGTTGACTTCCGTGACCGTGCCGTTGGTGGGGGCATAGACATCCGCGACGGATTTGACGGACTCCAGCACCACGATGGCCTCGCCGGCCGTCACCTTGCGCCCGGTTTCCGGCAGTTCCACGAACACGATATCCGTCATTTGATCCTGGGCGAAATCGGAAATGCCCACTGTGATCGCGTTTCCTTCCTGACGGATCCACTCGTGGTCTTCGGTATATTTCAAGTCGCCAGGGATCATCTCGGGAATCGTCCTTTTCACGTGGGGAGATATTTTGGGAGGCCACCGGGAATGTGGGATTGGCCACCGTGGACACGGGGTGCGGCCCCCAATTGCAGGATTCCGCGAACGGCGCACGGGAACTGGCATGTCCCCGCCACGGAGCGCCCCGGCTTTTTTTAATCGAGGTCCCTGCCAAGGTCCCTTTTCAATCGCCCCCCAAGTGGAAAAGCCACAGTGGTGTTGAAACCTCATGGTGTTGAAACATCATGGTGTTGAAACATCATGGTGTTGAAACATCATGGCGTTCCAAAATAATCGCGTTCAATCCTCCTGGGTTTCGGATTCCATCGCCCTCAGACCGCCTTCATCAGCAGGGTGGCGTTGGTTCCCCCGAAACCGAAGGAATTGGACATGGCCACCTTGATGGGCCGTTCCCGCGCGGTGTTCGGCGTCACATCCAGATCGCATTGGGGATCCAGGTCGTCGATATTGATGGTGGGGGGCACCACCCCTTCCTGCATAGCCATGATGGCGAGCACCGCTTCCACTCCTCCCGCGGCGCCCAGCAGGTGCCCGGTCATGGATTTGCTGGAGGAAATGGCAACCTTCTTGGCGTGATCCCCCAAGACAAGCTTGATCGCATCCAGCTCGTTGATATCCCCCGCGGGCGTCGAGGTTCCGTGGGAATTGATGTAATCCACCTCATCGGGATTCACCCCGCCGTCCTTGAGAGTCTTTTTCATGGCCCGCATGGGACCCTCGATGCTGGGGGCGGTAATATGGTGCGCATCGGAGCTGAATCCATACCCCGCCAATTCACAGTACATTTTCGCGCCGCGGGCCTTGGCGAACTCATAATCCTCCAGGATCAGGATGCCCGACCCCTCTCCCAGCACGAATCCGTCCCGCCCTTTGTCGTATGGCCGCGAGGCCCGTTCGGGGTCGTCGTTCCGGGTGGAGAGGGCGTGCATGGCCCCGAATCCCCCAATGCCCAGTGGCGTGACCGTGGCTTCCGCGCCGCCGACGATCATCACCTTGGCATCGCCCCGTTCGATGATGCGCGCCGCATCGCCGATGGAATGATTGGACGAAGCGCAGGCCGAGGTGGTGGAGGTGTTGTAATTGCGGCAGTTGAACTGCATCGAAATCTGTCCCGAAGCCATATTGGAAATGACCATCGGGATGAAAAAAGGCGAGATGCGCCGTGGCCCTTTTTCCATGTAAATCTCATGAAAGCGTTCGATGGACGCGAGGCCGCACAATCCCACCCCCACTGAAACCCCGGTTTCGTGAGACAATTCATCGTCGATATCCAGACCCGAGTCCTTGACGGCTTCGCTGGTGGCGACCAGCGCGTACTGGATGAAATGATCCATCTTTTTACGATCGTTCGGCGGAATGATGTCTCCCGGATCGAACCCTTTCACCTCACCGGCCATCTGGCTGCGGAATTCGGTGGGGTCGAATTTCGTAATGCGGCCAATGCCGGAATGGCCGGCCACGGCTCCCTCCCAGGTCGATTTCACATCGAGTCCCAACGGGGAAATACATCCCAAACCCGTGACTACGATTTTTTTTCTCATCGAATGTCCTTGGAGCGATGCAGAGTTCCCGGCTGCATCCTTTTACCGCTTCCGGGAATCGACGATCGGGAAACCAGCGACGCCCGGCCACAGGCTGAAATGAAGCGCGCCAGCCGTCCTGTTTTTAATTTCCGGCGGCACACGGATCGGGCGATAGGGATTGGGCGGCCTACTTGTGTTCCTCGATGTAATCGATGGCGGTTTGAACCGTGTTGATTTTTTCCGCCTCATCATCGGGAATTTCAATGCCGAATTCCTCTTCAAAGGCCATCACCAACTCAACGGTGTCCAGGGAGTCCGCGCCCAGATCGTCTACGAATTGGGATTCCGATTTTATTTCAGCCTCATCCACGCCAAGTTGCTCGTGGATGATTTGCTTCACCTTCGAAGCGATGTCCATGCAATACCTCCTTGAAAAAAAAGGCTGGTGCAATAATTTTTTTTATCGCCTGCCGGGCGGCAAACCGGCCAGCCGAAAACGCCTTCACCGCAAGCCAAAAAGTCCATGTAGCCGCCATAAATCCAAATGCGGCGGAGAAAGTCAATAGCCCTCGGCGTTTCAGAACATGCCGCCATTGACGTGAATCACCGTCCCTGAAATATAGCTGGCCTTGTCACCGGCCAGAAAACGCACCACCCCGGCAATCTCTTCCGCGGAGCCGATCCGGCCCAGGGGGATTTGTTCCAGAATGACCTTTTTTTGCTCCGCATTCAACTCCCGCGTCATGTCCGTATCGATAAATCCTGGAGCCACCGCATTGCAGGTGATGTTTCGCCCGCCCAGTTCCCTGGCGATGGATTTGGTGAAGCCGATCACGGCGGATTTGGAGCTGGCATAATTGACCTGTCCCGGATTGCCGGTGAATCCGACCACGGAGGTGAGGTTGATGATGCGCCCGCTCCTTTGGCGCACCATGGTGCGGATCACCGCCCGGGTCACGTAGAACATGCCGTCCAGGTTGACCGACATCACATCGCGCCAATCTTCCCGGCTCATCCGCATGAACAGGGTGTCCCGGGTGATCCCCGCGTTGTTGACCAGGATGTCAATGGTGGAAAATCGCTCCAGCCCCTGCTTGACCAGATCGTCCACCTGGTCCGGGTCGCCCACGTCGGCCTGCATGGCCAGGCATCGCCGGCCAAGGGCTTCGATTTCGGCCTGGGTGGCGTCGGCCAGTTCCTTGTTGCGGTTGGTGAAGATAATGTCCGCGCCGGCCGCGGCGAGGTCCAGGGCGATGGCTTTTCCGATTCCCCGCCCGGCCCCGGTGACCAGGGCGACCTTGTTTTCAAGTATCACAATGGATGTTTCCTCTTTACGGGCCGGGGTGGATCGGGCGAGTTGAAATGAATCGCCCCATCAAAAGCCGCGGGGCGCCAAAACTCCGGCTTTTTTTCGCCCAAGCGGCGGACCATGGAGCGGCGCAAAAAGATTCAAGTCTTTTTTTAGGCCAGGCGGGATGGAAATTCAAGCATCCGCCAAGTGACGGGGTCACCCCTTCAGCACCTCGATGGTGGATTGCAACGATTCCATATCCTCAACATTGCTGACGGGGAGCGTTTTATCGATGCGGCGCATCAATCCGTTCAGCACCTTGCCGTGACCCAACTCGACGAACCGCGTCACGCCATGGTCCACCATGGCCTGGATGCCGGTGTCCCACCGCACGGGAGCGTCGATTTGGTGGATCAGGGAGGGTTTGAAATCCTCGCCCCGGGTGAGAATTGAGTTGTCGTAATTTGTCACCACCGGGGTCCTGGCATCCATGAAGCTCAAATCGTCCAGCACGGCCGTCATTTTCCTGGCGGCGGGCGCCATCAGGGCGCTGTGAAACGGCGCGCTGACCGTCAGCAGCTTCCCCCTGGCCCGGGCCAGCACGCGCTTCACGGCGCCATCATGGCCGGAGATGACGATTTGGGTGGGCGTATTGAAGTTGGCCGGGGCCACCACCTCACCCTGGGCCTCCTCCCGGCACAGGGTTTCCACCGCGGCGGCGTCCAGGCCCAGAATCGCCGCCATGGCGCCCACGCCCACGGGGGTGGCTTCCTGCATGAAGCGGCCCCGCTGATAAACCGTTTGCACCCCATCGGCCAGGGAAAGGACGCCGGAGGCGACCAGGGCGGTATATTCACCCACGCTGTGCCCCGCCAGGAAAAGGGGTTGCAGGGCCATGCGGCTTCCCAACAGGCGGTAGGCGATGGCCGACACGGTGAGAATGGCCGCCTGGGCGTTGTAGGTCAGGGTCAACTCCTCCTCCGGACCCTCCAGGCAGAGGGCTTTCAGATCGAAACCCAGCGCATCGTTGACCGCCTCGAACATCCCGGCCGCCACGTCGGACCCCGCGAGAAACGAGGCGCCCATCCCCACCTGCTGCGAACCCTGACCTGGAAAAATCAGTCCGATACCCACCGATCACTCCATTTGAACATCATTGAAAAATTTGCCGTTCTCTCCGTTGCCGAATGCCCGCTCCCGCCGGGACCGGAAACCTCGATTTACCCGGAGGCGGGCAGGCCCACGGCCTGACGGGAAAATTCCGCCCTCAACCGCTCCACCAATCCCCCCTTGAGACAGTCCTGGGCCATGCCAATGGCCTGAACCAGCGTGGCCGCGTTTGACGCGCCATGACAGGCCACGGCGATGCCGTTGAGCCCCAGCAGCAGGGAGCCGCCGATTTGCCGATAGTCCGTGCGCCGCAGCAGATCGCGCAAGACCCGGTGCATCAGCCAGAACCCCAGCCGCGCCAAGGGGTGGCGGGCCAGCGAATCCTTCAATAGCACGCGAATTTGTACGCTGGCGGCCTCCGCGGTTTTCAACACCAGGTTCCCCACAAAGCCGTCGCAAACGATCACGTCGGCCTTGCCCCGGAACAGGTCGCGGCCCTCCACGTTTCCGATGAAGCCCGGAAAGGAGGGGGAAAGCAGGGCGGTGGTCTGCCGCACCAACTCGTTCCCCTTGCCCGTTTCCTCGCCGTTGCTCAGCAGCGCCACCCTGGGCCGATCCACCTGGCCCACGAATTTGGCGTAAACCTGGCCCATCCTGGCAAAATGCACCAGGAATTGCGGCTTGCAATCGACATTGGCGCCGCTGTCCAGCAGGATGCTCTGCCCGCGCCGCAAGGGCAGCGGGGTGGCGATGGCGGGGCGTTCGATGCCGCCCAGGGCGCCCAGTTCATGTTTCCCGGCCACCATCAAGGCGCCTGTTTGCCCCGCGCTGACCACCGCGTCGGCCCCGCCATCCCGCACCAGGGCACAGGCCACCCGCACCGAAGCCCCAGGTTTTTCCTTCAACAACACGGTCGGCGCGTCGTGAACCTCAACACGGTCGGGGGCATGATGAATGCGGACTTTCATTCCGCTTTGGCCGCGCCGCCGCAACTCGTCGGCCAGGATTTCCTGGGCGCCCACCAGGATCACCTCGCAATCGGTCTCCCGGGTGGCCTGCACTGCTGCTTCCACCGGAACCCTGGGAGCGAAGTCTCCACCCATGGCATCCAAAGCGATCACGGTCATTGGGTTGGCTCAATCAGGTTTCCCAGCAGTGTTCTCAGCAGTTTTCCCGGCGGGAGAAGGACGGCGGATTGCCTGAACGGCGGCTGGAAAGACGCACAAAAGGACGCACAAAAAGACGCCCGGTGAGACGCCGGCCTGCCGGAGGGTTGCCGTGGCAAACGACTGGAAATCAATACGCTTCGACTTGAAGCACCTCTTGGCCCTTGAAATGGCCGCATTGGGCGCACACCACATGGGGCCGGATCAGGGCGCCGCAATTGTTGCAGGTCACCAGGGTGGGCGCCTTGAGGGCGTGGTGACTGCGCCTTTGGTTGCGCTTCCGGCGAGAGGTTCTGACTTGGGGTACCGCCATGGTTCACTCCAGTTCTGCAAATAAAAAATTATCTTAGACCAACTGAGGCCATTGGGAAAGACCCAGATTGCCATGGTTGCGCCTTGGGGTTGACTCAGTGGCGGCTCGGGGGCGGCTCGGGGCGGGATCAAGTCGCGGGGCGAAAAAAATCGTTCCCAGCGAAACGTTCAAGGGCAGGCCGGGGAACAAATACAAAAATCCCTGTCTCGCCGGCTCAGCGATTTTGATAATACACTCAATGAAACCGGCGCCTTACCTTAGTTTTTGCAAACCTGTTGAAATTGCCCGACCTCGGGGGGGACCCCCCCGCCCTTCGGCAACGCTTGCGAGTCGCGCGTTGCTTCCCTGCCCGGCGGGGAAGGGGTCCGGCCCTGGCCTTGAAGCAAATCCAATATTGCCGTGTCAAGGGATAGGTATTTGATGCAAAAAAATTCAGGCGGAAATGCGCGGCAAACCGGAAACAGGTCAGCGAAGAGATGAGGCGCGGTATATTGGCCGGGAATTCGATGCCGGGAAGATGGAGGCAATGCTCCCGGTTCCGCTGGAATTCCCGATGGAACCCAAATCGCCTTGGGGCCGGTTTTCGCTGCTCCAAGGCCCGTTCGGGCGGGGCCGGGAAGGCCATGGCTTCCTCCCGCGGGAGTGTGCGATGGGTGAATAATCCCTATCGTTGAATGTCAATCCGTGCAGATTCCCGCGACCGGAATCAACCGGAAAGATTAATATAATCTTCTGTTATCATTAATTTTATCCTGGCATGAATCCCATGGCGCGCAAAATGGCCCTGTATGGATTCTGGATGGATGGAGGTAAAGTTTAGAAGGCCTGTGACCAACTCGATAAAAGCGGGAGAGGGGTGCCTCCGGCGGCCCTCCGGGGGAAACTTTGAAAAGTTTCAACAAATTTTTTCATAGCAAAAACAAG
>JACZSY010000329.1 GCA_022573975.1 SAR324 cluster bacterium | reverse complement strand
GGCAGGTTTGAAGGCATGGCAGGCTCGAAGGCATGGCAGGCTCGAAGGCATGGCAGGCTCGGAAGCACCGGCCGGAAGCCCGGCCACACACTCGAATTTGTTTGTACGGGTTCATTCCCCGCCGCTTGCGGTGAAAAAGAAGCCGGAAATTTGATGCCTCGCTGCTTGCGGCGGGGTCTTTCATTTTATTTCGCCGGATGAACAACGAGGAGACGGCCAGCATGGAAACCGTTGGATTGGGGTTCTATTTCGAGGACCTGCCGGTGGGCAGGGCCTTCAAAACCATCGGCAGAACCGTCACCGAGGCGGACATCACCAACTTCATCAACGCCACCGGAATGGTCGAGGTGCTGTTCACCAACATGGAATTCCTCCGCGAGGAATCCGACATCAAGGGACGGGTCGCTCCCGGCGCGCTGGCCTATTGCTTCGCCGAGGGCTTGTTGGTGCAGTCGGTGATGCAGCACACGGGCTTTGCCTTCCTGGGCATGGAACTGAAAATCGATGGGCCGACCTTCGCGGGGGATACGCTGCACGTGGAATGCGAGGTGATCGAGGCGCGGCTGAGCAAAAGCCGTCCGGGGCGGGGGCTGGTGCGCACCCGCAACCGGGTGATCAAGCAGGACGGAACGCCGGTGGTGACCTATACGCCCCTGCGCATGATCAAGTGCCGCGACGCGGCGGGCGATCCATGACCGCCGGCGGCGCGCATCGCGGCGACCCGGAGGCCGCGGGTCCGCTGGCCGGCGTGAAGGTGGTCGATTTGACCATCAACGTGATGGGTCCGGCCGCGACGCAGATTCTGGGGGATATGGGCGCCGAGGTGATCAAGATCGAATCCCCGGAAGGCGATCCCATGCGGCGGTTGGGTCCGCACACCCGCTCCGGCATGGCGCCGCATTTCCTGGGCTTCAACCGCAACAAGCGCAGCGTGGTGCTCGACCTGAAGCATCCGCCGGCGCTTGAGGCGCTGATGCGTCTGGTGGAATCCACCGACGTGTTCGTGCATACCATGCGCTTCAAGGCGATCGAACGCCTCGGCATCGGCTACCCGGCCCTGAGGGAACGCAACGCCCGCCTGATTTACGCCTCCGCCACGGGCTACCGCAAGGATGGCCCGCACCGCGACCGGCCGGCTTTCGACGATGTGATCCAGGGCGAAAGCGGCCTGGCGGCCATGATCGGCCGCGCCAACGGGGAACCGCGGTATGTCCCCATGGCCCTGGCCGACAAGTTCTGCGGGCATACGCTGGCTTCGGCCATCGGCATGGCCCTCTTCCACCGGGAACGCACGGGGCAGGGCCAGGAGGTTCATGTGCCCATGTACGAAACCATGGTGGCGTTCAACCTGGCCGATCATCTGTGGGAAGGCGCCTTCGACGCGCCGGAACTGGGGCTGGGGTATCCGCGCATGTTCTCGCCGGGGCGGCGGCCTTATGCGGCCTCCGACGGTTACATCTGCCTGCTGGCCGTCACCGACGATCAATGGCGCCGGCTGTTCGCCGCCATCGGCCGCCCGGAGTCGATCGAGGACGCCCGCTTCTCCACCATGGCCGCCCGCACCGAGCACATCGATGCGCTTTACAGCTTGCTGGGGGAAGCCCTCCAATCGCGCACGGTGGCGGAATGGCGGGAACGATTGGATGCCGCCGATGTGCCCAATGGCGCCATGAACGACCTGGCCGCCCTGTTCGACGACCCGTATCTGCGCCAGACGGGATTTTTCCACAGCTACCGGCATGCCGCCATCGGAAAGGTCGTCACCATGGGCATCCCCACCGATTTTTCCGCATCGCCGGGAACCCTTCGCCTGCCTCCGCCGGTGCTGGGCCAGCATACCGGCGACGTCCTCTCGGCAGCGGGATACAGCGAAGGGGAAATCGCCGCCCTTGGCCACGCTGGAAAAACCCGATGATATTCAATACCCGATGACGTTCAACCGGGATGCCGGACCGGCACGCCGTAGGACCCCTTGGTGATGACTGGCACCGATTCGGCCGCCTGAAATCCCGGTGCAAGGAAAGCGGGCAACCGCCCGTTATTGGCGGTGCGAATATTAAATCTCTCCCGGTGGCCAGGGGGAGCAACGGGAGCACTGCGAGGGTTTCCCCCTTCGGACCCCCGCCAAACAATTTTCGATCAACCTGTTATGACATGGAAAAACCTTGGTGGACTACTCGATTTATCCTTTTTCGGAGCCCTTCCATCGATTTGCAATGCGGGCCGCGGCAAACCGAGAGGGAAAGACCACCCCGATTCATTGTTCAGCCAATCGATTGAATGACCTCGCCGCGGGCTACGGGGCAGCAAAAACCCGTCTTCTTTTTCGCCGCCAGCGGCGGGGGAATGGACCCGCGAAAAATACTCCCGAAAAAAATTCAACCGGAGGAGAGCAAGGGTGGAAAAGATGCGCGCGGCGGCAAAGGGTGCATCTGCGGCGGGCCCACCTGTACTTCGGCCAGGACGTTGATTTGACGCTCAGGAAATTTAAATCGATTTAGGAGGCGACCCGCGCCGCCACGACAAGACCATGCGAGGGGGACAACCATGAAAAAGCTGTTGATTGTGTTGATGGTGCTGATGGTCGTTTCAACCCAGGGCGGGCGAGCCCACGAGGGCAAGCCCCAGGACCTGAAAGAAGTGCTGGAGAACCATCAGGTGCAAGTGGTAACGTACTGCCAGAGCGTCTATTCGGTGCAACTGCGGAACGGCTCCACCATCCGTTTCGTCGAGTTCAACCTGAGTTTTAACACCGATGGCGGCTCCAACAGTCCGATTCCGGGATGAGAGGCGATCGGGCATTGCTGATCTTTGCCAGTCCCGGCGAAATTTCCTCGTTTTTCAAGGAGAAATGCTGATATGACCCGCATCTTTCTGATCGCGCTGGTTGTCCTGGGTATCACCCAATTGGCTGTTGCCCACGAAACGGCGGGGAGCTGGGCCAAACATCACGACGATGCGGCCTCGGCCCGGTCCATCGACCTCGACCGATACGATAACATGGGAGGCGACTTCGCCTTGACCAATCCGGAAGGGCAGACCGTCCGTTTGAGCAATTACCGGGGCAAGGTTGTACTCGTGTTTTTTGGTTACACCTATTGCCCCGACGCCTGCCCTCTGACTGTCGCCAAAGTCTCCCAGGCTATGGGGTTGCTGGGCAAAAAACGACAGCAGGTACAATTCCTCTTCATCAGCACGGACCCGGAACGGGATACCCCGCAGCGTCTCAAAGACTGGCTGGCCGGATTCGATCCTCGATTCGTTGGTTTGCGAGGGAGTCTGGCCGAACTCGCGGCTCTTGAAAAGCGTTACTGGGCGTTCCACATAAAGCTGTCCCCTGACTCGGACACCGGTTCTTACCTTGTCAATCACACCTCGCGGCTGTTCCTGATCGATCAGCAAGGTGTGGTGCGCTACCTGTTCACCCCGGATCAACCGGCTACATCCATCGTGGAGGGTATGCGGCTGTTGCTGAAACCGAATTCCTGGTGGGCTCGGCTGCGCCTTCTCTTTGCCAGCTAACGCGCAATACGAACACCATCCGACGTGCAGGTAACGATAAAGGCGAGCTTTCCCTCAACGCCTGGGGAACCGTCAGGCTGCCCCGCTGAAATGGGGAATAGCCGGATAAAACAGGAGTCTGGAGCGGCCGGAAAGGCAAGTCGGCGCACAGGTTGGCCGTCGGCGGCCCGAATGAATAAAGCCGCCTAGTACTACTTTGTTAGTTTATGCTGTTCGTTTTGAAATGACTGGGTTATTATCCCATCGTGTCTTCGATTCAAGGAGGAACGATGGCCATTCGCAAAGCAGGAGCCGAGCCTCTCGGTGAGTTGTCGGCCTTTTTGGAGCCGTTCAGCCAAGTGGTTCGGCGCAAGGAAAGCAAGCATGCGCTGGAGCGCTACACGACTGGGCTGTTGTCCGATCTTCCCCGCAAAACCGCTTCGGATATGGGGCGGACTTTGCCGGGCACCAACGACCAACGGTTGCAGGAATTTCTCACCAACACCGCATGGGAGGCCGGTG
>JACZSY010000328.1 GCA_022573975.1 SAR324 cluster bacterium | reverse complement strand
ACTACCATGGCGAGGTCACCGACACCTTTCTGTGCATGGAAGGCCCGATGGTGATCGAAACCCAGGGCGGCCGCAGGAAAACCGAACTCAACCCCGGGGAACGCCATGTCATCCCGCCGCGAACGGCCCACTACGTCTCGGGCAAGGACGGCGGACGGTGCCGCTTCGTCCTCGTCCAGGGCGTCGGCACATACGACTATGTGCCGGTGGAGAAACCATAGCGGGCCGCCGGCGGCCGGCGCGGGGATGGGGCGCGGCGGTGGGCCGGAACAGCAGGCAGGCGTGGCCGGAACAGCAAAAACCAGGGTTCGATCCCTCTCGCTCCCTTCCCCGGCCTCCCGCCTATTTCGCGGTCAACCCGCCGTCGATCACCAGCTCGGAACCGGTAACCCAGGAGGAATCGTCCGAGGCGAGGTAAAGGCAACCCAGCGCAATGTCACGGGGAACGCCGAATCGGCCCAGGGGCGTGGCTTCGAGGCGGATTTGCACCAACTCCGGATTGGAATGCGCCGGCTTGGTCATGGGAGTGTCGACGAACCCGGGGTGGATCGAATTGACGCGGATTCCATCCGGCGCATACTGGATGGCGGCCGCCTTTGAAAAAATGCGGACGGCTCCCTTGGAAGCATGGTAGGCGGCGTTGGCGAACGATCCGATGATTCCGCAGATGGAGGAAATGTTGATGATGGACCCACCCCCGGCGCGCCTCATGGGGGCGATGGCCTGCCGCGTCCCCAGAAAAGTTCCGGTGGCGTTGACCTCCATGACCCGATTCCAATTTTCCAGCGATTGATCCTCCAACATGCCCCCGGCAACGGGCGTTTGTTGCACCAAATCCTTTGGATCGCGGCCGGAGATTCCCGCGCAGTTGGCGAGGATATTGAGTTTTCCGAACCGCTCCTCCGTTTCGGCCACAAGCGCGATCCACTGTTGTTCGTTGGTGACGTCCAGTTCGCGAAAAATGGTTTCTCCACCGTTTTCGGCGATCCCGCCGGCGACGGATTGCCCCAGCTCGGCATTGACGTCGCAAAGGACCACGGAAGCGCCCTGTGCGGCAAATATCCTGGCGGTTTCCGCGCCAATGCCGGACGCGCCCCCGGTCACCATGGCCACTTTGCCGGCCAGTCTTTTTCCCTCCTCCATGACTTGTCCTCTCTCTTTAGCAGGCCTGTGACCAACCAAAAGCGCGGGGGATTTCATCCCCCACACCCCCAGACCATTTTTTGGAAAAAATGGATTAAAACTTTCAATAAGATATTGGAATGATCGCTTAAAATTATTTTTTTCTGTAAAAAAGTTTGTTGAAACTTTTCAAGGTTTCCCCCCAGAGGGCCGCCGGAGGCATCCCCTTCTTCCTTTATTGAGTTGGTCACAGCCCCTTTAGAAAAAAGCCCGTGAAAAAAGCCCGTGAAAAAGGCCCGTGGAAAAAAGCCGGTAGAACCTGGCCGGTGGAATTTGGCGCCAGGCCCCTCAGGAAAAAACCTGGCGGCCCACGGATGACGGGCTCACAAATTGCGCGCATAGAGCGCGAAGAGCCGTTCCCAATGGCGCTCGGCCGCGGGCAGGTCGTAGACGGGCCGTTCGGGGAAGGCGAACCCGTGATGCACTTGCGGATGGATCTCAAGTTCTCCCTTCACCCCGGAGCGATCGAATAATTTTTGCAACTGGGCGACCATGTCCGGGGGCGCCAGTTCGTCATGCTCGGCGCAGGAAATGTAAATCTCGCCGGCGATCTTATCCAGGTTCAAATGGGGGCTTTCCTCCGCGTCGTTGACCAGCCAGGTGCCATAGAACGTGGCCGCGGCGCCAATGCGGTGCGGAAAACGCGCGGCCGCGGCGAGGGCATAGGGCCCGCCCATGCAGTAGCCATGGACACCCACGGGGCCCGGCCCCGCGGATGGATGCGCGGTGAGAAACGACAGCATGGCGCCCATGTCATCCATCACGGGCGGGATGGTCATCTTCGTTCTGACGGCCCGCATGCGGGTGTGCTCCGCGCTGCCTTCCTCCAATACGTCAGGGCCGTATTTCGTATCGGAACCCGCACGATAATACAGGTTGGGCAACAACACGAAATATCCCACCGCGGCCATCCGCCGCGCCATTTGATAAAGTTCCTCGCGAACGCCGGGCGCGTCCATCAGCAGGATCACCGGGGGAAAGGGGCCATTTCGCTCCGGATGGCAGAGAAAGGTTTCCATCCCAATGCCATCCCGGTCCATATCGACGATTTCTTCGATCATGCCAAATTTTCCAGCCAGAGGTTGAGGAGGGGGAGCAATTTCATGACCTGTGGATCCCGTGTTGGCTCACCGGTTCCGATCCTACAATTCGCGAAAGCAAAAGTCAGCCGCGGGGCGGCGGCCTGCACGGGGAGCCGATCCCCCTCGGCTCCACTTGGGGTCTACCGGGAAATGAGGGCGTCACGCGGAGGCGCGGCTCCTTTTGTTTTTTTTGGAGCGCACCACGAGACCCCCCTTGGCCTCACCCGGGCGGGTGGCGGCGGTCACCCGCTTCGACCGGACCCCACCCTCGCTCCCTCCCCGCGGTGATTTTCAACAGCCCGCGGCCAGGGAAGCTGCTTCCCCTGCCGCAGCGAACCTTGACCGGGTATCGGCGCCCCTTCTCCCGGGGAGTTGAGGAACACGGCGGGGAAAGGGGTTCAGGGGATGGGGTTCGCCCTTCCGAATTTCATATGGGCGCGAACAACCGATCCGGGACCCACGGGAGCCCGTGAGTCCCTGAATTTTTGGAGGGAGGAGCTTTGTTCAGCGCCTACGGGTGTTCATGGCCATCTCCACCGGCGCCTGGATTAATTCCGCCATCACATAGGTAACCACCAACACCAGGAATCCCACCACGACGCCCGCGATCATCATTCCGATCCCCGCAAAAAACCCTCCACCCATCGCGCCAAGGAAAGGGAGGGGAATTGAGATGGGAATTCTGAGGCCGAACAGCATCACCAGCCCGAACGAAATTCCAAGGATGGAATAGGTAAAAAAGGCGATTTCCCCGGAAGATCTGAACAAGACCAAAAATATGGATACGACCGGGTATCCCCTGGTCACCGAAAGAGCCTTGATGTCTTCAGCGCGGATCAGCAAAATGTTGAAGATTACGAAAACGAGCAGGATCAGGGCGATCTGGAAGAGCAAAAACATCAAAATAAAGCCCCAGGGCACTCCGCCCACAGCGAGAGACCACATCTGGTAACTGGCGAACAAAAGGCCGATGACCGCCAGCCCGGCGCTGATGCGCAGCGCCCAGACAAAAACCAGTTTGATCATCTCCCCATCGGAAATGGCCCGCAGCACGGGTTGCAGCAACAATATTCGGCTCAGCATAATTTCCTCCAATTGTTTTCAGGTTTGCACAGCACATGCTTGACTCCCATCTCAGTGGGACGATGGTTTTACCACTCGCGGGCCGTATTTCGTGCCTTGCTGCATCTTTTTTAATGCCGTTATGCCCTCTTCGCCCCCCCGCTTGCGAGTGTTCCTCGTGGAAGCAGGGAACAAAATATCAAATCAAAATCGGAAATTCAAATAAAAATTACATAAATCCCGGCAGCCCCTTGCTAAGGAATTAAACAGTTTGGTGCAACTTTTTAAAAGGCCTGTGACCAACTAACCCGGATATTTCACCAATTAGGAGGCGAAATCCTGTATAATCCCTGTTGAATCAAAGGAATAAACCTTCAGGGAAGAAGGATTTCGCCATGACGAATCGTAACAGGGAACAACTCAGTTTTCCAGGG
Organism: SAR324 cluster bacterium; assembly: GCA_022573975.1. GTDB lineage: Bacteria > SAR324 > SAR324 > SAR324 > JACQKK01 > JACZSY01. The sequence goes on along the minus strand of JACZSY010000328.1, from coordinate 277 downwards.
TGCAAAGGACGCAAGGTGGAGGCCGATTTCAGCGGCGGCAACATGACGAGCGATGCAGGGGTCTTGCTGGTTCGGCAAGTGGATTTACACCTGGGTTTGACAGCCTCGGTCGCCCCTTATCTGCCAGACCCCCGGCGGCAAGCCAGTTGTGAGCATTCCGTTTTGAGTATGCTGCGCCAACGGGTTTATGGGTTGGCGCTGGGGTACGAGGATTTGAACGATCATGACAGCCTGCGCCATGACCTGGCGTGGCAAACCGCGGTGGAGCGGGACAAGC
>JACZSY010000092.1 GCA_022573975.1 SAR324 cluster bacterium | reverse complement strand
CGGTGATGTCATCGCCGGGCTGGACTGGATGGCCGGGCAAGAAGGGGTGCGCCCGCGGGGCCTGGCGGTGATCGGGCTGGGGCGGGGCGGGCAACTGGCCCTGCTGGCCGCCGCGGCGAGCAAAAAGCCGCGGGCCGTGGCCGCCTTTGGAGCGCCGGCCGATATTTCCGCCTGGCGCGCCACCACCGGGCATCCGGGCATCGCGGAGTGGATCGGCACGGTCTGTGGCGCTGGGCGCCGGGCGCGGCTCCGCTCGCCCGCCGCGGCCGCCGGGCGGATCGAGGCCCCCGTGTTGCTCATTCATGGAGAAGACAACCGGCGCGTTCCGCCCGCGCAAAGCCGCCTGATGCGCGATGCTCTGACCCGGCGGGGAGGCCGTGTGGAAACCCTTTTCCTCTCCGGCGCGACCCATCGCTTCTCCCCGGAACAAAGCGAACGGGCCTGGCGCCGCCTTGAAGCATTTCTGCGAAAAGCGCTCCGCTGAAACCGGTCGCCGGACGCACGCCTGAGACGCGCCGGAATTCGGTTTGGACGAAATTGCCGAACCGGAGGCGATGCCTTTGAAAGATGCAGCTTTGAAACACATCTCAATGAGAAACATGGCAGCGCTCAAACCATATTTCCGATGGCTTGTTCCACTGGCGCTGGTGTGGGCCGTGGCGGGGTGCAGCCGCTTCGATGCGCCGATCGGCATTCAGGTGGTGCCCAGGGATGCGTTCCCGGTTTTCGACAATCCCGATCTGCTCACCGTCCGCGAGGCGGAGGCTTTGAAGATGGTGCGCGACCTGGACGCGGTGATCGGCGTCACCATGGGGGGGCAGGCCAGGGCTTACCCGATCGACGTGATGGGCGTTCACGAGTTGGGCAACGACACCATCGCGGGCGTTCCCATCGCCGTGACCTGGTGACCGCTCTGCCAGACCGGCATCGTGTATGACCGGCGGGTGAACGGAAAAATCCTCAGCTTCGGGCATTCGGGTATTTTGTTCAAATGGTCCTTTGTGCTCTACGACCGGAACACCGGCTCCCTGTGGGTGCAAGCCAATGGAACGGCGGAGCATGGCCCGCTGAAGGGACAAAAACTGCGCCTGATTCCCTCCACCGTGACCACCTGGCGGAAATGGAAGGCCGCCTTTCCGGAAACATTGGTGCTGCCAGGAGACCGTAGCGGGCGCATTTACGGAAAATTTCAGGGGATCGGAGGCAACTGGAAGGAAATCGGCCTGGTCGTGATCGTCAAATTCAACGGCAAGCTCTATCCCTACCGGGAACTGGCCTTCGAGCCGGTGGTCAACGATCGATTTCAGGGAACCGAGTTCGTGGTGGTGTACGACAGGGAGGAAGGCACCGCTACGGCCTGGCACCGGAAATTCAAGGGAACCACCCTGGTCTTCGATCCCGAGCCGGCGCCCCGGAAAAAGTCAACCTTCTTGATTCGTGATCGACAAACCAGTACCCTATGGGACTGGCTGACCGGCAAGGCCGTGGCCGGTCCGCTGGAGGGAGGACAGCTGAAAAAAATGCAATCCAATCCCATGTTAACCATTCGTTTCGACGGTTTTTTTCCCAAAGGCCAGATGTTCAGCAGTGCCGCCCGGCCGCTCGATCCGTAATTCCTGACTTTTGGGGTCTGGGCCGGCTGGCGCCGGGCGCGCCCTTGCCAGGATGAAAAAAGAGAAACCCCGGGCGAAAATGCCGTTTAAGAGGGAAACAGCCGGATTGGCCTTTTGCCCCCCTTTGGAACCCTCGATTGGAAAAACAGGAATCCGCCGGGAATTCCTGTTGGGATGGAAAAATTAGCGGGATGGAAACCATGAGCGAAAAAGTGGGACTGGAACACGAACTGACCGAACTGATCGTCAAGGCCGTCAGGCTGGAAGACGTCGAGACCCATGAAATCGACCCGGAATCCCCGCTCTTTGGCGAGGGACTGGGCCTGGATTCCATCGATGCGTTGGAAATTTCCATCGCCATCGCCGAAAAATATGGTGTTCAGCTCCGGTCGGATGACGAGGAACATTTGAAGAACATCTTCACTTCGGTTCGCACGCTTGCCCGCCATATTGGGGAGAACATTGCCGAATAAGGGATATGACTGGGGGAAGCATTGGGCGCGGTTTCGAATTTTTTTCCTCTTGATTCCCCCGGGGATTCATTTTCTCATTTCGTTTGGGAATATTGACTCGGCCTTGGTGCTATTGTACTTTTCGCTGCTGATGGTGCTGATTGCCGTCGTGGATCTTCCCCCGCTTCCGTTGGCTTGCCTGGCCGCGGCCATCGCAATTTCCGCCGCCGCCGCCCGCCTCGTGCTGGAGGGCGGCGGGAATGCCATCTATCTCCCCTCGGTGGCGATTCCCTTGTTTTTTTGCGGCGTTTTTATCGCTTCGCTGCTTCCCGGCCGGGTTCCGATCGTCACCCGGATCGCGGTGGCCGTGCTGGGCGGGTTGCCCGAAAGGATGATGCGTTATTCCCGCCAGCTCACCAAGGCCTGGGTGGTGTTTTTCCTGCTGATCTCGGCCGAGGCCTTGGCGTTGGCCATTTGGGCGCCGTTGGAGGTGTGGTCCCTGTTCGCCAACGTGCTCAATTATGTTTTTATTTTCGCATTTTTCGTGCTGGAATACGTTTTTCGCAAATGGATCTTCAAAGAGGAGGATATCCTTTCGTTTTCCCAGTATATGCGCGCTCTGCCGCGGGTGGGGATGGCCCGCAAAGCGAGGTGATGGATGGATATGGACGGCGAATCGTTTTCCCTGTTGCCCGCCTATCGGCCGGAGGCGACCGTTGCCTGGTGGCGCGGGGGCGCGGTGCCCTATTCCCATCTGCTGGCTTCCATCCGCTGGCTGGCCGCCCGGCTCCCGGAGGCCACCCACGCCTTCAACCTGTGCGAGGACCGGTTTTTGTTCCTGGCCGGATTCTCCGCGGTGATCAGCCGGTTGCAGACCAATTTGTTGCCGGCCAACCGCCTGCCCCGGGAAATCCATCAGGTCGCCAAGCGCTACCCGGACAGCTACTGCCTGGTTGAGCGGGAAATCCCGGAACTGGACCTCCCCCAGGTCGTCTGCCAACTCCCAGACCCGTTGCCCACCCTCGACGGCGGAGGCCGGGACGACGCACCGCCCATGATTCCGGGGAGCCATCTGGCCGCGGTGCCTTTTACCTCCGGCAGCACCGGCGTGCCCAAACCCAACCCCAAGGCGTGGGCCAGCCTGATCAAGGGCGCCGGATTGTGGAAGGCCCGCTTCTGGGAAGACGAGGCCAGCGAGCTTTTCATGGTGGCCACGGTGCCGCCCCAGCACATGTACGGATTGGAAACCACCATCATGCTCCCCCTGGCCGCCGGGGTCGCCATTCATGGCGGGCGTCCGTTCTTCCCGCGAAACATCCGCGAGGCGCTGTCCACCCTGCCCCGGCCGGTGGGGCTGATCACCACGCCGATCCATCTGCGGGCTTGTGTGGAAGCGGGCCTGGACTGGCCGGAGGTGCGGATGGTGGTCTCGGCCACGGCCCCGCTCTCCGCGGCGTTGGCCGCCAGGGCCGAGGCGGCTTTCGGAGGGCCGGTGCTGGAAATTTATGGCTGCACCGAAGGCGGAACCCTGGCCAGCCGGCGCACCCTGGACGGCGCCACCTGGCGGCTATTGGACGGCCTGACCCTGCACCAAACGCCGTCCCCCCCGCAAGGCGACATCTCCGCGGAGGGCCTTGGCGGTGACTTTGGCGGTGACTTTGGCGCAAACGGCGCCGGCGGCGGCGATGCAACCGGCGATGCAACCGGCAATGCCAGCGTCAGCGGCGGGCATCTTTCCACCACCGTGGCCTTGCAGGATATTATCGAGAGAGAGACCGCCACCACCTTCCGCCTGGTGGGGCGCGGGTCGGACATCGTCAACATCGCCGGAAAGCGCGGCTCCCTGGCCGATCTGAACATCAAATTGCGGCAGGTCGAGGGGGTCGAGGACGGCGTGTTCGTGATGCCCGGCGACGGCAAAGGCGCAACCACCCGGCTGACCGCGCTGGTGATCGCCCCCGGCATGAGCGCGGCCGAGGTGATGGCCGGGCTGGAAACCCAAATGGACGCCGCCTTCCTGCCCAGGCCAATTTACCTGGTGGAGGCGCTGCCCTACAACGAGTTGGGCAAACTGCCCCGGCGGGAACTTCAGGCATGGATCGAACGCAGCAATCCCGATACCCCATGACCCTCGAATCCAGGCGCGTCATATCCGGGGATCACCCCAGTTTGCCCCATCATTTTCCCGGAAACCCGGTCGTCCCGGCCGTGGTGATCCTCAACGAGGTGGCGCGCCTCATCGGCGAGAACCGGCCGGGGTACTGGATTTCGGGCATCCGGCAGGTCAAGTTCACCGCGCCGTTGCGGCCCGGGCAGGCCTTCACCGTGAAGCTCTCTTTTCCGGATGCGGAGGCAGCTCATTTCGAATGCCGCCTGGCCGGAAGCGCGCCGCCGGAGGAGAATTCGCTGCTTGCGCAGGGACATTTGCTGCTGACGCGCGAACAGCCGCCGCCGGCAGGCGGGGAGGGCGGGAGATGAGTAGGCTTTGGGCTTCCCATTCCGAACGCAGCAACACCTTTTGGTTGTGGATCATCCGCACCATCGCCCTCAGGCTGGGGCGGCGGGCCGCCCGCCTGCTGCTCTATCCCATCACCCTCTTCTTCCTGATCGTGGCCCGGGAGCAGCGCAAGGCCTCGCGGGTTTTTTTGAGCCGGGCGCTCCAGCGCCGGGCCAGTTTGTGGGACGTGGCCCGCCATATCCACACCTTCGCCGCCACCCTGGTGGACCGGGTGTATCTCTTTACCGATCGGCACGACCGCCTGGACCTGCGGATGCAGGATCGCGATGTGGTGCTGGACTACCTCAAAGCCGGACAACCGGCGATCATCCTGGGGTCGCATCTGGGGAGTTACGAGGTGTTGCGGGCCATTGGAATGCTCCGGATTCGGCTCCCCTTGAAAATTCTGATGCGCCAGGGCCACAACAAGACCATCACCGGCATGCTCAACGCGCTCAATCCCGATTTTTCCGAAATGGTGATCGAACTGGGCCATCCCTCTGCTTCCCTGCGAGTGCATGACAGCCTCAAGGCGGGGAATTTCATCGGCATGCTGGGGGACCGGGCCGGCGAAAATGAGAGGGTCACCCGCTGCACCTTCCTGGGCAAGGAGGCGGTCTTTCCGGCCGGCCCGATTCTGCTGGCCCATGCCTGCAAGGTGCCGGTGATCCTGTTTTTTGGGCTGTACCGGGGGGGCAACCGCTATGACGTGTTCCTGGAGAAGTTCGCCGACCGGATCGAGTTGAGCCGGGAACGGCGCGAGCAGGAGGTGCAGCAATGGGTGCAGCGCTATGTGGACGTGCTGGAAAAATACGTCCGCCTCGAACCGTTCAACTGGTTCAACTTCTACGATTTTTGGAATGAATATTCCGAAACGCCCCAACCGGAAGCGGCGCAACAAAAAACGGCGCAACAAAAAACGGCGCCGCCGGAAACCGTGCCTCAGGATACGGATTCGCGCTAAAAACCGGGCCGGTTCGGGGCCCTTGCTTCCCGATGGCCGCCCCCGGCCGGCCACCGCTCCGGATTTCCGGTTGATCTCCGGGGAAAATTGATCCAAAACATCCGTAGTTTCAACCTATGGCAGTTTCAACCTATGGTGGTTTCAACCTATGGTGGTTTCAACCTATGGCCGCGGAGCCGTAAACGGAGTTGTTAACCGAAGCTAACGCGGAACCCATCGTGAATATGAGCGCTCCCATCGCCACCCATCGTCATCTGTTTTCCAGCATCGCCATGCGGCGCGCATGGTGGATGCCGGTACTGGTTTTGTTGGCCGGGTTGACGGCCGGGAGCGCGGATGGCCAACCGGCCGGAAAACAGGGCCAGCCGGCCGGAAAACAGGGCCAGCCGGCCGAAAAGCAGGGCCAACGACTGGCCGAGCTGATGCAACGGCTCAGCGCCCGCAAGACCTCAACCGCCGCCTTTCGGGAGGTCAAGGAATTGTCCGAATTGACCATCCCGCTGGAGCTGAAGGGCACCCTGTATTACAAGGCGCCCGACGTGCTTCGCAAAACGGTGACCTTCCCCCGGCGGGAGACCTATTCGGTGGAGGGGAACGTGTTGACCCTCCTCAGGAACGGGGAGCGCCAAGGTCAGTACGCCCTGGATCAATACCCCCGGCTGCAGGCCTTCGTGGAATCGATCCGGGCCACCCTGGCGGGGGACCTGGCGAGCCTGAGGCGGTTCTACCGGGTATCGCTCCGGGGAGACCGGCGCCTGTGGCTCCTTTCTCTTCTCCCCCGTCAGTCCTCCCTGGCCGAGGTGATTTCCCGCATCGATATTCAGGGACGGGGGATCGACCTGGAGGTGATCGTGATTCAAGAGACAGGTGGGAACAAAAGCACCATGACCATCCTCACCAAACCCGATCCTTGAGCAAAACCCGATACATTCCGGTGGCCTTGTGGCTGGTGTTGCTGGCGGGGGCCAGTTGGAGCGGATGGCTGACCACGCCGGTGTCCGGCGACCTGGCGCTGTTCATGCCCCAACCGCGGTCCCTCGCCGAGCGGCTCTTCCTCACCGAGATCGGACAGGGGCCCGCCGCGCGGATCGTGCTGATCGCCCTCGAAGGCGGGACGCCGGCGCAACGGGCGGAAACCTCGCGGCGGCTGGCGCGCCTGCTGCGGGAACATTCCGGCATCTCGCGGGTGGAAAACGGCTCGGTCTCCCGCGCCACCCACACCATCGAACCTTTTTTCGGCCACCGCTACCTGCTCAGCCCTTCGGCCACCCCCTCGCGCTTCACGCCGGAGGCGCTGCGCGAGGCATTGACCCGGCGGCTGGAAGAACTGACCGCGCCCGTTTCCCCTTTCCCCAGAAAGTGGCTGCCCCGGGATCCGACCGGGGAGTTCCTGGCCTATCTGCGCGCCGGCCAGCCCCTGCACAGCCCCAAAAAGCACCTGGGAGTCTGGTTCTCCCCGGACAGGGCCCAGGCGTTGCTGATGGCCGAAACCCGGGCCTCCGCCTTGGAGATCGAGGCCAACAGCCGGGTGCTCGCGGCCATCGGGAGCGCTTTCGAGGAGGCCCGGGGCGGCGCCCCCCTGTCGTTGCGGATGAGCGGCGCCGGCGTGTTCGCGGTGCGCAGCCGCGACACCATCCGCGGCGAAGTGCGGCTGCTCAGCGTATTGGCCGGCGCGGCGGTGGTGGCGATCCTGCTCTGGTTTTTCCGCTCCCCCCTGCTCCTTGTGCTGGGCGGGCTGCCCCTGGCCTCGGGCATGGTGGCGGGCTGGGGCGCGGTGGGCCTGTTCTATGACGGAATTCATGGCATCACCCTGGCCTTCGGGATGATCCTGCTGGGCGTGACCATCGATTACCCGATCCATCTGTTCACCCATCTGCGGCCGGGAGCGCCCGCCGGGGACGTGGTGCGCCGGATCTGGCCGAGCCTGCGCCTGAGTTGGATCACCACCGCGCTGGGATTCGGGATGATGATCACCACGCCGTTCCACGGGTTGGCCCAGGTGGGCCTGCTGGCGGCGGCCGGCATCGCCACGGCGGGACTGGTCACCGGATGGGTGCTGCCGCTCTTGATCCCGGCGGGATGGACCCCCCCCCATGGCCATCGCCGTTTCACCTGGATGACCGGCATTTCCCGGCCCCGCCGCGCGGCGATGGGGTGGATCACCGTGTCGGCGGCGGTGGCTTTGGCGGTGTTGGTGGCTGTCACCGCCTGGCTGCGGCCCGTGCGCTGGGAGAACGACCTGGCGGCCCTCAGCCCCATTCCCCGCGGGCTGCTGAAGGAGGACCGCGAAATGCGGGCCCGCATCGGGGCGCCGGAGGTCAATCACATCGCCTTCATCACCGCCGGGGACGCACAGGGCGCCCTGGAAAAAAGCGAGGCATTGGCCGCCGGGTTGCGCGGGCTGGTGGCGGCGAAGCAACTGACCGGTTTCGACATGGCCGCCCTCTACCTGCCCAGCCACCGCACCCAACGCCTGCGCCAGTCGCGGCTGCCCCCGCCGGAGACGATGAACCGGGCGCTCGGGCAGGCCCTGGCCGGACTGCCCTTCCGGCCGGGCCTGTTCGCTCCCTTCCGGGCCGATTTCGCCGCGGCCCACGCCCAGGCAACCCTCGGGCCGGCGGACGTCGCCGGGACGGCCCTGGGGCTCCGCATCCGAAACCTGCTGTTCAAGGGGCATGCGGGGTGGATCGCCCTGGTGCCCCTTTCCGGGGTGAGCGATGGGGAGGCGCTGGCGGCCTGGTTCGCCGGGCGCGGGGAGGACGATTTGTTCTACCTGCACCTCCCCACCGCCACCCGGGGGCTGATGAAGCGCTTCCGGGAGGAAGCCCTGCAGCGGGTGGGGCTGGGCATCCTGATCATGATCGCCGTGTTGCTGTGGGAGTTGAGGAACCTCTCCCGCATCGTCCGGGTGCTGTTTCCGGTGACCGCCGCCTCCCTGACCGAGCTTTCATTTTGGATCTGGTTCGGCGGCCCGTTGACGCTTTTCCATCTCTTCTCCCTGTTGTTGATCTTTGGCATTGGAATTGATTATTGTATATTCTTGAGTCAAGCCAAAACAGGGGACGATTCAACGATCAGGACGGCGCACGGGCTCCTGGTCTGTTGCCTCTCGACGGTGCTCATGTTCGGGGCGCTGGCTTTTTCCCAGATCCCTGTTTTAAATATCATCGGATCCATGGTGTCCATCGGGGTCGCTTTGAGTTTCCTGTTCGCCATCGTCTTTGCCCAACCTGCGGGAGGGTGTGGTAAACTATGACCCTTATGAGGCCGCTCAAAATATCCAGTTATACCCTCACCTCCGGTCTGGGACGGGGGCGGGAGGCCACCCTGCGGGGGTTGCGGGAAGAAACCACCGGTTTGCGCCCCAACGATTTTGAGCACGCCCACATGGAAACCTGGATCGGACGGGTGGACGACCTGGAAGACCAGGCGCTGAATGGGGAGTTCTCCCAATTCGATTGCCGCAACAACCGCCTGGCCAAGCTGGGCCTGGATCAGGACGGCTTCCGGGAAGACGTGGCCGCGGCCCGGCGGAAATACGGGACGGCGCGTATCGGCGTGTTTATCGGCACCAGCACCTCGGGCAACAATCAACTGGAACTGGCCTACCGCCGCCGCGATCCCGATACCGGCGAACTCCCCGCCGATTTCCTGTATGAAACCACCTTGAACATGTATTCCGCGCCCCGTTTCGTCCGCGAGTCCCTGGGACTGGAAGGCCCCACTCAGGCCATCTCCACCGCCTGTTCCTCCAGCGCCAAGGCTTTTTCGGCGGCCTATCGTTATATCGAGGCCGGTTTTTGCGATGCCGCGGTGGTGGGGGGCGTGGACAGCCTTTGCCTGACCACCCTTTACGGCTTCAACTCCCTCAACCTGGTCGCCCCAAACCCCTGCTGCCCCTGGGACCCCAACCGCGATGGCATCAACATCGGCGAGGCGGCCGGGTTCGCCCTGCTGGAAAAACCCAGCCCCGGCGACCGGGGCCTGGCCCTGATGGGCTATGGGGAAAGCAGCGACGCCCATCACATGACCGCGCCCCATCCCGAAGGCCTGGGGGCCATGATCTCCATGAAGGACGCCCTGGCCAGGGCCAACGCCAAGCCGGGGGATGTGTCCTATATCAACCTGCACGGAACCGCCACCCCCTCCAACGACGCGTTGGAGGACAAGGCGGTGGTCGAGGTGTTCGGCACGGGCACGCCGTGCAGTTCCACCAAGGGGTGGACCGGTCATACCCTGGGCGCCGCGGGAATCTCCGAGTCCATCATCAGTTTCCTGGCCATGGAAAACGGCTTCATGCCCAAAAGCCTCAACACCAGGGAGGTGGACTCCAGTCTGCACGCCAACATTCTGCTGCGCGAGAAAGAAGGGCCGGTGAACCTGACCATGAACAATTCCTTCGGTTTCGGCGGAAACAATTGCAGCCTGTTGTTCGGAAAACTCAATTGAACCCGGTCTTTATCAACTCGGTCGGCCTGGCCGCTCCCGGCCTGATGGGGTGGGGGGAGGCCCTTCCGGTGCTCCTCTCCGAGCAAGGCTATCGGCCCGCCGGGATGCCCAAGCTGGTGCCGGCGATGCTGCCCTCCAACGAGCGGCGGCGGGCCACCCGCACCATCCGGCTGGCCCTGCAAGCCTGCCAGGAGGCGATGGAAAAATCGCCCTACCGGGCCGAGAAGGTTTCTTCGGTGTTCACCTCGTCCGATGGAGACACCGAGCTGCTGGACAGCCTGTGCACCGCCCTGGCCAAGGAAAATCCCGTCCTGTCCCCCTTCGAGTTTCACAATTCGGTGCACAACGCCCCGGCGGGATACTGGGCCATCGCCACCGGTTCCCACAGCGCCTCCACCAGCCTATGCGGCTTCGATGGCAGTTTCAGTTGCGGATTGATCGATGCGGTGGCCCAGGTGGCGGTGGAATCCACCCCGGTGATGATGGTGGCTTACGACCAGCCGCTGCCTCCTCCGCTGGACGCCAAGCGCCCTCTGGTGGCGCCGTTCGCGGCCGCCTTCCTGATCGGCCCGCAACCCGGCGAGGGCGATCTGGCCCAGGCCCGGCTCCGGATTTCCACCGCGCCGGAGGAAGAGGACGTCCTCCACGATCCGGAACTGGAGCGGCTCCGGCTGGGAAACCCCGCCGCCCGGGGATTGCCCCTGCTGATGGCCCTGGCCAGGAAAACCCAGGGCGGAAACTCCCAGGACGGAAACTCCCAGGAGAGAGTCACGCTGCCCTATCAAAACGGAAGCCGCCTGATCGTGGAGTTGGCGCCGTGTTGATGGGCAGGGAGGCCATCGTGGGCCTGATCCCCCACGGGGAAGGCATGTGCCTGCTGGACCAGATCACCTACTGGGATGCGGAGCGGATCGTCTGCCGCACCGCGACCCACCGGGACCCAAACAATCCCCTCCATGACGGCGACGGGTTGCCGGCGTTGTGCGCGCTGGAATACGGCGCCCAGGCCATGGCGGCGCACGGCGCCCTGCTGGCCCGCTCCCAGGGACGCAGCGCTCCCCCGGGCCGGTTGGTCTCGGTGCGGGAGGCCCGCTTCCTGGCGCCGCGGCTGGATACATTCGAGGACGCCCTGGAGGTGGAGGCGCGGGCGGGCGGTTCCGGCGCCGGTCCCGGCGCCGGTTTCGGCGGCCATGCCTACCACATCACCATTTCCTGCGGCGGCGCCCTCATCGCCTCGGCCCGGCTCCTCGTTGCCGCGGTGGCATGACGGGCGCCATGACGGTTTCCATGAAGAAAGCGTTGGTGACCGGAGGCAGCGGGGAAATCGGCGGCGCCATCTGCCAACGGCTGGCCCGCGACGGCTTCCATGTGATCGTCCACGCCAACCGCAACGCGGCAGGGGCCGAACGGCTGGCCGGCGCCATCGGGGAAGCAGGTCAAGGCGCCGAAGCGGGTTACAGCGCCGAAGCGGTCTCCTTCGACGTCACCGACCGGCAAGCTTGCGCGGACGCCATCGCGGCCCTGCTGGCGGACGGCCCGATCCAGGTGCTGGTCAACAACGCCGGCATTCATGCCGACGCCCCCCTGGCCGGCATGAGTTGGGAACAATGGCGCTCGGTGATTGACGTGTCGCTGCACGGTTTTTACAATGTGACACAGCCGTTGCTGCTGCCCATGATCCGCACCCGCTGGGGACGGATCGTCAATATCTCATCGGTCAGCGGCATCATCGGCAACCGGGGTCAGGCCAATTATGCCGCGGCCAAGGCGGGCCTGCACGGCGCGGCGCGCTCCCTGGCGATCGAAGTGGCCTCGCGGGGGATCACCGTGAACACCATCGCGCCGGGCATCATCGCCGGGAAAAACACAGAGGAAGGCACGGAGAAAGGCACAGAGAAAGGAACCGCACCCGCGTTCCCTCCGGAAACCATCAAGGCCCTGGTGCCCATGCAGCGCGCGGGCCTGCCGGAGGAGGTGGCCGCCCTGGCGGCCTTCCTGGCCTCGGAGGACGCGGCCTATATTTCGGGGCAGGTCATCTCCATCAACGGCGCCATGGCCTGAAACCGCCGCGCGGATGGGCCGCCGTGGATTACACCCGCGGATGGGCCGCCGTGGATTACACCCGCGGATGGGCCGCCGTGGAAAATGCCCACGGAAAAAATCCGCCGGAATCGCCCATGAAAATCGCACTGGTCATCCCCGCCTACAACGAGGCCGGCACCATCGCCGCCCTGGCCGGCGACGCGCTCGCCCATTGCCCCTGGGTGATCGTGGTGGACGACGGCTCCACCGACGGCACCGCGGAAACCCTGCGGGGAATGCCACTCACCGTGTTGCGCAACGAGAACAACATGGGCAAGGGCGCCAGCCTCGCCCGCGGGCAGCAACACGCCATGGCCCAGGGGGCCGATGCGGTGATCACCATGGACGCCGACGGGCAACACCGCCCCGGGGATCTGCCCCGGTTCATCGCCGCCTTTGGCAACCATCCCGGCAGTCTCATCCTGGGCGTGCGGACGCGGGGGAGCGCCGCCGCCCCCTCGCTGCGGGTGTTCGCCAACCGGTTCGCGGACTTCTGGATTTCCTGGGCCGCGGGCATGCCCATCAAGGACACCCAATCGGGCTTCCGGCTCTACCCGGCGGACCTGCTGCGGAAGGTGAAGATCAAATCCAGGCGCGCCGGGAGCTTCGTGTTCGAAAGCGCGGTGTTGATCGAAGCGGGGCGCAAGGGGTTCGGCCTTCACGAGCTTCCCATCGATTCCATCTATCACCCCGGGCGGCGGGCCAGTTACTACCGGCCGGTGATCGACACCACCCGCATCGTGATCATGGTCACCTGGAAACTGTGGTCCTGGCTGGGGTATCCTCAGGGACTGCTGCGCTCACTGGGCCTGCTCAAACCCCCCGCGGTCAAGGAAAAGCAGGGAAACCCGAAAACCCCGGGGAAACCTCGCGCGCCCCGCAAGCCCGCCTGAACTTTTCTCCCTTCCCAGGGGAGCTTCGCCACGGCTATTGCGGATGCGGCTCCCGCCCGGCCTTTCCACCGGCCTTCCCACCGGCCTTCCCCCGTATGCCGGGGGAGGTTCCACCCGCGGGCCATTGCACCCGGATCGCCTCCCAGTTTGACATCATGCGCTGCCGGAGTTCCTTCATCAGCCGCCTGCGTTCGGCCGCCGAATTTGTCCCTGCCATGACCGGGGCCATGATCCGCAGCCGGATCACCCGCCCGCTCCGGGGCGTGCCGACGAGCGAGGCCCGGGTGCCGGCCAGCCGGGTGCCGTCCAGGGCCACAGGCACCACCGGCAGCCCATTTTCCAGGGCCAGCATCAGGCTGCCCCCCATGAAGCGCTGGATCTCGCGGCGGGGGTGTTTCGTTCTGGAGCCTTCCGGAAACATCACCACCCGCCCCCGGCGCGCTTTCAGCTCCCGGCCATAGGCCGCCAGGGCATCCGCGCCGCCCCGGAAATCCCCCCGGTCCAACCTGAGACAACGGTTGTAGCGCAACCAGAAGGCCAGACCCGGCACCCGGAACAGGTCGCTTTTGGCGATGAAGCTCAGGCTGGCATCCAGAAAGCCCAGCAGCAAGATGGGGTCGTAATTGCTCTGGTGGTTGCTCATCACCACATAGGCCGAATCGGCCGGGAGATGCTCCAGCCCTTCCACCACCACCCGGCAGCCCAACACCTTGAACACCGTGCGGCACCACCACCCCGTCAGCTTGAAGAACAGGGCTTCCGCCGCCACCGCCTGTCCCAGCGCCCGCAGCGCCCAAAAGAACGGGCGCAGCCAGGAAATGACGAACACGCTGAAGAAAATCAGCACTTCGAGCAGGAAATGAGCGCCTTTTCGCAAGGAAAAAACGCCGTCCCGAAACAAAATCGAACGCATCGGCGCAAGCCCCTGAAAAAGGGGCGTCCTCGAAATGGGCTGGATATCCAGGAAGACCGTCATGGCCCGTCCCCAACCCGAAGACCGGACCCTGCCGCCCACCATACCAAAGGCGGAAGCGGCTGCGGAAAAAACCGCGGGAAAAACCGCCGCCCGGCTGTGCCGAGGCGAAAATCAACGTCCGCGCCATGTTCCATTATGACCAGCCGATCCCCTTCTCCCGCGAAAGCTGGCGGGGCCGCATCCGGGCCTGCCGGGGCGTGGGGGCCTCCCTGCCCGAAGCCGAAGTGCTGCGCTTCGACGAGGCGCACGAAGCCTAGCTGCGAGAGACGGTGCCGGAGCGGTTCACCGTGTTGCAGCGCATCCATGCGCATTTTTTCCAGTTCAAGTGAGGGCCTGCAAATGACTCCCGGCAGATGACCATTCACCGCGGGCGCGTCAGATGTTCCTCGATACGTTCTCCCAGTAGGGATCGCGCAGGCGG
>JACZSY010000091.1 GCA_022573975.1 SAR324 cluster bacterium | reverse complement strand
GTACCGGTTCCGCCCGCTTCGGCGGTGGCTTGGGTGGTGGCTTCGGTGGTGGCTTCGGCGGATTCCGCCTCGGGGCCGCCGCTGGCTTCAGGGGTGGCCTCGGGGGGCGCGATCCCCCTCTGGACCTGGGAAGCCAGCAAGGTCTGGCGAATCTGTTCTTCCAGGGACAGCTCCGATTCCTGCGGGCTCATCACATTGATCTTGTAGCCCACCAGTTTCGAGGCCAGCCGCACATTTTGCCCGAACCGCCCGATGGCCAGGGAAAGCTGATCCGTATCCACTTCCACGTCGATTTCCCCTTCTTCCTCATTGATCTTCACGCGGGAGAGTTCCGCCGGAGCCAACGCATTGGCCACGTAGGTGGGGAGGTCGTCGGTGAAATGAATAATATCGATTTTTTCGCCCCGCAACTCGCTGATGATGGACTGTACCCGGGAGCCCCGCAGCCCCACGCAGGCGCCCACCGGATCCACGTCGGGATCGTTGGAGCGTACGGCGATCTTGGCCCTGCGGCCGGGTTCCCGCGCCGCGTCCACGATTTCCACGATGCCGTCGTAGACTTCGGGCACCTCGAGATCGAATAATTTGATCAGCAAATCCGGATCGGCCCGGGAAACCACCAACTGGGAGGGTTCCTTGGGGTCGTTCAGCACGTCCAGCAGGATCACCCGGATGTGATCCCCGTTGGAATAGCGCTCATGGGGAATCTGCTCCCGCCGGTAGAGGATGGCCTCGGTCTGGTTGAAAGTGACGAAGGTGCGCCCCCGTTCGGTGCGGCTGACGATGCCGTGCAGCACCTCGCCCACCCGGTCCTTGAAATTCTCGTAGATGGTTTCCCGCTCGGCCTCGCGGATTTTCTGGAAGATCAATTGGCGGGCGGTCTGGGCGATCACCCGGCTCAACTCCTTGTTGTCGATTTCGTATTCCACCTCGTCCCCCGGCTCGGCCAGGGAGTCCAGCTTGCGGGCCTCCTCCAGGGGAATTTGATTGTCCAGGTCATCGGGGTTCTCCGCCACGGTCTTGTAGCGAAAGACTTCCAGTTCCCCGGATTCCTCGTTGATGCGGGCCTCGATGTCCTCGAACTGCTTGAATTTCCGCTTCGCCGCCTGGGTCACGGCCTCCTGGATCACAGTCACCAGTTTGTCGCGGTCGATACCTTTGTCCCTGCTGATATCGCCGATTGCTTCCAGTATGTTTTCCCTGGCCATGGCCGTTTTTGCCTATGCTGCTCGGTTATTGATTTTTCAATCGGGTCCATTCCCCGCCGCTCGCGGCGAAAAACCCCGCAGTTTCGAACCCTCGCCGCGAGCGGCGAGGGCGTTCATTCATTCAATGATTGCAAAGCTCCGATGATCCCAATGCTACAGATCCGGATCCAGCTTTGCCTCCTGGATTTCATCCTTGGCCAGCGATATCCGTTTTCCTTCGTACTCCAGCTGCACCGTCTCCCCATCCACTCCGCGGATGACGCCGCGAAGTTGGCGTTTTTTCCGGCCGCCCCGCGTTTTCGGAGCGTTCGGCGCGTCCGGGGCCAGGGTGAACACGGCCCACTTGCCAACCGATTGCCTGAAATGCTTGATTTCCCGCAATGGCCGGAACAACCCCGGGGAGGAGACTTCCAGGGAATAGGCCTGGGGAATGGGGTCTTCAACATCCAGCAGCCGCCCGGCCAACTCGTTCACATCGGTCAGGCTTTCCATGCTGATGCCCGACTCCCTGTCCACGATCAGCCGCAACACCCAACGCCCTTCATGCCGAAACTGCACTTCCAGCAGCCGGTAGCCCGCTTGCCCGATCGGCGCTTCCAGCAGCCGCTCCACCCGGTGCGCGATTTGGGTTTCCTCCATCATCGCCAACGCATCCAACCTGGACCTGAACCTCGCCGCTTGAACACTATTACCTGCACTCCGTGCTTTGAACTCCGCGGCCTTGAATACCATCGACGGGCCGCGGTGGTGCGGAAAAAACCCGTCCCTGAAAACACCGCCCGGGAAGACTCCAATCCGCAAAGCCACGCCCATCGCGCCTTTCCGCTCCATCCGGGTCGGACGGAGCACCCCGGAGCACCCCGGAGCCCGGAGCGGCCCGGGGACGCTCCGCCAGGGCGGACAACTCCTTAACTATAAATAATAGGCCGCTTCACACCCGGCTGGCAAGGATAAGAATTTTTTTTGGCCTTGGATGCGGCCGCCGAAAATCAGGCCAGCGACTCCAGCACCAGCTCGGCCACGTCCTTGACCTGCATTTCGTCCTGGCGGCCCGATTGGTTGATGCCGTCCTCGATCATGGTCATGCAGAAGGGGCAGGCGGTGGCGATGGTCTTGGCGCCGGTCTCGGCGGCCTGCCGCACCCGCTCTTCGTTGACGCGCGTGCCGATGGTCTCCTCCATCCACATGCGCCCGCCCCCGGCCCCGCAGCAGAAGCTCTCCTTGCGGGAGCGGGCCATCTCCACCGGTTCCTCCTTGGCCGAGGCGGCCAGCAGGCTGCGGGGCGCGTCGTATTCGTCGTTGTAGCGCCCCAGGTAGCAGGGATCGTGGAAGGTGACGGAGCCTTCCAGGGAGGGCTTGAGGGTCAGCCGGCCTTCGTCCACCAGCTTGGCGATGAAGGTGGAATGGTGGAACACCTCGTAGCGCCCTTCCAGTTGGGGATACTCGTTCTTCATGGCGTTGAGGCAGTGGGGGCACTGGGTGACCACCTGGAGCACTTTTAGTCTGTTGAGGGTGTCCACGTTTTCGCGGGCCAGGGTCTGGTAGAGCATCTCGTTGCCCGAGCGGCGGGCCAGGTCGCCGGTGCATTTCTCGGCGTTGCCCAGGATGGCGAAGCGCACGCCCGCCTTGTGCAGCAGGGTCGCCGTGGCCAGGGCGATTTTCTGGGAGCGCTTGTCGAAGGACCCCATGCATCCCACCCACATCAGCACATCGAAGTCCCCGGCCGGCGGTTCGGTGAGGATGGGCACGGGAAAGTCCAGGCCGCCGGTCCAGTCCGCGCGCTTGTCGTAGCCGATGTTCCAGGGATTGGCGTTTTGTTCCAGGCCGCGGAAGGTGGCGTTGAGTTCCTTGGGATATTTCTCGGACATCAACACCTGGGCCTGGCGCATGGCGATGATGCGCGGCACGTGCTCGATGGAGACCGGGCAGACCTCCTCGCAGGCGCGGCAGGTGGTGCAGGCCCAGAGGGAGTCGTACTGGATCACGTCTCCCACCAGGGCGCGCTTCCCATCGGATTTTCCCGTGGCCCGGATTTCCGCCGACTGTTCTTCCAGATGATCGCGCAGGGAGTCGTTGAACCATTTGAGGGTGAGGGGCTTTTTGGTCACGTAGGTGGGGCAGATGTCGTAACAGCGCCCGCATTCGGTGCAGGTGTACAGGTCCAGGCCCTGCTTCCAGGTCAATTGCTCGATCCGCTCGACGCCCAGGGCGCCTTTTTCCCAGGCCTCCTCGTTTTCCAGATCCAGCAAGTCCGCGGGGGCGTGGGGATAGTCCAGGGAGCCGAACAGCACGTTGGGCAGGGCGGTGATGACATGGGCGTGTTTGGTGATCGGCAGCAGGTTGAGGAAAACCAGGATCACGCC
Source organism: SAR324 cluster bacterium (assembly GCA_022573975.1). Classification (GTDB taxonomy): domain Bacteria; phylum SAR324; class SAR324; order SAR324; family JACQKK01; genus JACZSY01. The sequence continues at coordinate 10,817 of JACZSY010000091.1, read as the reverse complement.
GATGTGCGTCCAATAGCCCAGGTGGAAGAATCCCGCGTTGAGGGTCTCCCCCCAGCCGACGATCCCGGAGGCCAGCAGGGAGGCGAAAGGCGCCCAGGTCATTTCCGTTCCATAGACCGGGTTGTCGAGGAAATGAATTTCATTGTGGCCGAACGCGTTGATCAGATTGAAGCGGGCCGCGTCGTAGAACAGATCGGAGACGACCACTCCCATGATCAGCCCGAGGATGACGAGGCCCTCGATGTTGAGGTCGAGCCGGGCCGGCTGGATGACCAGCCTGCGATAGAGGGCGATCAACACCATGCAGAACACCACCACCTCGGTGGTGTTGTAGACGAAGGTGTACAGGAAACCAAAAATCGAATCCGAGCCGAGCAGCGGGAGCATTTCCTGGAATCCCGGCGAGTAGGCCTCGCCGATCATGATAACTTCGCGCAATCCCAGCACCATGAAGCCCCAGAAAATGAAGAAGTGCATCGCCCCTGACGAGCGCTCGCGCTCGCGGCCCACCAGCTTGCTTTGGCCCAGGCCGATGCGGAAGAGCAGCCCCAGCCGGCGCAGGGGCTGGTCGAACCGGTTTTCCGGAGCCATGCGCCGGAACAGCCGCAGTTTGGTGCCGATGGAATAGCTGAACACGGCCAGCGCCGCGGTGAGGGTGAAGGTCATCAAAATCCCATTCAGTTCCATCTGCGCTCCATGTGGAGAAGGATTGCCCCCCGCCCGGGTTTTCCCGCGGCGGTTTTTCTTTGGGGGGTTTTTCTTTGGGTGGTGTTCCTTGAAAGAAAAGAGCCTCCCCGCTCCGCGGGCGGCGCCCGGTTGCTCCGGGTGCGCTCAACGGAATGGGGGAGGGCGGCGGGGAATCAGGTTTTGTGTTTTTTGATTTCCTCGATCAACACCGGAACCACCTTGAACAGGTCACCCACGATGCCATAGTCGGCGACGGAGAAGATTGGGGCGTCGGGGTCCTTGTTGACCGCGACGATCAGCTTGGAGCCGCTCATGCCCGCCAGATGCTGGATGGCGCCGGAGATGCCGATGGCGAAATAAACGTCCGGCGAGACCACGCGGCCGGTCTGGCCCACTTGCAGGTCGAAAGGCATCCAGCCCGAATCCACCACGGCCCGGGAGGCCCCGTAACCCGCCTCCAGCAAATCGGCCAGGGGCCGCACGAATTCCACGCCCTCGGGGCCCTTGACGCCCCGGCCCACCGAGACGATGGTGCCCGCGTCGCCCAGGTCCACCCGGCCGGTTTGTTCCTGCACCACCTCCTTGACCACGATCCGTCCGTCGCCCTCCGGGATGGACAGCGCCGTCACGTCGGCAGGCTTGGGCCCGGCGTCCGCCGCGTCGAAAGCACCGCTGCGCACGGTGATCACCTTGAGTCCGTCCTTCTTGATGCGCACCTTCTGGATCACCTTGGTGGCCATGGCCGGGCGCAACACCACCACCTCGCCGTCCGAGAGATCCACGGCGATGCAGTCGCTGACGAAGGCGGCCTCCATGCGGGCGGCCAGGGCGGGTCCCAGGGCCTTGCCCGTCTCCGAGGCGCTGAGCCAGACCATGTCCGGCGCGGACTGCCCCACCGCGTCCGCGGCCGCCGCGGTGTAGCGGTCCACGGCGAAATTTTCCAGGCTGGCGTCGTCGGCCACGTAGACCTTCGCGGCGCCATGTCCGGCCAGGACGTCTGCCTGACCCTCGACGCCGGCCCCGATCAGCACGGCCTCGGCGGTCAAGCCGTCCGCGGCGGCCTTGCCCAACAGTTCCAGGGAGGATTTGCGCACCTCGCCGCCTTTCACATCGGCTACGATCAGAATTTTGCTCATGGGTTTTCGGTTCCTGTCAATCAGGCATTCGGGCACTGCATTCGGGCACTGCATGCAGTGCCCCTACGGGTTTTGGGGCACGGCATGCTGTGCTCCTACGCGAAAATTTTGGCCTCGTTGGCCAGCAACTCCACCACCTGCCGGGCGATTTCTTCCGGCTCGCCCTCGAATTTTTGGCCGGCCGCGCGTTGCGGCGGCGGCTGAAACTCCACGATCTCGATGCCCGAACCCGCGGCGCCCACCGTTTCCGGGTCGATCCCCAGGTCCGAAAGGGTGAGGATGTCCATGGGTTTCTTCCTGGCCGCCATGATGCCGCGCAGGGAGGCCAGCCGGGGTTCGTTGAGGCTGTCGTTGGCGGTCAGCAGGGCCGGCAGGGCGATCTCGATCAACTCCACGCCCACGTCGCCCTTGCGCTTGATGTTGAGCTTGCCCCCCGCGGGCTTGGGGTCGATCTCGATCACGTTGACCGCCAGCGGGACGCCCAGCAGCTCGGCCAGCACGGGCCCGGTGGCCCCCAGGTCGGTGTCCTGGGACTGCCGCCCGGCGATCACCAGGTCGAACGCGTTCCGCTGGATCACCTTGGCCAGGATCTTCGCGATCCCGAACGCGTCGGAACCGGCGGCCGCGGGGTCGTTGACATGGACGCCCTTGTCCGCGCCCATGGCCAGGGCCTTGCGCAGGGCCTCGCCGGCGCGGTCCGGGCCGACGGTCACCGCCGTGACCTCGCCGTCGCCAGCCTCCTTCAATTGCAGGGCCGCCTCCAGGGCGTTCTCGTCCCATTTGCTGAGAATGTAGTTGAGGCCGTCCTTGACGACCTCGCCATCCTTGACGCGGATGTTCAACTCCACGTCGATCACGGATTTCACCAGTACGATGATATTCAAAATGGCCTCTCTCCCGGAACGTTTCCGCTGGCATCGCGGCCGGTATTGCCCCTATCGCGCTCCCCGCCGCGGTCTTCATCCATCCCAACGCGGGCGCGAAGTGAATGGCCCCAATCAAAATCGACTTTTAAGACGCAACTTTTTAGAGATAGCCGAAAAGGGTGGGAACTTCAAGAAAGCAACGGGCCCATAATCCACCACCAAGCTTCCGATGGGAGCGGGAAGCGGGGGCGGGGTCTGGTGCAAACGGCCCGGATGGAATACTTTTATCTTCTATAAGAATGATTCCTGGCCTTCATCGGCCGTCCAGGCGTGGAAATACCGGAAACGCAAACAGGGCGTTTTTCCGCTTCCCGCGCCGATCCATCCAACCAAGGAAATTTGACAGATGATCGACTTTTACTCATGGCCCACGCCCAACGGGCACAAGGTGGCCATCATGCTGGAGGAAGCCGGGCTGGCTTACAACACCATCGACATCGACATTCAAAAGGGGGATCAGTTCGAGGAAAAATTCCTCGCCATCAGCCCCAACAACCGCATTCCGGCCATCGTCGACCCCGAAGGCCCGGGCGGCAAGCCAATCTCCATCTTCGAATCCGGCGCGATCCTGATCTACCTGGCGGAAAAGTCCGGCAAATTTCTCCCCACCGAGCCCCATGCCCGCATGGACGTGCTGCAATGGCTGATGTTCCAGATGGGCAACGTGGGCCCCATGTTCGGTCAGTGCAACCACTTCCGCTCCTATGCGCCGGAGGAAATCCCCTACGCCGTCGACCGCTATACCAAGGAAGTGGGGCGGCTCTATGGCGTGATGGACAAGCAGTTGGGCCGGAAGGAATTCCTGGCCGGGGAGTACTCCATCGCCGACATGGCCACCTATTCCTGGACCCTTGGCTACAAGCGCTATGGGTATGACATGGACCAGTATCCCCACCTGAAGCGGTGGCAGGCGGCGCTCACCGCCAGGCCCGGCGTGGCCAGGGGAATGGAACTGCAGAGCGAAAAACGCCGTACCGGCGGCATGTCCGACGACGCCAAAAAGGTGCTCTTCGGCGACCAGCAGTATGAGCGCAGGTAACCACCAGCGCAGGTAACCACCAGCGCAGGTAACCGCCGCCCCCAAACCACCGGAACGGCGCCGCGAAGCTGCCGCGAACGGGATTCGATAGCGCATCGTCATGATCGCTGTCGCGCCTGGTGGAGTGAAGAACCCTCCTTCGGTTCACCTCAATCATGCGGAAAATGAAGAGGCTTCGCTCCACAAGATACTTCACTACGGTCAGCATGGGGTAGTGGGTCAGTTTGAAAAGATAATTAAATCAACACCACGTCATGCTGAGCGAAGCGAAGCATCTTCTTGTTTTTTTATGATTTGGGGTGTTTTGGAAGAAGGTACTTCGCTTCGCTCAGTATGACGGGATTCAAACTGACCCACTACCCAGCATGGCGTGGTGTTGACAATCCATTTTTTTTCCAACGGATGCACAACTCAGGAACTCCATGAGCGCCTCCCGCAAGGACATCGAGAATCGGGTGATTCCCTTTTGGGACGAGGCGATCCTGCCCACCCTCACCGAATACATTCGCATTCCCAATCAATCCCCGGGCTTCGACAAGGAATGGCGCAAGAACGGCCACATGGCCAAGGCGGTGGAGTTGGTGCGCCGTTGGGTGGAGGCGCAGCAGGTGCCGGGCCTGACCCTGCGGGTGCTGGAGGACGGAGGCCGCACGCCTCTGCTGCTCTGCGACATCCCCGGCGACCTGAAGAACGAGGTGCTGATCTACGGTCACCTGGACAAGCAGCCTCCCATGACCGGCTGGCGGAAGCACCTGGGGCCATGGAAACCGGTCTACGAAAAAGGGAAACTCTATGGCCGGGGGGGCGCGGACGACGGGTATTCCATCTTCGCCGCCATCGCCGTGGTGAAGATGATGAAGTCGCTGGGCCTGCCCCACGGCCACATCCGCATCCTGATCGAATGTTCCGAGGAAAGCGGTTCCAGCGATTTGCCCCATTACCTCAGCGCGTACGCCAAGGCCATCGGCAAGCCGGAGCTGGTGGTGTGCCTGGATTCGGGCTGCGGCGACTACGCGCGCCTGTGGAGCACGACCTCCCTGCGGGGGATCGTCTCGGCCACGGTGCGGGTGAAAATCCTGCGCGAGGGCGTCCACTCCGGCATGGCCGGCGGCATCGTGCCCAACCCGATCCAGATCATGCGCATGCTGCTGGAGCGGCTGGAGGACCCCGGCACGGGCCGGCTGCGCCCCGAGGCGCTGCACGTGGAGATTCCCCCGGCGCGCATCGAGCAGGCCAAGCGGGCCGCGGCCGTGCTGGGCGGCGCGGTGACGGAGGCCTTCCCGTTGGTCAAGGGCGGGCGCGCCCTGGCCGGCTCTCCCCAGCAACTGCTGCTGAACGGCACCTGGGAACCGGCCATGACGGTCATCTCGCAATCCGGGCTGCCCGAACTGGGAGCGGGGGGCAACGTGCTCCTGCCAGAGGTGGCCTTCCGGCTCTCCCTGCGCATCCCGCCCACCCTCTCCCCCCGGGAGGCCAGCGACACCTTGCGCAAGCTGTTGGAGCAGGACCCGCCTTTCGGCGCGCAGGTCAGCGTGAGCGCGGGCGGCCAGCCGGGCTGGAACGCGCCGGAGGAGTCCCCCTGGCTGGCGGAGGCCACGGACGCGGCCTCGCGGGAGTTTTTCGGCCATCCGTCCTGTTACTTCGGCATCGGCGGTTCGATCCCTTTCATGGACATGATCGGAAAGAAGTTCCCCAAGGCCCAGTTTCTGATCACCGGCGTGCTGGGCCCCAACTCCAACGCCCACGGACCCAACGAGTTCCTGCACGTTCCCTACGCCAAAAAGCTCACCTGCTGCCTGATGCGGGTGCTGGAGGCGCATTACTTCCACCACCACGGTTAAATGCGGTGACCATCCACGGTGACCATCCACGGTGACCAACCGCGATGACCAACCGGCGAGCCGTCGTGGAAACGGCCGGATCGGGTGAGGCCCATGGCCGCCGGATGGAGCCGCGGGAGGGAGAACCGCACCTCACCCCCTGGCCCCCTCTCCAGAAGAGAGGGGGAAGAATGGAAATTATGCGAGACCTGGGCGCGATCAAGGCCATGAAGCCGGCCCCAATGGCGGTGCTGGTGACGATGCTTGTTTCGATGCTGGTTCCGGTGCTGGTTTCGGTGCTGGTTTCGGTGCTGATTTTTGGCGCTGATTTTTGGCGCGGCGGCCTGTGGCAGGGAATCCAGGCAGAAAACGCGCCGGCATGACCCTTCCTGGCTCAAGCTGGAACAATCCCATCCCCGGCGATCCTTCGATGAAGGCGGAAGCACCGAGTTCACCTTTTACGCCGAACAACGGGGCGCCTATCTGATCGTCGTGGCGGACAATTCCAGCGCGCTGCCCCTGACCATCCAACATCCCAAGAAGACCTGTCACATTTTCGGCAACGGCAGTTGCGAATTGGTCACCTCGCCCGACGAGGTCTACACGGTGAAAATATTCTCCCCCCAGAAAAAACCGGCCAGCTTCACCCTGCTGGTCACCCATTCGGAGGGCAAGGGGCGCTTCGAAGGGCAAGCAACCGCTCCGGTGGAGCTGCGGGTGGGATTTCCCCATCGGGGGAGCGTGGGCATATGGGAATCCAGCCATTACGCCTTCACTTCGGCGGGGGGCGGCATATACACCATCGCCCTCTCCGGCGGGCGCTCGAACCTGGCCTGGCGGCTGTTCGACCGGGAAGCCTTCGACATCATTCTCCAGCAATGCGACACCCACGCCGGGGCGGGGGCGGAGACCTGCCCCACGGCTCCCCTGGCCGCGAAGAAACGCTATTTCCTCAAAGTCGAGGAAATGAGCGGAGTGCCGGGGGATTTCCGGTTGCGGGTGATGCCTCCTTGAGGGTGTAAAAGGCCACCAGCCCCTCAATCGGGCCAGCTCAACTTCCCGAAACCGAAGCGCCGGGTTTCCCCATCGCCGCCCCCACCGCCTCCCGTTCCGCTACCCCCCGGCCCTTCGCCGGGCGCCGGAAAGCCTTCCCCGAACAGGGATTGATGGGCCAGCACGGCGAAGAGCACGGCCTCCTTGGCGTCCGGGGGCAGGCCCAGCTCCTCCATGCCGATCCACGAGGCTTCCGGCAGCGCCGCGCGCAGGCCCTCCATCATCACCGGGTTGTGCCGCCCGCCGCCCGAAACGGCGATTTGGGTGCCCTCCAGGTTTCCGCATTCGCGGCGGATGGCTTCCGCCACGGTGCGGACGGTCAACCGGGTGAGGGTGGCGATCAGGTCATTGGCCGCCAATCCCCTGGCCACCGGGCGGCCCAGCAGGTCTTCCAGGCAGGCGTCGCCGAAGGTCTCGGGGCCGGTGGATTTGGGGAAGGGGCGGGCGTAGTAAGGATGCTCCAACAGCGACTCCAGCAGGGGGGCGCTCACGGCTCCCCGCGCCGCCAGCCTGCCGTCATGGTCATAGGGATGGGAATGGCCGGGCAGCAGGCGGCGCACCGCCCGGTCGATCAGCCCATTGGCCGGGCCGGTATCTCCGGAAATCGGGGGCGCGGGATCGCCCCGGGGAGCCAGCCGGGTAAAGTTGGCGATGCCGCCCAGATTGAGCAGCACCCGCGGCGCCTCCGCCGTGAACAGCAGCGCATCCGCGTAGGGCGCCAGGGGAGCGCCCTCGCCGCCGAAGGCGATTTCCTTCTGGCGGAAATCGGACACGGTGAGCAGGCCGGTGGCCACGGCCAGTTGGTCCCCGTCACATAGTTGCAGGGTGGCGTGCCGGGGCCTGCCCTGCTCCTCCCAGGCGCCGGGGGCGTGATAGACCGTCACCCCATGGCTGGCCAGCAGATGCACCGAGCCGGGGGCCACCTCCCAGGCGGCCAGGGAGTCGCGCACCATGGCGGCGTGCGCGCCGGCCAGCCAGGCGTTCAGCACCGCCAGCTCCCGCAGATCGGCCCGGGGCTGGGAGACCACGGCGTGCAGGCGTTCGCGTTGTTCCGCGGAATAAGGAAGCGTGTGGAAGCGTTCCAGCCGCCAGACCATGTCGCGGCCTTGCCCGCTGATCATACACAGCGCCAGGTCCAGGCCGTCCAGGGAGGTGCCGGACATCAGGCCCAGCACCCGCCGCTCGGCCAGCCCGGCCAGCCGCGCCAACCGTTCGATGCGGGGAGGAAGGGACGAAGCAGGCGGAATGGACGGGTTAGTCATAGCGGAAACCGGGGGGGGTGATGGGCCAGGGAAGACAGGGCGAAGGGTTTTACGCCACCGGAGGCGTCACTCGGCCGCCGGCGGCGGTGCCTCCAAAAGCCGTGCCTCCAAAAGCTGTGCCGCCAGCAGCCGGGGCTTCAGCCCCGTGTGGCGCGTCACCGGACGGGCATTGCGCACGGCCATGGCGATGGCTTTTTCCGTTCCCACGATCACCACCAGCCGCCGGCCGCGGGTGATGGCGGTATAGAGCAGGTTGCGCTGGAGCATGATCGCATGGTGGGTGGTGAGGGGCAGGATCACCGCCGGGTACTCGCTGCCCTGGGATTTATGCACGGAAATGGCGTACCCCAGCATCAGGTGGTCGGCCTGCTTTCCCTCCAGCGCCACCGGGCGCCCGTCGAATTCCACATGCAGCCGCCCCGCTTCCTTCTCGTAGGCCTTGATCTCCCCCATGTCCCCGTTGAACACCAGATGGTCGTAATCGTTGCGGGTTTGCATCACCCGGTCGCCCACCCGGAAGCGGGGATTGCCCAGGGGCACTTCCTCTCCATCGGGATTGAGCCATTGTTGCAGCATCCGGTTGAAGTTCTGGGTGCCGGTGAGACCCCTGTGCATGGGGGACAGCACCTGGACGTCCGTCAGGGACGTCATCCCGAAGGCTTCGGGGATGCGCTCCAGCACCAGCATGCGCACTTTTTCCACGATGCGCTCCGGGTCGCTCTCGGCCATGAAGTAGAAATCCGACAGCCCGTCCCCCTCGGGCCGGGAGAGGTCCGGGATTTCGCCCTTGCGGATGCAGTGGGCGTTGGCGGTGATGCGGCTGGCCTCGGACTGGCGGAAAATCTTCTCCAGCCGGGCCACGGGAAAGCGCCCCGAGTCGATCAGGTCGCCCAGCACCCGGCCCGGCCCCACCGAGGGCAGCTGATCCACGTCTCCCACCAGCACCAGGCGCACATGATCGGGCAGGGCGGCCAGCAGGGCGTTCATCAGCAGGGTGTCGATCATGGACGACTCGTCGATGATGGCCAGTTCGACCTCCAAGGGATGATCCGCGTTGCGCTGGAATCCCTTCGGCCCCGCCTCCAGCAGGCGGTGGATGGTGGAGGCTTCGTGGCCGGTGGCCTCGGCCAGACGCTTGGCCGCCTTGCCGGTGGGGGCGGCCAGCACCACGGTGGGCATTTCCGTGGCCGCCAGCCCCAGGATGAAGCGGACGATGGTGGTCTTGCCCGTGCCCGGGCCGCCGGTGATCACCAGCACCTTGTGGGCCAGGGCGTCTTCCACGGCCTGGCGCTGCTCGTCGCTCAGATAGACCCCGCTTTCGGCTTCCATGCTGGCGATGGCGCCTTCCATCGCCTCGATGCTGGCGAAGGCCGAGCTGTCCGCGATGCGCCCCAGGTGCTTGACGATGGCTTCCTCCGCGCGGAAAAAGCGGTTGCGGAACAACAGGGCGTCCTGGCCGGCTTTTTCCTCGGGCAGTCCTTCGGCGGTCAGTCCGAGGGTCTTCAGTTGGCCGTCGCCCAGCAGGGTCTCCACCGCCTCCTCGATGCGCCCCGGCTCCTGTTCCACCAGGGCGGCGGTGCGCTCCACCACCTTGGCCCTGGGCAGGCCGGTGTGGCCTTCGGCCCCGGACTCGTCCAGCACGTACAACAAGGCCGCCTCGGCCCGGCGGGGGGAATCGGCGGGAATGCCCAGCCGCGAGGCGATCAGGTCCGCGGTGCGGAAGCCGATGCCCTGCACGTCCATGGCCAGGCGGTAGGGATTGTCCTTCACGGTTTCCACCGCCCCGATGCCGTAGGCGGCCCAGATGCGCTCGCCGAAGAGCAGGGAGACCCCCACCGAATGGAGGAAGACCAGGATTTCGCGTTTCAGCTTGTGCCCGGACCAGTCCTCCTTCACCGATTCCAGCGCCTTTTTGGTGAACTTGGGCACCTGAAGCAGCTTTTCCGGTTCGTTGTCGATCACGGTGAAGGTGTCTGTGCCGAACAGCTTGACGATGCGTTTGGCCAGCTTTTCCCCCACCCCGTGGATGTGGGAGGCCAGATAACGCTCGATGCCTTCCAGGCTGGTGGGCTCCATCACCAGCGCCGAGGCCACCGCGAACTGCGGGCCATAGGTGGGATGCTCCTCCCACTCCCCCCACAGTTTCAGCGTCTCGCCTTCCTTGGCCGGACCCAGCACGCCCTTGACGGTCAGCACCTCGCCGCTCTTTTCGTCGCGCACCCGTCCGATGACGAAGCCGTTTTCCTCGTTGGCGTAGGTGATGTGCTCCAGCACGGCCACCAGCACCTGCGTCCCCCGGGCCAGGCCGGGAATCACCGCCCCCGTGTCCTCCAGGCTCAACTGGCCGCCGTTCATGTGGCCGTCGGCGGGACGGCCGAAGCGGCGGTCAAAACGCCTATCCGGAGAATTGTCCTGACGCTCGGCCAAGGGGCGGCTCCGATGGAAGGGGGAAGGAGGGAGAAAGCCGGGTTCTCCCGAACGGTAACAGGGGCGGGGGCGGGGGGCAATCCTGGGGCGATCTGGCGGCAATGGCTGGATGGCGGGTGGGGCAGTTCCGATCTGGCGGCAATCCGCGAGCGGGGAGCAGGCGGTGGGGGCCTCGCCCTGGCGGTAACCTCCCGCCGACCCGCTCCAGCTGTTTTTCAACAACCATGGAGAGGGTAAAAGCATTGTTTTTACAATTGTGCGGGAAAGGTAAAAACCCTCTCCGCATGGTCGAGGGTCAGACCCGCCATGCAGTTTATGGCGGGTCTGGGGTGAGGCCGCGGTTCGCGGTTTAATCCGCGTCCATCCGCGTTCATCTGCGGTTCCAAAAGCAGTTCGCTGTTCAAATCTGTGTAATCTGCGAAATCTGTGGAAAAGCAGTTGGCGGTGCTTTGCGCCTTGGCGCGAGG
>JACZSY010000327.1 GCA_022573975.1 SAR324 cluster bacterium | reverse complement strand
GTATTTAAACCTATCATTCCAATATCTTATTGAAAGTTTTCATCCATTTTTTCCAAAAAATGGTCTGGGGGGTGTGGGGGATGAAATCCCCCACGTATTTAGTGGGTCACAGGCTTTTTAAAGCTGCTGGGAGTGCGGAGGGCTGGGTTGTTAAATTAGATAACCTTTTGGCCGCCAGAGGCCTGTCGGCAGTCATTTTGAATCCAGGGGAAATAAGCGAACCGGCATGAGCAAGACAACACTGTCCTGGAAGGACGAGGTGGCCAGCCGCGCCGAAGGCCTGATCGGCCTGCGGCGCGATTTCCATCGCCATCCCGAGTTGAGCATGGCCGAGCGCCGCACCGCCGGTGTGATCGCAGAACGGCTGCAGGCCGCCGGGTTGGAGGTGCGCACGGGAAGCGAGGCCACTGGCGCGGAAACGGCGGTGGTGGGCATCCTGCACGGAGAGCGGCCGGGCCGCACCATCGCCTGGCGGGCGGACATCGACGCGCTGCCCCTCAACGAGATTCCCGACCTGCCCTTCAAGTCGGCCGTTCCCGGCGCGATGCACGCCTGCGGGCATGACGGCCATGCCGCCGTGGCCATCACCATGGCCGAAATCCTGGCCGCGCGGCGGGGGGAGCTGCCGGGCACGGCGGTGTTCATCTTCCAGCCGGCCGAGGAAACCCTGGGCGGCGCCCAGCGGATGATCGAGGCCGGCGTGCTGGACGATCCCCCGGTGGAAAAAGTGTACGGCATCCACCTCACCACCCTGCTGCCCGCGGGGCAGGTGGGCGTGCGGCCCGGCCCGGTGATGGCCTCCTCGGATTTCTTCGAGGTGGAGGTGAAAGGCTCCGGGGGCCATGGGGCCTATCCGCACCTGTCCATCGACCCGATCACGGCGGCCTCCCATATCCTGATCGGGATGCAGGATCTGGTCTCCCGCGAGATCGACCCCACCCAGCCCGCGGTGATGACCATCGGCGAGATCAAGGGGGGCAACAGGCACAACATCATTCCCGAAACCGCCATCATGCGCGGCTCGATCCGGGCCTTCGACCAACAGGTGCGCGACCAACTGGTGGAGCGGCTGGGGGCCTACGCCTCGCGCATGGCCCGGGCCTACCGGGCCGAGGCGCGGGTCACCATCGGCGGCCAGTGCTGCCCGGCGGTGGTCAATCCCGAGGACGAGGCGGGGCACGTCCACCGCTGCGCCGCCGGGGAAATCGGCGAGGAGCAGGTGACCGCCCCGCCGCCGGTGATGGGCAGCGACGACATGAGCCTGTTCCTCCAGGCCCGGCCCGGCTGCTACTTCTGGGTGGGCGCCGCCCCGGCGGACAAACCCCCCGCGCCCCACCACCACCCCGCCTTCGAACTCAACGAGGACAGCTTGGCCGTGGGCGTGCGCACCGGCCTGGCCGTGATGATGGGGGCGTTGGCTGCGCCATAAGGCCCTGAAAACCTGCCATGCGATCAGATTGAACCGCGATGAAACAATTGAAGGGAATTCTTTTCGATATCAGTGTCTATATCAACACGGAATACCGGCTCCGGGAGTTTGGCGCCCTGACGGAAACACTAGAGGACGATCTTTTCACCATCCCGGTGCGAATGAACGCGGGCGCGGGGTATGTCCGGGCCTGGTGCGGCAGGTTCGATGGGTTGCAAACGCAATATGACCTTCGTCCGGTGAAAAAGGGAGAAACCCCCCGTACCATCAACGGTGTTTTCCGCGCGATCTATGATGAGGCGATGTTGTCCTACACCAGCGAACATGGCCGCTATGATAAAATACCCATCGAACATTTCGCGGCCCTGGGATGGCAGTCCCTGCCCGGCGTTCTCTTCGTTTATATTTTCCGGGCAAAATCCGTCGCTTCGGTGGATATCGAGTATCCGATCCTGCAATCCTATCTGGATACCTGCCTGAAAGGGTATCTGGAATATGGGGAGGATTTCGCCATCGAGTTTCTGGAAACCACCGGCGGGTGGAGCAAATTCTGGATCAATGACCGCGAGGTCGCCAGGCGGCCCTGGATTCATGAAGGAAAATACAAGGTGCTGGACGCGTTGCTGGCCAAGCATCCCTCCACTGGAAATACCTTTCAGCACCGTAAACTGGAAGTCGAATATACCCGATATTTTATGCAACCCGCTTTGGCCCATGGGCAGGAAAATGAAGTCCGGCCTGCCGGGACGCGTGCGGATTTTTCCCGGAAACTGGAGACCCAAACCGTCAATTTCATTTTCGGCTTCGGCTCGCTGATCAACTCCCGATCCCGCTTTCAAACCAATCCCGGTTCAAAAGATGCCGTGCCCGTGAAAATTTCATCCGCCTTTGGATACCTCAGGTGTTGGAATTTTCATGGCGCGACCTCCCTGCTGACCGCCCTGGGCGTCAGGGAACTGTCGGAAAATGAGATGGGGAGAAGCATCAACGGGATCATCTATCCCGCGGATGGGGAAGACATGAGCCTATGCGATGAAAGAGAGGAGGGCTACCTGAGGGTAGAGCTCCCATGGGAATATGTGGAACCCCTGTCCTGGTTCGCCTTGCCCGATCCCTCCCAAACGCGGCTGTGGATGTACGTCCCGGAACTTTCCCAGCCGCCGTCCCGCGAATATCCCATTCTTCAGAGCTATATCGATGTTTGCCTGAGCGGGTGCCTGGAATTCGGGGAGGATTTTGCCAGGGAATTCCTTGAAACCACCTTTGAGTGGAGTCCATTCTGGATCAACGACCGGGTGCTCGCCCGCCGTCCCTGGATTCATTGTCCGAATTATGCGGAGATCGACCGTTTGCTGGAAAAATTCCCCAAGGAGGAAAATGTTTTCCATAATCGTAAACTCGCGGTGGAATATGCGGCCCTGTTTTTCGATGAGAATGAAAATCGATGACACGCTTCATGGAAATCCTTTCCGGGTGAAGGTCTGAAATTGTCATCCACCCTTCAAGACCGAGATCCGCCATGACGGGCTATACGCTGCGGGAATTTATCGATGAATGCCGGAGGGGCATCGCTGAAAGTGAAAATCCGGCGCAATGCGTTCGAAAAACCGTCCCGCCCATGTTCAAATTGTTGAATGGTGACATTGGATTCCTGGAGCCGAAACACTTCCGGAGCGATCCCGGACATTACGCCAGAAATGCAATTTTCATCGATGAAAACGATACCATGAGCCTGTTTGCGTTGGTGTGGCTGCCCGGCCAGGGGACTCCCATTCACGATCATGGAACCTGGGGCGTGGTCGGCATCGTGGAAGGCGTAATGAGTGAGTCGAATTTTATTCGCGTGGATGGCCAGGGCAACGCGGCAAACAGCGGCATCGAACTGGTTGAGGGAGGCGACATCCTGCTTGCTTCCGGTTCGGTCACCAGCTTTGTCCCCAATCCCGATCATATTCACATCGCCCGCAACCCGGACGATTCGCAGCGCGTGGTTTCACTGCACCTCTACGGCCATGCCATGGCCGGATTCAATATCTACGACAAGGAAGCCCGCACCCGCCAATGGTTCGAGACCGAATACAACGAGAGTTGATCGCAAACCAACCCCACTGCATGATTTTTTTACGGGATGCTTCGGCCCCCCCGTCCATTGGTCTGCCGCCGCGTGGCGCGGCTGGAGGATCACCTGGGCGGCTGGATTTTGAGGAAAAAGTGGTGGGGAAGAAGGGCGTTGTCCGGCCTGGAACATGGGGCGGGGTTGTTTGCGGCCCGCGTTCGATTTCCGTTTACCTGGCGGCCTGGTCCAGCACCTCCCGGACGGCCCGGCATAAATCCTTGGCCCCTATCGGTTTGTAGATGAATTTGTCGATCCCAATGGCCGCCCCGCTCTGCGGAGAAATGGTTCTGCTGTATCCGGTACATAGAATGATCGGAATCTCCGTGTTGATTTTACGGATATCCCTCACCAGCCATTCTCCCTTCATCTTGGGCATGCTTTGGTCCGTCATCACCAGGTCGAAGCGGCCGGGGCCGGCTTTGAAGGTTTCCAGGGCCTCGATGGGGTCCGAAAAAGCCATCACCCGATAGCCCTTGCCCTCCAGGACTTCCTTGGCCAAAATGCCGATTTCTTCCTCTTCGTCC
>JACZSY010000090.1 GCA_022573975.1 SAR324 cluster bacterium | reverse complement strand
CCGCCCCTGGTTTTCATCTTCTCGTAGCATTCAATGCTGAGTTTGGTGTTGTACTTGGTCTCGCATTCCTCGGTGAAAATCGGCACCCCGTTGATTCCACCATCCCGCTTGTTGAGCAGGTTGTAGTAATCGCGGAAACCGTTGGCGAAGACGATTCCGTTGGGGGCATAGGGTCCGGTGCGGTAAGAAAACACCGGAAAATAATGCCCCTTCTGGGCTATTGCCTCCCCGGCTATCATGGCGAGCAAGCCAACCGCCATTCCGAAAGTGACAAAGATTAATTTATGGAGTTTCATTTTTTTCTCCCTCTATGTTTGGAATGAACTGCCTGCACTCCCCCAACCGGGTGGAGATGGAAACAGGCCGGCCGTTGAACGGCCCGCATGACAGGGAAATTACTATAGTCCCTGAAAGATTAATAAGGAAATGGCCATCGCCGTAATTTTTCCTTGGCGATTTGCCACAACCGGGCCAAGCCATTGGGTTCCACAACCAGAAAGTAGATGATCAGGCACCCAAAAATAATTTCCTCCAGGTGCTTGGACAGGGCAATGGGCATGACGATCCCCACCATGGGGGGGGCATTGGTCAGAAGTATAGGCAAAATAGTGATGAACGCCGCGCCCAAGAACGATCCAAGGATGCTTCCCAAACCGCCGATGATCACCATGAACAACACCTGAAAGGAAACATCGAGGGCAAAAGTCTCGGTTTCTCCGCTGCCCAGCCACAGGAACACCATCATCGCGCCGGCAAGGCCGCAATAAAAAGACGAAATGGCGAAAGCCAGCAACTTGGTCTGCAAGGGGCGGATGCCCATCAGTTCCGCGGCGATGTCCATATCCCGGATCGCCATCCAGGCCCGTCCAATTCGTCCGCGCACCAGGTTCTTTGCCAGCAGGGCGAAAAAGGTTACAAAAGCCAGCCCCACAAGATAGCGCGTCTCCGCCGTGGCCTCCGGTCCGGTGATCATGATCCCGAACATTGTTCGCGGTGGCGCGATGATGGTGCCGGACGGATTGTTGTTGTAGAACCAGCCCACCTTGTTGAACAGCCAGGTGATGAAAAACTGGGCGGCCAGGGTCGCCACCGCCAGGTAAAACCCCTTGATGCGCAAGGAGGGCAACCCGAAGATGATTCCCACGCCAGCCGCGACCAACCCGGCCAACAAAAAAACCACCAGGATGGGAATGTCGGGGATATTGGTGGTGATTTTGTAGGTGATATAGGCTCCCACCGCCATGAAGGCGCCGGTTCCCAGTGAAACCTGACCGGCATACCCGGTGAGCAGGTTCAGTCCGATCGTAGCCATGGAAAACACCAGGAAAGGTATGAGCACCGCCTGGAGCCAGTATTCACTGGCCACGAAAGGAACCACGAAAAATGCCACGCCCATCACGGAGAAGACCATCCACCGGTCCTGGGACAGGGGGAAAATGGCTTGGTCCGAAACGTAGGAGGATTTGAACTGTCCTGTTTCCCGATAAATCATGTCGTTCTACACCCTTTCAATGATCACTTCCCCGAACAACCCCTGTGGCCGGAAAAGTAAAAAAGCCAACGCCAGAATGTAGGCGAACCAGTTTTCGATGGCTCCGCCGACTAACGGTCCCCAGTAGATTTCCGCGACTTTCTCTCCCACGCCGATGATCAGCCCCCCCACGATCGCGCCCGGCACCGAAGTGAACCCGCCCAGGATCAACACCGGCAGGGCCTTCAGGGCGATCAGGGAGAGCGAGAATTGCACCCCGCTCTTCGATCCCCACATGATGCCGGCCACCAGCGCCACCAAGCCCGCAACGGACCAGACGATGACCCAGATGGTCTTCAGGGGGATGCCAACCGACTGGGCTGCCTGATGGTCGTCCGCCACGGCCCGCAGAGCCCGTCCGATAAAAGTCTTATGAAAAAACAACGCCAGCACGACCACCAGGATGGCGCCAGACGCGGCGGCCCACAGGTCAAACGAGTTGAGCAGGATGCCGCCGATTTCGAAAGTTTGGTTCGGGATGCCCACATCCAGCTTCTTGACATCGCTGCCCCAGGCAATCTGGCCCGCGCCTTCCAGCGCGAAGTTCAGTCCAATGGTCGCCATGAACAAGATGATCGGTTCCTGGTTGACCAGTGGCCGCAGCATAAAGCGTTCCACCAGAAACGCTAACAGCACCATGACCCCCATCGTGAAAACCAAAGCCACCCAAAGGTTGAACCCGAGTTCCAACAACCCCACCAGGGTCAACGCGGCAAAGAGCACGAGGGCGCCCTGGGCAAAGTTGAACACGCCCGAGGCCTTGAAGATGAGCACGAAACCCAAGGCCACCATGGAGTACATCGCCCCTACCAACACCCCGCTGATGATGACCTCGGCGAAAAAAATCGGGCCATCGATCATCTCGACAAATGGATTGATGAATATTTTGTACAAAAGGTCCATGGGGTCGGTCCGTTCTCGAAAAGTCGTTGAAATCTTCCTGGCGGCGATAGGGTCAATCGTGTGAAACGCCCAGGTAGGCGTCGATCACAACTTGATTCGCGCGCACCTCGGCTGGCGTGCCCTCGGCGATTTTCCTGCCGTAATCCAAGACGATCACCCGATGCGATATGTCCATCACCACCCCCATGTCGTGTTCGATGAGGGCGATGGTGGTGCCGAATTCGTCGTTCACGTCGAGGATGAAGCGGCACATGTCCTCTTTCTCCTCGTTGTTCATGCCCGCCATCGGCTCGTCCAGCAAAAGCAGGTCCGGTTCGGAGGCCAGCGCCCGGCCCAGTTCCACCCGCTTCTGCAATCCATAGGGCAACCGGCCCACCGGTACTCCGCGGATGGCCTGGATTTCCAGGAAATCGATGATGCCCTCGACGAATTTCCGGTGTTCGATTTCTTCTTTCCGGGCCGGCCCCCAGTGCAGGGCCTGGAGCAGGAAATTGACGCGCATCTTCAGGTTGCGCCCGGTCATGATGTTGTCCAGGGTGGACATTCCCTTGAACAGGGCGATGTTCTGAAAGGTGCGGGCGATGCCCTTGGCCGCCGCCTCGTGGGGGCGCATGCGGTGACGGGTCACTCCCTTGTAGGTGATGGTTCCCACCTGGGGATGATAAAACCCGTTGATCACATTGAGCATGGAGCTTTTTCCGGCGCCGTTGGGGCCGATAATGGCCAGGATTTCCCCCGAATGGATTTCGAAGGAAATCCCGATCAACGCGTTGAGTCCGCCGAAACTGAGAGAAATGTTTTCGGCCTGCAAAAGCGGCGTTTTCCCATTTTGGCTCATCGGGCGCAACCCTCCCAGCGGCAAAAAGATAAATTCCGGCTCCGGCAGGCGGCCCGAGCCGTTGGCCCAAGAGGGCATTCGAAGAAAATTGTAATAAATTCAACCAATGATAGGCACTTCTATAATTTTCAGGTCCGCCCGGATGGTGGTGGTGCGGCCATCAGCAAAAGTCACCTTGGCTTCGGTATTGACATGATCGGCATCGGTGTAAAAGGCGGAGATGAGGTCTTTGTATTTTTCGGAGACGAACCCGCGGCGCACCTTGCGGGTGCGTGTGATTTCCTCATCGTCCGGATCCAGTTCCTTGTGGAGAATCAGGAATTTACGGATCTGGGTGCCCTTGAGTTGTTCCTCCCCGGCCAGCGATTCATTGACCCGGCGAATCTCCTTCTCGATCAATGTCAGCACCTCGGGCTTTTGTGACAGATCGGTGTAGCTGGAATAGGCCATGTTGCGGTGTTCGCTCCAGTTGCCCACCGACAGCGGATCGATGTTGATCATCACTGAAACATAGGGTTTTTCCTGTCCGACGGCCACGGCTTCCTTGATGTACTGGGAGAATTTGAGCTTGTTTTCGATCATTTTGGGCGCGAACATGGTGCCGTCCTGCAAGTGGCTGACGTCCTTGGCCCGGTCGAAAATGCGTATGTGCCCGTCCTGGTCGATGATACCGGCGTCCCCGGTCTTGAAATACCCATCCTCGAACGCTTCCTTGGTGGCATCCGGATTTTTCAGGTATTCCCGAAACACGGTGGGTCCCTTGATCAGAATTTCACCGTCCTTGGAAAATTTGACGTCCATCCAGGGAACGGTCGGTCCGTTGGTATCGCCCCGGATATCATGGCTTTCCGGCATGGAAATTAAGATGGCCGCCTCGGTGCTGGCGTAAAACTGTTTCAGGTTGATGCCCAAGGAGCGGAAAAAATCGAACACTTCCGGACCGATGATGTCCCCTCCGGTATAGGCGCTTTTCACGCGACTCAGGCCCAGGTTGTCCAGCAACGGGCCAAAAACCAGCAGATGGCCCAGTTGGGACATGATCCACTCGCCCATGGAGGGTTTTTTTCCCTGATTGCGTTTCTTCTGAATGCGTGTGGCGAGGCCGGTGAAATATTGGAAAAGCTTTCTTTTGCTCCATCCGGCGTCCTGCATGCGGATCATCACGCTGGTGAGGATATTTTCCCAGATGCGGGGCGGACCGAAGAAGACATTTGGCCCAATCTCGCGCAGGTCTTGCAGCACGGTATCGGCGCTTTCCGGGCAATTGACCGTGAACCCTCCAACGATGGATGTGACGAAGGAATAGTAGAAATCGCCGATCCAGGCCATGGGCAGATAGGCCATGGTGGAAGTGTCGGGCGGCATATGCTCCAGGTCGATAATCTTCCGGGCGCTGAAAATCAACTGGCCATGGGTGAGCACCACCCCTTTGGGCGAGCCCGTGGTGCCGGAGGTATAGCAAATGACGGCCGTATCCTCTGGCTGGACTTTTTCCATTTCCGCTTCCAGGTAGCCCGGATGATCCTTTCCGAAGGCCCGGCCCAATTCCTCTACGCTTGCAATGGACTTCAGAAACGCTTCGGGGTAATTGCGAAGTCCTCTTGCATCCTTGAAAATGACGGTATCCAGTTTCGGGCATTTCCCCTTGATACCCAACATCTTGTCCACCTGTTCCTGGTCTTCCACCAGGGCAAACCGCGTTTCGGCGTGTTCTACGATGTACTCCATTTCCTGTTCTTTCGAGTCCTGGTACAGCGGCACCGGAACCCCGCCCAACATCTGGGCCGCCAACATGCCAAAATAAAGCTCCGGACGGTTGTCGCCCACGATGCCCAGGCGGTCGCCGCGTTTGAATCCCAGGGCGGCCAGGCCCAAGGCGAAGTCGCTGATGCGGATATTGGCGTCGTGCCAGGAATAGGATTGCCAAATCCCGAATTTCTTTTCCCGCATGAAGATTTTTTCTTTCCCCAGGCGCTTGACATTTTCCACGAATCTCGCAGGAAAAGTATCGTGTACGCCATTGGGACTGCCTTCGCTCATTGACCTTATCCTCTGCAATTTCTCCCATGTTCCACATGGGCCACAACGCTGGGCGCTGCTGTTTCCATCCTGCCGGTGGCCGCTGCCGTTGTTTTCCCGAGCACCGTTTCAGGTGCCCATCGCCAAGCCTGAACCCTTTGCAAAAATTCCTCCAGAGGGGTTTTCCCCCGATCCATCGCAAAATCCATCGCAAAATCCATCGCAAAAATGTCCCGCCAAACGTTCTTCGGTACTGTCTGAACCTTCATAAGTCAAGGTTAATTATTATTTCCCCTTGGAATCATAAGCCCTTTCAGCGCGCTTGATCAAAAAATCGTCTCCTGGAAAACCGGCTTCCGTGTTCCCGCTTCCAGTGAGACGGCGATGGCGATTGAAGCAAACGGATGCTCAATAGGCAAGCGCGCTGAACGGGCGGGGGTGCTCCTGGCCCCTCGCAGGCCCAAAAGGCGGAATAATGCACCCCAATGGAGCCTAAGCGGAGGGAGGCCCGAAAACTGTAAGACATCTTGCCAATCCTCACGCCGCCGGGTTCGGCTCACGTCCCCGTGTGCCCGGGGAATGGATGCCTCGATCGTCCGATTCTTGACCGGGGGACTTTCAGGTTCCATTTCAGGTTCTTTTTGCAAAACCGGCGAGGGCCGCCTCTTTGAAGGGAAGACGGGCGGTCTGGCATTATTGACGGAATCGACCCTGTTGACAATGAAATTGGGGTGCGATAGCAAAATGCTTAGCCATCTAAGTGTTTTGCAATGAAAGGAACATTGGAAGGGCAGCCCGGCGGTTTTCCAGGACGTTCCGCTCGGATTCACCGGTTTGCCGTGCGGTTTCAATGTCCGAATTCTCCCTGCGAATTCTCCCTGCGAATTCTCACCGCGAATTTTCCCTGCAATTTCACCCTGCAATTTCACCCTGCAATTTCACCCAGTAATTTCACCGTGCCGGTTCAAGGCAATCACATTCCACCAGGCGAAAAGACCATGAAAGCCACCGAGTCCGATGCAAACCGCACCGCTCCCAAAGACGACGCCTACCTGAAACACAACCGCTCCCTGCCGGACGTGCTGGCGTGGCTGGAGCGTGAGGGGGATGTGCTGGTCACCGACAAGGAAGTCGATCCCGATCTGGAGATCACCGGCCTGCAGAAGCACCTCGATGGCGGGCCGATTCTCCTGTTCAACAACGTGAAGGGCAAACCCCATGCCCGGGCGGTGACCAATCTTTTTTCCGACATCAACGTGGTGGACAAGATGTTCGGCTACGATGGCCCCGTGGATCGCACCCGCCAGCTGGCCAAGGCGATCACCAATCCCGTCCCGTCGGTGGAAATCCCGCAGGACGAGGCGCCCTGCCAGGAAGTGGTGAACACCACCGACCTGGACGTCAACAAGTGGATCACGGCCATCCGCCACACCGCCCTGGAACCGGAACTGACGGTAGGCAGCGGCATCAGTTGCGTGATCGGGGAATTTTTTGAAGGGGGGAGCCACATTGGCTATAACCGGATGAATTTCCGCTGGGGCAACGTGGGAACCTTCCAGGCCTCTCCAGGCTCCCACATGTGGCAGATCGTCACCAAGTATTACAAGGAAAGAATACCCATCCCGATGACCATGTGCTTTGGGGTTCCGCCGGCGTGCACCATGATCGCCGGGGGGGGCTTCGGCTATGCGATCATGCCCAGGGGATGCGACGAGGTGGGCATGGCCGGGGCGGTACAGGGCTCGCCGATCCGCGTGGTCAAGGCCAGGACGGTGGACGCCCTGACCCTGGCCGATTCGGAATACGTGCTCGAAGGCCATCTGCACCCCTGGGACAAGCGCTTCGAGACCGCCGAGGCGGAGGAAACCGGCATCCAGGGGAAACATTATTTCCACCCGGAATGGGCTGGCTACATGGGCAAATCCTACAAGGCCTTCACCTTCCACGTTTCCGCCATCACCATGCGCAAGCTGGAAAGCAAGCCCATCATCTTTCCGCTGGGCGTGCACACCTCCGACGACAGCAACATCGACACTTCGGTGCGCGAAGCGTCGATCTTCGAGTTGTGCGACCGGCTTCAGCCAGGCATCGTGCAGGACGTCCACATTCCATATTGCATGACCGATTGGGGCGGGGCGATCATCCAGGTCAAGAAACGCAACCGCATCGAGGAAGGCTGGCAGCGCAATTTCCTGGGCGCCATCCTGGCCTGCAGCCAGGGCATGCGCCTGGTCATCGCGGAAAGCCCGGATGTGGACATCTACAGCATGGACGATATCATCTGGTCCCTGGTCACCCGGGTCAATCCCAGAACCGATATCCTCAACCCCATCCCCGGAGGGGTCGGCCAGACCTTTCAACCTTCCGAGCGGATGACCGCCGGCGAAAAGCAATGGACCGCCTCCAATACCCAGTTCGAGGGCGGCATGGGCATCGACGCGACGGTTCCCTTCGGCTACGAGCAGGATTTTCACCGTCCCGAATACCCCATCGACCGGGTGGACCCGCTGGATTTCTTCTCCGCCAGCGATATTAAAAAGGCCAAATCCCGCATGAAAGGATGGGTGGAAGTGCTGTCGCGCTCGGGCATGTAAATCAACGGCCCCGCCGCAAGCGGCGGGAAACGCGCCCGGATAAAAATATCCAACTGCCCGCGCGGGGTGATGGCTGGAATGGCGGGGCGCGCTCCGTGTCCGGCGATCCGGCCCTGCATCGGCGGCGAGGGCGCGAAACCGTGCAGCCGGCCGCACAGCCGCACCGTCAACCGCCCGCCCCCATAGGATCTCAAGGCCATGGACTCTCCGTTGTCTCCTTACCGGGTATTGGACCTCTGCGGAACGCTGGGATGCCTCACGGGCAAGATTCTGGGGGAACTGGGCGCCGACGTGATCCGGGTGGAGCCGCCCGGGGGGGATCCCTGCCGCATGACCGGCCCGTTTCAGCACAACCAACCCCACCCGGAGCGGAGTCTTTCCTGGCTGGCCTACAATTCCAGCAAACGGGGCGTGACCCTGGATATCGCGGCGCCCAAGGGAAGGGCGCTCCTGCTGGAGATGGCCGCCAAAGCCGACTTTTTGCTGGAATCCTTCCCCCCGGGCTACCTGAAGGGTCTCGATCTCGATCATGGCCGCTTGCGGCGGATCAATCCGGGCTTGATCCATGTTTCCATCACGCCCTTCGGACAGGAAGGCCCCTACGCCGGGTATGCCGCCGGGGACCTGGAAATCACCGCGCTCAGCGGCGCCATGTCCCTGGCCGGAGAGCCGGGGGGCGTTCCCCTGCGGATCGGCGAACCCCAGTCGGCCCAGTGGGCCGGGGCCGAGGCGGCCATGGGGGCCCTGATCGCCCTCTTTCACCGGAACCTCACGGGCGTGGGGCAGCACGTGGACGTGTCCGCGCAGGCTGCGGCCATGTCGATCCTGGCTCATGCGCCGGCCTTTTGGGACATGCTCCAGGTGGACATCAGCCGGGCGGGCGCCTTCATGACCGGGCGCAACGTCCATGGCGCGAAAATGCGCGTGTTCTGGCCGGTCAGGGACGGATGGGTCAACTTCATCCTTTACGGCGGCAACGCGGGGTTGAAGACCAACCGGGGGTTGGTGGAGTGGATGGAAACCAGGGGAGGAGCGGCGGACACGCTGAAAAACATCGATTGGAGCCGCTTCGAGGTCAGCCAGGCCAGCCAGGCCGAAATCGATGAAATCGAACGCCCCATCGGCGAATTTTTCCAGACCCTGACCAAGGCGGAATTTCTGCAAGGCGTCACCCGGCGGGAAATGCTGGGCTACCCGGTCTCCACCACCCAGGACATCTACCAGGACCCTCAGCTTGACGCGCGCGATTTCTGGCAGGCGGTTTACCACGACAGCCTGGAAGCCACCGTGCGCCTGCCCGGCCCTTTCGCCAAATTTTCCGGGGCGGAATGCGGCACCCGTTCAGCGGCGCCCGGAGTGGGCCAGCACAACCGGGAATTCTGGGTGGACGAGATGGGATTGGGGGTGGGGGAATATGAAATGCTGATCGAGGAAGGGGTGATCTGAATGGAAACCGGAACCCCCAACGCGGCCGGAGCGCTGAAGGATCTGAAAGTGGTGGAGTTCGGGGCCTACGCGGCGGGCCCCTGCATCGGGAAATACCTGGCCAACCATGGCGCGCGGGTGGTGCATGTGGAATCCCGCCAGCGGCCCGACGGTTTCCGGCTGGAATACCCGCCCTTCACCGGCAACACGCCCGGCATGAACCGGTCCGGGTGTTTCGCCCTGTTCAACGACTCGAAAAAGGGGATCACGCTCAACCTGAAACACCCCGCCGCCCATCCGGCGGCCATCAGGCTGGCGGGCTGGGCCGATGTGATCATCGAAAACATGCGCCCGGGCGTGATGGGAAAACTGGGGCTGCGTTACGATTCCCTGCGCGAAACCAATCCGGGGTTGATCCTGCTCAGCAGTTGCAACATGGGTCAGAGCGGCCCGCGGGCGAACCATCCGGGGTTTGGCTCCCAGCTTTCCGCCTTGAGCGGTTTTTCGCACCTCACCGGGTTTCCCGAAGGGTCCCCGCAACTGCTTTACGGCCCCTATATCGACTTCATCGCCGTGGCCTATGGCGCCGTGGCCGTGCTGGCCGCGCTGGAGCAGCGAAACCGCACGGGGGAAGGCCAGTGCATCGACCTCTCCCAATACGAGACGGGGCTGCATTTCATCGCTCCCGCCCTGCTCAACCAGGAGGTCAACGGGCAAACGGCGGAGCGGGACGGCAACCGGGATCCACAGGCCGCCCCTCACGGAGCCTTTCCCTGCCGGGATGACATGTGGTGCGCCATTTCCTGTTGGGATGAAGGCCAATGGGAGCGGTTCTGCGGGGCCTTGAGCCGCCCGGAGTGGAAAACGCAACCCCATTTCAGCGGGTTGGCCGCCAGGAAGGAACATGAGACCGAACTGGAGGCGGCCATTGGAACCGTGACCCGTCAATGGGACGCCTGGGAACTGATGCGCGCCCTGCAGGAAGCCGGAGTGCGGGCCGCGGTGGTCAACCGCATGCAGGATCTCTTCACCGATCCCCAATTGGAGCAGCGCAAGGTCTGGCGCAAGCAACTCCATCCGGAAATGGGAAGCCGGAATTATCGCTTCGGCTCTTTCGAACTCAGCGAAACCCCCGGAGAAATCACGGGGCCGGCCCCCTGTCTGGGAGAACACAACGCGCTGGTGTTCAAGAGCTGGCTAGGCTACTCGGAAACGGAATACCAACACCTGGTGGAGCAAGGCGTGATTGACTGATCCGGAGTCGTCCGGCCGGCGTATTTATCTCAATTTTCACTCTTTCCAACCCTCTTTACCTGCTTCGCCCGCTTATGAACAAACAACGTCTTATTGTCGGAATTTCAGGCGCGTCCGGTGTGATCTATGGCATCCGCCTGCTGCAGGTGCTGCGGGACATGCCGGAGATCGAGACGCATCTGGTGATGACCAAGGCCGCCAAGCTGACCGCCGAATACGAGGTGGACATGAGCGCCAAGGAAATCGAGGCCCTGGCCGACGTGGTTCACAACAACACCAACGTGGGGGCTTCGATCTCCAGCGGAACCTTCAAGACCATGGGGATGGCGGTCATTCCCTGCTCGATCAAGTCCCTTTCGGGAATCGCCAACGCCTTTCACGAAAACCTGCTGATCCGGGCCGCCGACGTGGTGCTGAAGGAGCGCCGCAGATTGGTGGTGGTTCCCCGTGAGACGCCACTGACCCGAACGCATCTGGAACTGATGATCCGCCTGATCGACAGCGGCGGGATCATGGTGCCTCCCATGCCGGCGTTTTACACCCGTCCCAAAACCGTGGACGACATCGTCAATCACACCGTCGGCAAGGTGCTGGACCTGTTCGGCATCGAACACGATCAATTCGAGCGCTGGAGCGGAAAACCCATCAACCCATAAACCCCTTTTCCCCCTTCCCCCAGTGCGGAAAGCCGGTATCGATCCCATGAAGAATAGTGTTTCCAACGGCAAGACGATGGCCGGCGGTGTTGTTGCCAGCCGAGACGCAACCAACCGTGACATTGCAAACCGTGACATTGCAAGCCGTGAGGTTGCAAGCCGCGACCTTTCACGCCATCAGGGGGCCGCCGATCCCGGCTACGCCCCTCCCCTGGGCATGGCGCACCTGTTGCGGGACACCTATCGATTTTTCGCCAGGAGGTTGTTGTCCCATATTTCAGGGTCCCATCATTCGGAGCATCGGCTCACCATGGGCCAGTATTATATTCTCAAGGAACTGTGGCGGGAAAACGGCCTGACCCAACGCGAACTCAGCGAGCGCATCGGCATCATGGAACCCACGGCGGTGAACACGCTTAAATTGATGCGCCGCCACGGCCTCATCCGCAAGGAACGCAACAGCCGGGACCGGCGCAAAACCAACATCTTCCTCACCGGCGGCGGCCAGCGGCTGTTCAGCGAAATCCTGCCTTTCGCCGAGGCTGTCAATGCCGAGGCCGTGCTGGGATTTTCCGCTGGCGAGCTGTCCGCGCTGCGGGGGCTGTTGGAGAGAATGAAGAAAAACCTGAACGGCGGGGACGGGGGAAACTGAGCCGCCGAAACCGGCCGCGATAACGCCTTGCCGCCCGGCCGGGCCCCGCGGGCTGAAACATCCCATCCACCTCCCGGCCATGCACGGGGGTCGTGTTTTTCCCCGCTTATTCTCTATCGGGCGCCGCGGTGGCTATTCCCCATCGGGCGCCGCGGCGGCCCCGCCGGACCGCGGCTGGCGGAAACCGGGCGAAAAAACCACCACCACGATCACGGCCACGATGGCCGCGCCGATTGCCGGATACCAGCCTGAAAACATGACCAGACCGGCCACGGCGAGCACGACGCGGGGAGGCCAGGGCAGGGCGCCCTTCCAAAACCCCTCCACCGCCAAGGCCAACATCAGCACGCCCGCCACCGCCGTGACCACGGCGGAAAGCACCTCGATCCAGGATCCCATCACCAACAGGCCGGGGGTGTAGATGAAGCCGAAGGGAACGATGAAGGCGGCCAGGGAAAATTTTACCGCCATGCCCGCGATGGCCAGGGGATTGGCCTCCGCGATGGACGAGGCGGCATAGGCCGCCACCGCCACCGGCGGGGTGATGGCCGACATCACCGCGTAGTAGAGCAGGAACATATGGGCCGCCAGCATGGGCAATCCCAGCCGATCCACCAGTAAACTCCCCATCAAGGCCGCCGCCAGGATGTAGGCGCTGGGGGTGGGCATGCCCAAGCCCAGGATGATGGTCAGGGCGGCCGCCAACAGCAAGGTGAGAAAGAGCCGGGCTTCGGTCAATTGATAAATCACGTGGGCGAACTTGCCGGCCAGCCCGGTCATGGTGATGCCCCCGATGATCAGCCCGGCCGCGGCGACGGCTCCGGCCACCGGCACCATGCGAAACGCCGTTTCGGACAGCACATGGACCATCGTTTTCGGCCCGAAGCGAGTCTGCCTGAAGGCCATGGCCACCAGCAACGACACCAAAGTGCCGAAAACGGCCCACATGGTGGTGGTATACCAGAACAACCCCACCACGATCATCACCACCAGCAGGCGAATCTTTCCGCGCAGCATGGCCACCACCAACACCGTCAGGGTGCCGAACACGGCCACCATGGTGGGCGTATACCCATTCAGCAACGCCACGGTCAGCACCACCAGGGGCACGATGAACAGACCGCCTTCCTTCAAGGTGGGCAGCACGCGCGGTATGTCTTCTTCCCGGATGGATCGCAGGCCCAACTTCAGCGAGCGGAAGTGCACCTGGGCATAGATGCACAGGTAATAGAGCAGGGCCGGAATGATGGCGGCGATGGCGATGTCGCTGTAATCGATGCCGGTGTAATCGGCCATGATGAACGCCGCCGACCCCATCACGGGAGGCAACAAGCTCCCCCCGGTGGAGGCCGCCACCTCCACCGCACCGGCCAGCGTCCGCGGATAGCCCAACCGCCGCATGATGGGAATGGTGATGGAGCCGGTGGTCACCACGTCGGAGGTGGGGCTGCCCGACACCATCCCGTACAAACCCGAGGAGATCACGGCGATTTTGGCGGGTCCGCCCGGTTGGCGGCCGCTGATGGCCGATGAAATATTGAAGAAAAAATCGCCGCCGCCCGTGGCCTGAAGCGTGGTGCCGAACAACACGAACAGAAAGGCATAGGTCGCCGCCACACGGATCGGCAATCCAAACACCCCGTCGGTGGTGTAGACCAGTTTGTCCAATATGTGCTCGAAGGGGATGTAGCCGTGCTGCAGCACGCCCCCCAACAGATGGCCGAAAAAATTGTAGGCCACGAACAGCAGGGCCACCACGGTCAGCCCCAGCCCCGTGCTGCGGCGCGTCAATTCGATGGTCAGCACGAACACCACGCTGCCGAAGAACATGTCCCAGTCCGTCAGGGGGTCCAAGGGCCAGATGCGTTGTTCGATGATTCCGGCATTGAAGGCGAAATAAACCCCGCTGACGAGGCTGAGCAGGCTCAAGGCCCAATCCACCAGGGCCGGCGCGGAAGTGTCGGAATGGTCGAAGGCGCCAACGGTGAGGAAACCGATGGTCATCATGCCGCTGAAGAAGAGGGCGCCGAGGGTCCAGGGTTGGATCACGAAATAGGTCGCCGCGCCGATGACGTAAATCGATAGCACCACCCCCACCGCGGTGATGAACACGGCGAGCAGTCCGGTGGGGCGGCGGCGCACACCGACGGAAAACCAGGTATGGGCCCGAAAAACCCTGCTAAACGCCATGTGGAATTCTCCAGGGCGAGGTCACCCATTCCGCCCGGGCCGCCGTTTGAATTGGAGACGGGAGAAAAAGGGGGGCATCCCGGACGGCGCTCCGGCGGCACCCTCCGGCAATGCGAAAACCCACGGTGTTTCTACAAGGCCTGTGACCAACTCGATAAAAGCGGGAGAGGGGTGCCTCCAGCGGCCCTCCGGGGGGAAACTTTGAAAAGTTTCAACAAACTTTTTCATAGGAAAAACAAGAATTTAAACCTATCATTCCAATATCTTATTGAAAGTTTTAATCCATTTTTTCCAAAAAATGGTCTGGGGGTGCGGGGGATGAAATCCCCCGCGCTTTTGGTTGGTCACAGGCCTCCTAAAACGATGCAAATCACGGAAAACCCGCAACGTCAATTT
>JACZSY010000089.1 GCA_022573975.1 SAR324 cluster bacterium | reverse complement strand
CTGTTAAACAACACCGTGGAGGGATGAAAAGCGTCGTATTTACAATGATATAAGCAAGTAGTCACCCTTCCCCATTTGATGGGGAAGGGCCGGGGATGGGGATTTCGGCGCTCGAAGCCTCACCCTCCCGGCCTTCGGCCCGGCGCCCGAATCCTCCCCCTTCCGGCCTTCGGCCTCCCTCCCCCTCCACGGGCTGTTAAACAACACCGTGGAGGGGGGAAAAGCGTCGTATTTACAATGATATAAGCAAGTAGTCACCCTTCCCCATTTGATGGGGAAGGGCCGGGGATGGGGATTTCGACGCTCGAAGCCTCACCCTCCCGGCCTTCGGCCTCCCTCCCTCTCCATTGGCATGGAGAGTGGAAAAATCTAGTGTTAACAACGATATAACGGATGAAGTCACCCCCTTCTCCATGCGCTGTTTGAAAACTCCGTGGAGCAGGGGGCTGGGGGGTTGAGGCTTCGCCGCAATACCTGAAACCGTTCAAATTGCACCGGAGGAAAGCCCTCAACGGCTTTGTGAACGCCCTGCGAACGCTCCGTCTCCCCTTCCCATCCATGCCGGGGCGCATTAACCTGTTTAAAACGGCGGAGGGGGAAACACATTCAATCCTCCCCAAAGGAGCAAGGCATGCCCGGGAAAGTGGTGAAGTCCGAAGCGGAGTGGCGGGAAAATCTCACGCCGGAGCAGTATCACGTGTGCCGCGAGAAGGGCACCGAACGCCCATTCAGCGGGGAATACAACGGCACCAAGACGCCGGGCGTCTACCATTGCGCCGGGTGCGGGGAGCCTTTGTTCGACTCGGACACCAAATTCGATTCGGGCACCGGCTGGCCCAGCTTTCACCAACCGGTGGAGGATGGCCGGGTCGTCGAGGAAAAGGACGCCTCCATGGGCATGGTGCGCGTGGAAGTGCTGTGCGGCGTCTGCGATTCCCACTTGGGGCATCTCTTCGACGATGGGCCGGCCCCCACCGGCCTGCGCTACTGCATCAATTCCGTGGCGCTGCGCCATCAGCCCAGGTGAGGTGATTGATTGGGCCGGCTGCCCTTGCGAACCACCGGGCACCAGTTTCCCCAACCATGGAGGCCCGGGGTCCAACTTGGGGGGTGGTAAAATGATTGGGAGGGGGTCATCTCAAAACCCTTGCGAAGGGTTCGATAATGAACCGGGAGACCTCGGCCAGTTGGGTTTACCATGACGCCACAAAACATACTTACCGCAGTGTGCGCGCTTCCGGCCACTTCCTCGATTGGAAAAACCACCCGTCGCCGTTCAAGATCTACCCAAACCTTGCGGCAATTCCTCTGCCGCCTGTTTCAGAGCCCCTTCCCTGTGATGCCCTTGCCGCGATTTCCTCGTCCATTCCGCCCGGAAACGATCAGCCGGGTCTCACCCTGGAAACCCTGGCGGCCTTACTTTTTCTGTCCGCGGGGATTACCCGGCGGCGAACCCATGCAGGTGGGGAAATATATTTCCGCGCGGCGTCCCATACGGGAGCCATGTATGCCATTGAACTGTACCTGATTTGCGGTCCATTGCCCGATCTCGAGGCCGGCGTTTATCATTTCAGCCCGGGCGACTTCGCCTTGCGCAGACTTCGCAAAGGGGATCTGAGGGACGTTTTGGTTCGGGCCACAGGCGGCGGCCCATCCGTCGCGCAGGCTCCATTGACCATCGCCAGCACCGGCACCTACTGGCGCAACGCCTGGAAATATCAATCGCGCACCTATCGTCACTTCGGCTGGGACAACGGCACCCTGCTGGCGAACCTGTTGGCCGCAGCCACCGGCATGGGATTAAGCGCAACGGTGATGTTGGGGTTCCAGGACGAACCCGTGAACGAACTGCTGGGAATCGACACCATGCGGGAAGTAACGCTTTCCTTGCTGCCGGTGGGGCACAGCCAGGAGCCGTGCAGGAAATTCCAGGGGAATCCCGGCCCTCTCGCTCATGAAAA
Source organism: SAR324 cluster bacterium (assembly GCA_022573975.1). Classification (GTDB taxonomy): domain Bacteria; phylum SAR324; class SAR324; order SAR324; family JACQKK01; genus JACZSY01. The sequence continues at coordinate 12,599 of JACZSY010000089.1, read as the reverse complement.
CATTCCCTATTCGCAGGAGGAAGTTGATTATCCAGCCATGCGCGAGATGCACAGCGCATCCTCCCTGATGTCCGCGGCCGAGGTTCGGGAATGGGCCAGGCCAATGCCCCCATCCGTGTTTCCGCCTGCGAAGGGGGACTTGGTTCCCCTGGTTCCTTCCGATGGCGGTTCCATCCGCGGAGATTCCATCGATCGGGTCATCCTCCGCCGTGGCTCGACCCGGAAATTCGCCCTCGAATCCATCACCTTCCCGCAACTGTCCACCATCCTCAACCACAGCGCGGGTGAGTTTCCGGCGGATTTTCAAAACCCGCCCGGGGCGATGTTGACCGAGCTCTACCTGATTGTTCATGCCGTGGAAGGGTTGCGGCCGGGAGCCTATGTGCTGCACAGGGCCCCAATGGCGCTGGAACTTCTCAAGGATGGAGATTTCCGCCGGGAGGCAGGGGTTCTTGGGTTGGATCAGCATCTGCCGGCTGAAGCCAGTGTCGTGATCTTCTTCATGGCCGGCCTCAATCCGATTTTGCGGAGATACGGCAACCGGGGCTACCGCGCGGTTCAACTCGAGGCCGGAATCCTCGGTGGAAAAATGTACCTTGCCGCCTATGCGCAAATGCTGGGGGCCACGGGCTTGACCTTTTATGACGACGAGGTGACCGAATTTTTCTCGCCCCACGCCGCCGGCAAATCCTCCATCTTCCTCATGGCCATTGGCAAACCGCGGCGCCAGGGTGACTCCCGTATTGCGAAACCGGAACGTGTGAACCGGTAACGCCCGGATGCAGCTTCATTCCCTTGAGGAATTTTTCAACGGAAGCGGGATTTCGATATTAAACACTCGGAAGCGGCGGTTTGCCGGTGCAAATAACTGAAACACCCGTGCCGGCCAAAAGTCGTTTTCACCCAACAAGGAGACCACGATGGACCAGAATGTGCTGAATATGGAAATTCGAAAATTTCTCAAGCTGGTTGGCATCACCTCACAGCAGAAAATCGAAAAAATGGTCGAAAATGCTCTCAAGAACGGTTCTCTCAAGAGCAACCAATCCATGAAAGTCAGCGTCACCCTCATCATGGAAGATCTTGGCCTGCATCATGAAATCGAAGGGGAAATCAAATTGGAATAAGGGCCGGCCACCGGTTGATGGGTCCGGTTTTGCGGCTGCCGTAATAATGGGTCATCACATCCCTGAGACAAAGCGCGCCGGTTTCGATGAAAGGTTTGGCGACCGATCGATTTGAGAGTGGCGGGACTCCCCGATGCGGACCGCTGTGGGGCGGAAAATTACAGCTGCCGATTTTTGGCGCTCCAATGGGTTTCCAGGTTGGCGATCAGTTGGCCGCTGAGGTGGCAGCGGGCCTGCTCCTCGCAATAGACGGCCAGGTAACGCCGGTACACCTCCAACGGCTCGGACTGCACCCTCAGGGCCTTGCGGTTGCCTGAAGCGCTGACCATCCCCGAACTCGAGGCGTCGTCGACGAATCGCTGAACGGCCTGCTCCATCTCGTTCCCGGGCACGACCTCGTTGATCAACCTGGCCGCTTCCGGGTTTTCCACGTAAAACGTCTTGTCGAACAGGATCGCCTCCCGGGCCAATCGCTCGCCCAGGAAGCGGGGCAGGCGCAAATTCGCCGCGCCGGGGATGATGCCTTCCTTGCGGGCGGGCAGGTTGAAGTAAGATCCGGATTCGGCGATCACGTAATCCACCACCAGCAAAAGCTGACACCCGCCCCCGATGGCATGGCTTTCCACGACGGCCATCCAGGGTTTTTCCAGGGTCTCCTCGGGGGCGTCCATCTCCCATTCCTCGTGCGTCAGGCCCCTGAAGAGCTTGTTGACCAGCCCCAGATCGCGAATGAGATAGAACAGGTAGGAAATTTTTCCGTGATAGAGGTGGGTCAGATTGATGCCCGAATCGAACACCCGCCTTCCTTTGTAGCGTGGATGCTCCACTCGCTCGCCGCGCAGGATTCCCAGCTGAACCCCGGGATGGAGCAGAACCAGATCGATGGCGGTTTCCTGAGGTCCGTTGGTCGAATCGTCCTCGGCGTTGAGGAAACGCGGATTGTTGGTGATCACGTAGCCTGCCCCGCCCCGAACCTCCGCCCGCGAGCGGCCCAGATCGGCCACGCCATCCCGCCGGAATACCGCCAGCAATTCAAGGGACTCCGCCTTGGGCCGCAGCATGGCATGGAGCAGATGGCGCCCCGATTCCCGGCCGGCGAAAATTTGCGAGAAAAATATGCCTTGATGAAGTTCCAGCCCGTCCTTGTCCCGCTGCATCCGTTCGGCTTCCCGCGCCACTTCCTCCTTGCCCGGCAGCAGTCCCGGCCAGAGTTCCCCGGCGCGCCATGCCAATTCATCCACCCGCACCAGGCGGGAATAATCGCCGGTGAGCTTGCGGTAGATGGATTCCCGGTGAGCGCGGCAAAACCGCCGGCAAAGCGAGGCCATCAGCAGCACGATGGATTCTCCCGCTTCCCGCTCGGCGGGAGAACGCTCGGACTTCAGCGGCATTTTTTCGCAGAAGTCCCGCCCCCGGGCAATCAACGGTCCGAAGGCCTTGGCGTCGGATTCGAGCCCATCCGCTTTGGGCGGGCCGGGCAGTTGGGCGCTCTCCATGGCGTCCAGCCACTGCCCGGCCTCGGATTGGGGCAGGCCGGCGCGCAGCAGCCGCCCCCGATGGTCTTGCTGGGTCAGCGGATCGATCATTCTTCCTCCTGGTGAACCGATTTTGGTGTGGGGCCGCTTCCACCCCTTCCCGGCAATTGAACAGGGTACCCGTTCCGCGCGGCGAGGGGAAACAATGGGGAATGGTTCGCTCCACGCTCCGGGATTGGGGCGAATTGGCTGGTGGAAGGTGTGAAAGACAGCGAAATTTTTGCGGGTCCATTCCCACTGCCCGCGGCGAAAAAAGGGAAAGCACCTTGGAACTTACTCTCGCGGTGGTACAATGACGCGGTGGTACAATGATTCGGTGGTACAATGACGCGGTGGTGCAATGATTCGATGGTATAATGACCGGAGGCAGGTCCGCCAGCGGCCGGGAAAAACCCCGAACGGGAGATCACGGCCCATCCCCGCACACTTTTATCCCTGCACACCAAACAGTGAAAAAAAGCCCCATGGACGCATCGGAATGCAAGTTTTTTCTCGGTCAGGTGGTGCATCACCGCCTGTTCGATTACCGGGGGGTGATTTTCGACGTGGACCCTGTTTTTAGCGGGAGCGAAGACTGGTACCGGCAGATGGCGCGCTCGCGCCCGCCCAGGCACCGGCCCTGGTACCATGTGCTGGTCTCGGGGGCGGAACACTCCACCTACGTGGCGGAGCGCAACCTGGAGGTGGACCCCTCGGGGAGGCCGGTGGAACATCCCGCGCTGGAGCAATTGTTCAGCGATTTTAGCTCCGGCCAGTACAACCCCCGCGTGAACAACAATTGAGGCTGGGCGGGAGACCGCCCCGGATTTTCCGGGAGGGGAATCTTTCCCTTGTTTTCTTCCACGAAAACCACCGATTTGGCTGGCAAACATCCGCGGGCTGGCAAGCATCCGCGGGCCATCCCACGCACCTGACAGGGGCCGGACGATGGAAATGGATCCCGTGATGCCCCCCGAGGTGCGCCAATTCATCGATTGGGCCCGGGTAGGGCATCTCGCCACGGCCGATGCGCAAGGCCGGCCCAGCGTGGTGCCCATTTGTTTTGTCCACGCCCACCCCCGCCTGTATTCCCTCATCGACCACAAGCCCAAGAACACCGGGGCGGGCGGCCTGCGGCGGATACGCAATTTGATGGAAAATCCACAGGCGGCGGTGGTGGTGGACCGGTGGGACGAGGATTGGGGCCGCATCGGCTGGGTGTTGCTGCGCGGGCGGGCGGAAGTGCTGGAGGCCTGCCCGGAACAAGTCCTGGGGTTGTTGCGGGAAAAATATTCGCAGTACCGGGACCCCTCCCTGGATGGGCGCCCGGCCATTTGCCTCACCATCGCCTCTTTCCGCGCCTGGGGTAACCTGTCCCTTCCGCAATTCGAGCAGCCCCCTCCCGCCAAACACCCTCCTTGAGAGATCGGATATGCTTTCCTCTTCCCTGAGAACCCGCGCGCTCCACTTTGTCCTTGGGTGTCTGTTGGCGCTGGTTCCGATCGCCCCCTGGGTGGCCAGGGCGGAGGACCATCCCCCGCCTTCGCTTTCCCCGGAGGAACGCGTGGCCATCCGCAAGGTGGTCGAGAGCCAGTTGGCGGCCTTCCGGCGGGATGACGGCAGGACGGCGTTTTCCTTCGCGGCCCCGGAAATACAATCCCAGTTCAAAACGCCGGAAAATTTCATGCGCATGGTGCGCCAGGGTTACCGGGTGCTTTACCGGCCCCTCCAAATCCATTTTCAACCGGCGCTGAAAAAACAGGGGCGGATCGTGCAGCCCCTTCTCGCCACCGCGGAGGACGGCCGCACGGTGATGGCCCTCTACCTCATGCAGAGGCAGCCGGGCGGGGAATGGCGGATCGCTGGCGTGGCGTTGGCGCCCACCGGCCAAAAGGGCGCCTGAAAGGGTTGTCGCAATACGTCTCTTTTTGGTGTACAACCTCTGGGCATTCCATCAACCCCTTTTCCAAAAACCGGTGTGAATCGAACCCTGAACACGGCGATGACAAACACAGTGCCGGATAATCCAGTAACCCAGCTTTCCTTGCAGGTGAACGGCCGGGAGGTCGCCCTGGAAGTGGAACCCCGCATCACACTGCTGGAGGTGCTGCGCGAACGGCTCGATCTGACCGGGGCCAAACCGGCCTGCGGGCAGGGCGAGTGCGGCGCATGCACCGTTTTGCTGGACGGCCGGCCCGTAAACGCCTGTCACCTGCTGGCCGTGCAGGTGGACGGCCGGCCGGTGGTGACCATCGAAGGGCTGCGCGAACGCCCGGAATTCCAGGCGCTGAAAGAGGCCCTGGTGGCCCTCGACGGCGGCCAGTGCGGTTATTGCACGCCGGGATTCGTCGTTGCGGCCTATGCGGTATTGCGGGACCATCCGGCGGCGGACGAGGTGGCCCTGCGCTGGGCGCTGGTGGGGCATATTTGCCGTTGCAATGCCTATGAGAACATCATCGCCGGCATCCGCGAGGCAGGAAGGCGGATCGGGTGATGGCGGAAACCCGGTTCCGCCTCCACCGGCCGCGCCCAGCATCGGCTCCCTTTCCTTCATTCGTGACCCCATGACCGATTCCCTGGACATCGTTGGACAGAGCGTGACCCGCCTGGAACTCGAAGACAAGGTGCTTGGCGTCACCCGTTACACCGCCGACCTGAAACGGCCCGGGATGCTTTACGCCAAAATCCTGCGCTCTCCCCACCCTCATGCGCGGATCGTCGCCATTGACACCTCGGCCGCGGAGAAAGCGCCGGGGGTGCACGCGGTGCTGACCCATCATGATGTGTCCTCGTTTGCCATCGAAGGCGACCTGCTGGTGCTGGATGCGCGGCTGCGGTTCGTCGGCGACGAGGTGGCGGCGGTGGCGGCGGAAAGCCCGGCGGCGGCCGCCGATGCGCTGGAGCTGATCCGGGTGGAGTATGAACCCCTCCCCCCGGTGTTCGATTGCGGGGCCGCCCTGGCCCCCGGCGCGCCGGAGTTGCATCCGGGCGGCAACCTGGTGGACGGACGGCGGCTGGTGGTGGAGCGGGGCGATACCGAAGGAGCCTTCCCCACGGCCTTCCGGGTGTTCGAGGGCGTCTTCCACACCGCCGCCCACGGTCCTGTGGGCATGGAAACCCGCTCGGCCCTGGCCGAATGGGACGACGACCGGTTGACCGTGCACAAGACCAGCCGTTCGCTCCACGCCCACGACCGGAAGATTCTCTCCAATGCCTTGGGCATTCCCCTGGAGCACGTGCGGGTGATCTGCACCAGCATGGGCGGTGGGTTCGGCAACAAGGACGAGGGGCGTTTGGGGCCATTGGCGGCGTTTTTGGCGCGGAAGGCGGGGCGGCCGGTGCGGCTGGAGTATTCGCGGATGGAGGAATTCATCGCGGGCCGCAACCGCCAGGCCATGGTCAGCCGCCTCAAAATCGGAGTGGCGGAGGACGGCGCTCCGGTGGCCATCGAGATGCGGAGCGAAATGAACGCCGGCGCTCACGTGGCCTCCGGCCGCAACGTCACCCGACGCATCGGACAGGGCGCGCTGTATCTCTATGCCTGTCCCAATGCGCGCTTCGAGGGCGCCAGCGTCTATACCAACCATCCGGCGGGAGGTTCCTTCCGGGGACTCGGCGCGCCCGCGGGCCACTTCGCCCTGGAGGTGTTGATGGACCAGGTGGCGGCCGGGATGGGCCTGGACCCGCTGGAGTACCGCCTGCGCTTTCACGTGGGGCCGGAGGGACAGCCGGGCCGCCGCACTACCCCGCCCGGCGAAGCGATCCCCGACGAACCGGTGGAAGGCGGCGTGCCGTTTTCCAGCCATGGCCTGCGCGAATGCCTCCTCTCCGGGGCGGAACGGATCGGATGGCGGGAGCGCCGCCAACCCAATGGATCGGCCACGGGACCCAGCAGGCGCGGGCTGGGCGTGGCCATGGGCATCTACAAGGGAGGCGTCGGGCGGGAGGCTCAGGCGGAAATCCATGTGGACCGCCGGGGGCGCGTCGAGGTGCGGGTGGGCGTGGTGGACGTGGGGCAGGGATCGTCAACCATCCTGGCGCAAATCGCGGCCGAGGCGCTTCAGCTTCCCCTGGATTTCATTACAATGGTGATGGCCGATACGGCCCACACCCCGCCGGGTCATATCACCGCCGGCTCCAGCACCACCTTCTCCAGCGGCCACGCGGTGAAACAGGCGGCCGATACCGTCCGCAACCGGCTGCGGGAACGCGCCGCGGCCACCCTGGGAGTCAGCGACGTTTCGCTGTCCGGGGGCGTTTTCACGGCCCAAGGCAGGGAGGGCGCCGCCCTGACTTTCCATCAACTGTGCGCCGCCTTGCCCGAGCCCGTGATCGAACAGGTCACGCTCACGCCGGGCAGCACCGATCGGGTGATCAATTCGTTTTCCGCGCATTTCGCCGAGGTGGAAGTGGAAATGGACACCGGACGCATCCGCATCCTGCGTTATGTGGCGGCCCAGGACGCGGGCCGGATCGTCAATCCCCGCTTGGCGGAGGGTCAGGTCACCGGGGCCGTTTTGCAGTTCCTGGGCATCGCCCTGCGCGAGGAACTTCTGATGGACCCAACCTCCGGTGTCACGCTCAATCCGAGCTTTCTGGAACACAAGAACACGGCCATCGTGGATTTTCCGCCGGTGGAGGTGCTGTTCGCCTCGCAGCCGGAGCCGCTGGCCCCCTTCGGCGCCAAGGGCCTGGGCGAGCCGCCGGTGGTGCCGGTCTACGCCGCCGTGGCCAACGCGGTGGCCAACGCGACGGGGGTTTGGCTCCACGAGGCGCCTTTCACGCCAAAGCGCGTATTGCAGGCCATCGCCCAGCAGGGCGCGGATCGGCCATGAAACCCTTCGCCTACCATCAGCCCGGCGAGGCCGCGGAGGCCGGCAGGCTGCTGGAAACCCATGGCGGGCAGGCCCGGCTCATCGCGGGGGGCAGCGACCTGTTGGGAGAACTCAAGGACGGGATCGTCCACTACGGCCAGTTGATCAGTCTTTCCCGGGTGAAAGGGCTGGATCAAATTCACCAGGGGGCCTCCGGCTTGCGGCTCGGCGCCATGGTCATCCTGGCCCGCATGGAAGGCGACCCGTTGTTGAGCGGGCCCTACCGGATGCTGGCCGAGGCCGCCCGGGGGGTCGCCACGCCAGAAATTCGCAACCAGGGCACCCTGGGAGGCAATCTTTGCCAACGGCCCCGCTGCCTGCATTACCGCAGCCCGTGGGTGTCCTGCCTGAAAAAAGGGGGCTCCGGCTGTCCCGCCATGGAGAGCGGTCACCAACATTATTTGTCGGTGATGGGAGCGGGGGACTGCCGCGCCGTGAATCCCTCGGACCTGGCCCCCCCCTTGGTGGCCCTCGCCGGCGTGGCCATCATCGATGGCGCGTCCGGCTCCAGAAGCCTGCCCCTCACCGATTTTTTCGCCGGGCCGGATCAAATCGCGGGCAGGGACAATGCTCTGCGGCCCGGGGAGCTGCTGGTGGCGGTGGAATTGCCTCCCATGCCGGAAAACTGGCGCGGCACTTATCTCAAAGCGCGGGAACGCACCGCGGGGGACTTCGCATTGATCAGCGCCGCCTTCGGTTGCAGGATCGAGGAGGGGCGGATTGAGCAGGCGCGGCTGGTGCTGGGCGGCGCTTCGGCGGGGCCCATGCGGTGTCCCGAGGCCGAGGCCCTGCTGGAGGGGCAGGCTCCTTCCGCCGAAACCGCCGCCCGCGCCGCGGAGGCCGCCTTCGCGGACGCTTCGCCCCTGCCCCACAACGGCTTCAAGCTCGATCTGGGCCGCGCCCTGGTGTCCCGGGCCATCTCCCAGATCACGTCCTCCACCGGCTGAGCCTCGCCGCCAAGGGGCGCGCCGTTCATTCAGCGCCCCGGGAACCCTGGAACTTTTCCGCCACGCAATTCCCCGCTACATCTGTCCCGCCTCAAGCCTTTCCGCCAAAAGGTCACCTGAGGGGACAGCCCAATGTGATAAATCATGAATGTCCTTTTTCGCGCATTCCGATGGGCTGGCCCGCGCCGGCGGACCAGGGACGGCGCCCTGCTACGGGTTTAACTAAATGGGGCGAAATGGAACCGATTGCCAATTTTTCCCGTTAAAACCACTAGCCATCTGTTGAAACCAGACGTTGATGCAAACACCGTTTCCAATCGAAGGACGAAAAAAATTCATGTCAAACACCACTATCCTCGTGGTTGATGACAATCTCATCATCCGCAAGATTCTGACCAACACCCTGGAAAAAGACGGCTACGCCGTGGTGGCTGTTTCATCCGGAGAAGACGCCCTTGAATACACCCGGAACGGGACGGTGGGGTGCATGATCCTCGATCTGCACATGGACGGTCTCTCCGGGTACGATGTATTGGAGCATTTGGCTAAAAATGGTCCTGAAATTCCCGTGATTGTCCTTTCGGCGGACTGGCAGGAGGCAACGAGAAAAAGAGTGGAAGAACTTGGCGCCCTGGGATTTCTCAACAAACCGCCCAATAAAAACGAGTTAAAGACAGCCATTGAACAAGCCCTCAACCGGTGATCTGGGAAACCTGACCGAACTTCAGTCCGAAGCGCTAAAGGAAATTTTGAACATGGGAGCAGGAAGGGCCGCGGCCAGCCTGGAGGCCCTCACCGGGGAATATTTCACCATGCTCGTTCCGGAAGTTTCCATCTACTCCGCGGAGGAATTTGAAGAAAACTCCGTCTACGGCCAGGACAACCGGTCCATCATGCTTCATGTGGGAGGAGACCTGAACGGTTTTACCTCGATGGTTTTCTCCATTGAATCGGCCAAACGCCTGTTGAGCAATGTCCTCGATGAGGAACCCGAGGAGGAAGATCTCGATCTCCTGGTGGAGTCCGCCCTGATGGAGTTGGGAAACGTGGTGGTGGGCGCCATCGTCGGCGTCTTCGCCAACGCGCTTGAATTGAATTTGGAATTTTCCACGCCCACCTTGCTGGAAGGGTCCATTGGGGATTTGGTTTCCTCTGGGGCCATAGGAAAAAATCCTCAAATAATCGTGGCGAAAATCAAATTCATCGATTCGGTTGGAACCACCAAAGGGTATTTTGTCACGGTCTTCGATCTCGCTTCAATGGGGGTGGTCATCCCATCCCTGGATACATTCCTGAAAAAACAGGGCTTGATCTAGAGTGGGAAACATGACACCGGATTTCCTTGATTTCCTTCCCATGGGCGCATTTATTATCGACCGGGATTATACGGTCCGAAAATGGAACCGGGTCATCGAAGAATGGTCCCGCGTCCCTCGCGGGGAAATCGAAGGAAAGCCCCTGGGGGAGAAATTCAAGCGATTCGATGAACCCCGTTACCGCCATGCCATTGAAAATTGCCTCGACAATAATACTGCTCCCGTGTTGTTCAGCCCCGCCCTTCACAAGGATTTGCTGCCCACCTTCAAGCCGGATGGCTCGAAAAGAATCCAGGTGATTTCGATTTCCCCCATCGCCAGGCTGACCGGAAGCGTCCAAGGTTTTGTCACCATTCAGGACATCACCGACCTGACCCAGGCGAACAAAAAAATTCGCGAGGCCCAAATTAAAATCGAGCGGGAAATCGAGCAGAGGATCGCGGCCGAAAAAATGCTCTCCGATTCGAAAAAACAGGAGGCGCTCTCCAAACTGGCCTCCGGCTTCGCCCATGTGGTCAACAATAAGCTTCAGGCCATCTCCAGCGCCGCGGAAATCGCGGCGGCCAAGTTGAATTTTCCTGAAAAGGTGCAAAATCAAATTGAGCGAATCCTCGCCATTTCGAAGAAAACCGGAGAACTGAGCAATTTGCTGTGGGAATTTGCCCAGGAAAATTCGGAGTCGAGCGAGAGGATTCCAATTTTCAACTGCATCGCTAAAATTGCGGAAGAATTTGAAGCCAGCAATCGGATCGGCGTCTTCCTGGAAACCGCATCGCCCGAAAAAACCAGCGCCCTTCACGTCACATTCTCCCAAAAAGCCTTGTTCCTGATTTTCAAAGAGGTTTTGAGCAATGCTTTTGAAGCATTCGCGGGCACGGCATCCCCAATGATTCGGATCGTGATCCACGAGGCGGCCCATTCCGAAGGATCCCAAAACGGCGACGGTGAGTTCGCGGTGGTCAGTGTGCATGACAATGGCGAGGGAATGTCCGAGGAGACCGTGGCCCACGCTTTCGATCCGTTCTTCACCCAAAGGGAAAACAGGAACGGAATCGGATTGACCATCGCCCGGGAAAAGGCCCTCCAGTTTGGGGGAGACCTGATTCTCCAGAGCATCGAGGGCCAGGGCACCGAAGTGCGGATTTTGCTGCCTGTAAATCGAAACGGCCCTTCACCTCCGGAGCTGTCCGTTTCAAATGTGGCTATCCAGAAACCGGCGCGCCGTCACGTCCTGGAAGGCTTTGTGTCTTCCCTGCCGGGCGAGCCGACCCTCGATGGCCGATGAATGGCATCGCGGTGAAAGGGCATCGCGGTGAAAGGCATCGTGGTGAATGGATCCGTGTAATTTGCACCCCGTCCTTTTCCCGTGGCTGAAATTTCCCCCGCGGCCGGTGAAGCCGGGAGCCTTCCACGCCCAATGCGGTGATGTCCGCCAAAGGAACGTCATTTTTTGTCATCAAGGCAAAACCCGTGATAGTAATGTGGAATCACCGGTCATGGTCAGGTTAAAGGAGCCGGCGTTTCGCCGAAAGCAAACCGGCGCCGGAAGTTGTTCAATGCCGGCAACAACGCTCCCCAGAGGGAGATATCATGATCCCCAGCGCAACCCCTGCAAATGCACCCAATACCGATGGCGGGATCGACGCCCCGGGGGAGGAGTTCCAGGACGGACTCTCCAGGCGGGATGCCCCGGCCGGACTCCCGCCGGGGGACGTGCGCCGGCTGTCGGCGCTGAATCCCTGGCGCTCCACGGCGGCGCTGTTGTGGACCTTTGGGGGCATCGCCGCGGTGATGGCCGCGCCTTTGGTCTATTGGCATCCGCTGACGATTGCCGCCGCCGTGGTGGCGATGGCGGGCTTTCAGCAGAGCCTGTTCGTGCTGGCCCATGACGCCGCCCATTACCGCCTCTTCGGCCCCCGTTGGCTGAACGATCTGGCCGGGCAATTCTGCGGCCTGTTGGCGGGCATCCCCATGAGCGCCTACCGGGTGTTGCACCGCCTTCATCACAACCATCTCTACGGAAAAATCGACCCGGACCTGCCCCTGGTGGGGGGCTATCCACGGGGGCGGGCCTATCTGCTCAAAAAGCTGGGCAAGGACCTGCTGGGGCTGACGGCATACCGCACCTATGCCTATTTCCTGGGCGCGCCGCCCGTCAACACCGAAACCAACGCGCGCAACCGGCCTCTCGACGACACCTCCCCCCGCCTGCGGCAGGCCGCCCTGCGCAACCGCCGGGCCGTGATCGCCTTTCATGCCGCCGCCCCCATCGCGGCCTTCGCCGCCGGGTGGGGCTGGGAGTACCTGTTGTTGTGGGTGCTGCCTCTGGTGACGGTGCTGCAAGCGCTGCTGCGGCTACGGGCCGTGCTGGAGCACGGCGCCCCGCGCGATACCGCTTCACCCCTGCTGGCGGCCCGCACCAATCTGGCGCCGGCCTGGCTGCGCTGGTGGCTGTTTCCCCACCATGTCAACTACCACATCGAGCACCACCTCTACCCCTCCATTCCCCACTATCGGCTGCCCGAGGCCCATCGGCTGATGACCGCCCGTGGCGCGTTGGAAAACGCCGAGGTGGTGCGCCTTCCCGAAGCCCTGGGAAAAATCTTCGCCGAGCCAGGCGCCCTGCCCCTCGCGCATTGACGGCCACTGGCCAAGATGCAAAGGGCCGCTAGTGTAGTGACGCTTTAATACAAAATTGGGGTTTAATTCCCCGCCCCTTGGGGCGGGGTCATTCATTACAAAATTGGGGTTTAATTCCCCGCCCCTTGGGGCGGGGTCATTCATTAGTGGACCTTTGTGGTTAAATGTGCTTTGCTTTCCT
>JACZSY010000326.1 GCA_022573975.1 SAR324 cluster bacterium | reverse complement strand
GTCGCGGGGCCAAGCTGACCCGCCACCTTTCGGTGACCTTGGCCAAGAACGATCTGTCCCTGACCATCTCCTTCGAGGAGAGCGAAGAGGAAGAACCGGAGGACACGGAGGTTGAGGTGGTAATCCTCCAGACAGGGGATAAAGGCGACTTGCAGTTGTTGCGCACCACCTTCCGCTTCGGGGATATCTCGCTCAAGCCTATTTCCGAGTTGGGGGATGGGGAACAACCCGCCATCACCTCCGGCCAGTCCGGCGACGAAGGTCCGGAATTGGCTTGATCCGCCCGAGGGGGCCTGAAATCCCGGCTTTCCCCCTCCCCTTCAATACATCTCGTGGGACATGTAGCGGTCCCAATCGAGATAGTAAGCCTTGTGAATGCCGTAATCGAAAGCGCGGTAAATGAAATCCTCATGGGAAAAATCCGCCCCGGAAGCCATGATCTGGTCATAGACCGAGCGGATGTCCTCCATCAAAGGGGGAATGATTTCGGCATGGTCCGCCACGAATGGAGAGAGGTCCCGGTCCTTCAGCCCCACCACCACCCCCATCAGCGCGCAATATTGAAACTCCCCCAACGCTTCATCCACATCCGGGGGCAGGTATTGCGACAATCCGGCCATCCAATCCGGGAATTCCGGGAAGGGCTGTTCTTTTTCCCGCAAGTTGCTGGGCAGGGCAACGGGAACCTCCGCGGGATCCCGCAGAATTAGCGACAGGAGCTGTCTTTTATCCGTTTTCACGGCGCCCACTGGGTGGTGTTGAGGATGGCGATAGGAGTGCCGCCGGGATGGGATTAAACACGGGCCGGCCGGAATGGATGGAAAGTGCGGTTCCGGTTCCCCTTTGGACGCCCGGAACGCAAAGGGTATCCGTCCCCGGTGTTAGGTCCTGGCGCCCCATACCGGTGGTCTGCTCCGGCGGGGTTAAACGGCCTGGGCCGTGGCGCCGGCGGTAATGGTTTCCCAGCAATCGGTGCGCTTGGCCAGCAGCTTGAGCAGGGTGGCGTTCAGTTGATGACCCGATTTGACACCCCGGTATTCGCCCAGGATGGGATGACCCGCCAGGGAAAGATCGCCGACCGCATCCAATATTTTATGGCGCACAAATTCATCCTTGTATCGCAATCCTTCCGGATTCAGGATTTTGCCTTCCGGATCGAGAGCCACCGCGTTTTCCAATCCGGCGCCCAGGGCGAGGCCGTTGTTCTGAAGGGTGGTGAGGTCCTTCATGAAACCGAAGGTGCGCGCCTTGGCCAATTGCGCCACGAAGGTCTGCGGGGTGAGGTAGACCTTGTAGGACTGGGTTTGGATGGTTGGATTGTCGAAATCGATCAGGAAAGAATATGCGGGGGCCAGCGAGGGGTACAACCCGGCGGTTTTGCCGTCTTCCTCCACTTCGAGGGGCTCCAGGATTTTAAGGTACTTCCTTGGGGCCGGTTGCAGCTTCCGCCCCACCTCCATGATTCGGGAAACAAAAGGCTGGGCGCTGCCGTCCATGGCGGGGATTTCGTAGCCTTGTGTATCGATGATCACATTGTCGATCTGCAGCCCGGCCAAAGCGGCCAGCAGGTGTTCAACAGTGCATACCTCCAACCCGTCCGCGCCAAGGGTCGTGCTCATCACGGTGCGGGTGATGGATTCGACCCGGGCCGGAAATTCCACCTGACGCCCCTCGTTGAACAGACGGAAGACGATGCCCGTATCAACCGGAGCGGGAAGAAGTGTGATTTGGCTGTCCTTGCCTGTGTGCAGTCCACAGCCAAACAGGTGGCAGGGGGCACGGAGAGTGTGCTGGTGCATTGAAATCAAATCCTGGTGATTTTTCCCCGCATCCGACGGGGCGTTCTAAAAATAAATAGGTGAAGCGCTTCCAATTTTCGCATCTTTTATTTCAGATGCATTCCCCTCCGCTGGCGGTGAGGGGATTCATTTTTCAGTCCCCATCAAAACTTCTCCTGACATTCGTTTCAAGAATAATGCCTCGGAGCAATTTTTCTTCAGCTCCTGCTCTGCGAATGGGTGCCGGTCTTTTTTTATTCACGCAATCCCAACATACCTGGATTCAGTTTCCAGGGTCCGTATTTCAAAATCGTTTCGATTCTTGCCATTGCGCATCCACTCCAAGGTTCACAAGCCGTAATTCCAAAAACCGGTGGTCCATCGGGGTGACGGTGAATTTATCGGCTGAGAATTTATCGGCTGAATCCAGATTGGTCTTTAATTTTCGTGGGTCCGATTGCGTTTTGTCCTCGTTCCGGCTGACCGGCTGTGATGAACAACTTCCGGGTTCGGAATCCTTGATTCCGCGCAACCTTGTTCATAGCCAATGCACGGTATGGCCAAGTCAGCCTGCATCGCCATCCGTGCGAATTTTCGCTTCGCGCCCTGGAACTCCGAAACTTTAAACACCGAATTTTTCCCGCCGAAGGATTTCAGGCTTTTTTGGCGATCCTATATTTTCTGCAACAACCGGGCCATACTAAATAGGTTGTTATATCAATGACTTGATTTTCATTTTCCACCGGAAAAGCGGGTGCGATGTGAAAATTTCCAACAAGTGTGGTGTGTATGGGACACTACGGATGCGGCTGAAACTTCGCGGTGGCGGGCATCCCCACCCCGGCGCCGGTTTACCAATAACTGGAAAGCCAAAGGGCCTCCACGAAAAGAGCGCTGCCCATATAGGCCGTTGCCGGCATCCATGGATCGTAGGGAACATACACCCATTCTTCTTCCCAGTCGTCATCGTCACGGCCCCGGCGGTCTTCTTCCTCATCGAAGAGGGAAGCCTGGCTTTCGCTTTCCCGCTCCCGCTCCATACGCTCCCTGTTGACCTCGGCGCCCTGCAGGATGACATCCTCCAGTACCGTCTCCCCCGAGACGGGCGTGCCATCCTCGTCCTGATACCCCAATTCCTCAACGCCGATTTGTGAGCCGACGATGCCCTCCAGTTCCTTGAAAAAGCTGGATCCGAGCAGGATGTCGAATTTCCAACCCGGGTTTTCGAAAAAAGTGCCGTCGGCCAGCATGGACAAAAAGACCATCCGATAGGGATCGATCCCCTTGTACTCGGCGGCGGCCACCCTCAGGTCGGTCCAATTCGGCGCGTCAAGATTGTCCCGCTCCGCATCTCCAAACCGGCCCTCGGCCAAGTCGACCGCGGCATAGACATCGAAATTGGCCAGGTAGGATTGTTGTTGGTCGAGCAGGGTCTGGTATGCCTTGCGCCCTTTTTCGGTGGGACTGAAATGATCGTCCTCGCCGACCGAGATCAAGTCTTCGCGCATCATGAAATCGAACAGGGGCTCCATCAAATTGTCGTCCTCGTCCATCATCCCGGCATGGTATTTCTCCGGTTCGGCAACCAGCCGGTCCAACAGGACCAGCGCGGCCATTTGGTGGCAGGATTCCTCGCCGAGGGCGCGCCTTGGGGTAGTATCGCTCATGCCTTCAGGTCTCCAATGGCTGGGGGCGGACGGCTGGGCGTGAACGGCGCCGGCCGGATAGCGGTGTGCCCGCGCGGGGGGCCCCGGTGCTGGGGATTCCGGCCCGCCGCGGGTCAGAAATCGGGTTTTTTGATCGCGTCGCCCCTGTCCATCCTGGGAGGCGATGGCAGGGGAATGATCTTGCTTTCACTCTCGCGGGATTCCTGAATTTCATCGATGCGGATGATGGCATGATACGGAATCCAGGTGCGCTTGATGCCTTCGAACTCACGCTTCAGCCGTTCCTCGCCTGGGTTGTACACCAGCCGGCTGGAGGGAAAGATGAAATCGCCGATTTCGATCAGCCCGTACAAATCGGAGGAGGCCAGTTCCCTGGCGCAAACCTGGTAGAGTTCTTCCCCGCTGGTGAAGGTGATCTTGTAGTAGGTCTTTTCCCGTTTGCGCGTGGTCATGGGCAAATCGTAAGGTGTGTCAGGATTCCGGGGGAAACACACGGCCCGCCGGGGCTGGTATTCAGTGAATATTAGCACATACCTTATCGGTTCCGGGAAGACAAAAATGACCGGGGTTGTTCTGCCCCGCGCCGGTCACCCGCCAAGGCGCGCGCGCCCTGCTGGAGGACGCCTTCCACGGCAGGAGGCCGGGGGGGGGAGTATGAAGCGATTGGCTTCGATTTGGCAGGAGTGCCGC
>JACZSY010000325.1 GCA_022573975.1 SAR324 cluster bacterium | reverse complement strand
CGCCGCCAAGGGGATGACCGCGCCAATGGCGAAGGGCGTGCCCCAGGCCAACGGCTCCATCGAGGCCGAGCCCACCATGGACGTGGACAACGTGGCGCGGGCCATTGTCTATATGGCCGGCCTGCCCCTGGACGCCAACGTCCAGTTCATGACCGTGATGGCCACCAAAATGCCTTTCGTGGGCCGGGGGTAGAAAGTCCGGTGATGAAGGTGTTAAAGGAAGAGAGGCGGGATTCCGGGCACTGCTGGTGAACTGGCACTGCTGGTGAACTGGCACTGCTGGTGAAGACGACTTGCCTTGACCGGTCTTTGCCGGTTTTCCTGAGCTGAGGAAGCAAACACGGCGGATTCGAGCACGATCGAACCTAAGCGAGGAAGAGATGAGCACATCGGCTACTGCGATCAAGGTGGATTATGGACCCGACGAGGCCGCGATGCAGGTGTATCTGCGGGAGGGCGGGCAGCGGGCGCATCGGCTGGGGAATCGCGGCCCGATTCGATTCAACGCGGACGGCACGCTGCATGAGGACATCGTGGAGGCCTATTGGCGCCACGGCTTTTACGTCTTCGAAGGGGTGCTGAAAGAAGAGGAACTCCAGGACCTCGAAGCGGATTTTTTCGACATCCTGGAACGGCTCCCGGTGCAGGAGGGGTCTCCGGTGGACGCCAAGGGCCGCCCGGCGCTCGGAGCCGATTGCGAGGCGCCCACGTTGTTCTGGTCCAAACCCCTCGGCGACCCCTTCGGCGGCACCGATCTGGCCAACGGCCGCCATCCGGTGAAGATGCGGGAGCCAACCCCGGCCCCCGGCGCTCCAAAAGATATCGTCTATCTGATCCTCGGTTCCCTGCAATTCTCGGAAGCGTCCCTGCGGGTCTATGGCCATCCCCAACTGCTGGCCGTCGCGGCCGCGATCAACGGCGAGGACTTCACGCCCTTCACCGAGGCGTTGTTCATCAAAGCGCCGGGTCTCGGTGCCTCTGTGGCATGGCACCAGGACGGCGTCACCCATTGGGACAGCCCTTCGTGGGATCAGGGGATACACGGTTTTAACTTCATGGGTCAGCTCTACGGCTGCACGCCGGCCAACGGCGTCTGGATCGTGCCCGGATCGCATAAGCTCGGCAGGGCGAACATCAAGGAGATGGTGGCCAGGGCCGGGTCGGAGCGATTGCCCGATGCGGTGCCGATGATTTGCAATCCCGGCGATGTCGCCATCACCAATCGGCAAACGGTGCATGGCTCGTTCGCCAATACCAGCGACCAATGGCGGGTCACGGTCAACCTGGGATTTCACCGCCGTTCCTCCGTGCTCGGGGTGAAGGGCGGGGGCGTTCATAACGCGCCGGCGGTGTACGACGCGAACCGCATCCATACGCGGTCCCGCCTGATCGGGTACGCCATTGACGCCAGGCGCCAGCGTTTTCCGGACGAAACACCCTTCGTCTACAAACCCTTCGCCGAGTCCGGGGAGAGCTACCGCTGGAACCCGGAAATGAAGGCCGGGCTCAAGGATTACAACCTGCTCGATCTGAGCATTTGAATTTTTTGGGGAATATTTTCCACGGGTCGATTTCCCGCCGCTTGTTGCGGGGCCGTCCGTAATTGCTCCTCCAGCCATTGGGGGGTGCGAAAGGCGGGAGAGGGTTCGGGGGCGAAGCCTCAACTCCCGGCCTGCGGCCCGGCGCCCGAAGCCTCACCCCCCCGGCCTGCGGCCCGGCGCCCGAAGCCTCACCCCCCCGGCCTGCGGCCCGGCGCCCGAAGCCTCACCCCCCCGGCCTGCGGCCTCCCTCCCTCTCCATTCCATGGAGAGGGGAAAAGCGTCGTATTTACAATGATATGGCGGAGGAAGCCACCCCCTTCTCCATACGCTGTTTGAAAACGCCGTGGAGCAGGGGGACGGGGGGTTGAGGCTCCCCCGAAATACCCGAAACCGCCCGGAATATACCTTGCGAAAAGCCCACCCCGGCCTTGCGATTGCTTTTTCGTGGAGGTCGCGGCGTGGAGGCCGCGGCGTGGGGGTCGCGGCGTGGATTTCCGGGATTGGGATCACCGTTCGACGGCCCCTCCGGCCTCGAGCCATGCGTTAAAACCGCCGGCCATGTGGGAAACCCGTTCCAGTCCCATTTTTTGCAGTGTCTGCGCTGCCAGCGCGGATCGGCCGCCGGCCATTCATATCATCACGAATTCCTTGTCCTCGGAGAACACCGGTTTGTGCCGGCCATGCGTGGGATCGAAGTACATTTCCAGCATCCCGCGGGAGGCGTGCACCGCCCCGGGGATCGTGCCCAATTCCTTCAATTCCTCCAAATCGCGGATATCCACCAGCACCACGTCGTCCTTGGCCTGCATGCGCATCACTTCTTCGACGGTGTGGGTGACGATGTGGGCATTGGCCTCTTCGACCAATTCCTTGACGCCTAGTTTGATCATGTCCGATTGACCTCCATGGGTGACGATTGCCGGATGCGTTTGCTGGCGGGCGGAGGCGCGCCTGTCCGGTGTCTGAAATAAAAAATGCCGCTGGGGGAGACTTGGCTGCTTTATGAACTACCTGCGCGGCTCGATGGACTTGTCACTAAAGCTATAACCGGCATCGGTTGAAGACAAGGATAAAATCGGTGGGAAGACCCAGGCGCGGGGTCAATCGAAGCGGTACAGGCGGGCCGGATTGTCCACCAGAATCCGGTTGCGCGTGGATTCCCGCGGCGCCCAGTCCGAAAGCAGGTCCAACAAATCCCCATCGTTGGGCATGGGACGGTCGATCACCATGGGGTGTGGCCAGTCGCTGCCCCAGACCATCCGCTCCGGGTTGACGGCGATCAAGGCCTGGGCGATGGGCGTCATGTCGCTGAAGGGAGGCGTGGGCTCGGCGGAGAGCCGGTAGGCGCCCGAAAGCTTGACCCATGTGCCGCCCGCGCCGATCAGGCGCAGCAGGGCGGTGAAACCGGGGTGGTTCGGGAGGTCCGCGGGGGTCGCGCAGCCCATGTGATCGATCACCAGCGGAACCGGCAGTGACGCCAGGCGCGCCTCGTTTTCCGCGATGGCCGCCAGCGGCATGAACATCTGGATGTGCCACCCGAGGGGAGCGATCCGGGCGGCGGTGTCCTCCAGCAGTTCCATGGCCAATCCGCCCGGGGTCACCACATTGAAGCGGATGCCACGCACCCCCATCTCCTCCATCCGCCGCATCTCTCCGGCGCCGGCCGAATCGTCCAGCACCGCCACCATGCGGAAAATTCCGCCCCCTTCGGCCAACGCGTCCAGATGCGCGCGGTTGTCCGTGCCATAGACCGAAGGCTGCACCAGCACCGCCCGCTGCAAACCCAGGGTGTCCATCAGGGGCCGGTAGCGTTCCAGGGTGCAATCGGGCGGCGTGTACCCGCGGGTCTCCGCGTAGGGGTACCGCGACGACGGCCCGTAGATGTGGAAATGGCAATCGGTGCTGCCCGCCGGCGGGTTCAGCCTGGGTTTTTTTGGCGAAAAATCGGGTGGTGGGCAGGGCGTCATCGGTTTGCCGGCAGGTTTTTTCCATGGGGTCATTGTACCGATTGGGATTGTATCCTAAATTTAAACCAGATGAAAGATTAATCATATTTTTCAGAAAAATAAATTTACTTTACCCAAAAAACCATTCGTTTAACCCCTTATAATGAATGACCCCGCCCCAAGGGGCGGGGTATCAGCTGGGGAATAGGTTTCCTTTTTTCGCCCCAAGGGGCGGGGAATTAAACCCCAATTTTGTATTTAAACCTATCATTCCAATATCTTATTGAAAGTTTTAATCCATTTTTTTCAAAAAATGGTCTGGGGGTGTGGGGGATGAAATCCCCCGCGCTTTTGGTTGGTCACACCCCTTGTAGAACGTGCCGCCAAAAATCCTCCGTCCATCTCCCCGGTGGAACCGGCCCGGAGGCCGCGCCGGCCGCCAATTTCCCTTGAGGGGGAAAGATTTCGACCGTGGCGGGGTCTTCACTCCGGGAAATCGACCAGCCGGAAGGGACTGCCCTGGGCCGAGCCGGGAGCCACGATTTCCCCGTTGCCGATCATGCCCCTGGCCCAGCCCTGCTGGGCGGACGCCATCGCGGCGGCCTCGGCGTAATAATAGCGCCTGTCCAGTTTGCCGCCCATGGTGAGGATCGAGGCCGAGACGGTGCCATAGTCCGGCGTC
>JACZSY010000324.1 GCA_022573975.1 SAR324 cluster bacterium | reverse complement strand
ACCCCACCGCCTTACGGCGGCACCCCCTCTCCAAAGGAGAGGGGGGAAATCGTTGTATTTACAATAATATACAATAATAAAGCCCCTCTCTTTTGGAGAGGGGCAGCCCCAGGCACGGTGTTTGTGGCCGGGGCGGGGTGAGGTGCCGCGTGGAAACCCCTCAGGCCTGGGCTCCAAATAAAACCAATTCCGCGGAGCTAAAGACATAGCCATAATTTATTTTGAGTTACGCAAAGGTCTCGCCCTGGTGAGGCCGCCACTGCCGATTTACACCCCACAACGGCCCAGCGGCTCGCCAGCGTTGCCGAAGGGCGGGGTGTGGTGCTGTTGGACGGGAGATTCCGCGCTTATTGCCGGGTGATGGCCTTTTTGATTTCCTCGATGGTGGACTGGTCCTCCAGGGTGGAGAGGTCGCCGGCATCGCGGCCCTCGGCCATGGCGATGATGGCCCGCCGGATCACCTTGCCCGAGCGGGTCTTGGGCAGTCCGGCCACCACGTGAACCTCCCGGGGGCGGGCGATGGGCCCCACCTGCTCGTCCACCTGCTTCTTGATGGCGGCGGAAATCTCCTCATCGCTCAGGGTCACGTCGTTCTTGAGCACGACCACGGCCACCACGGCCTGGCCTTTCACCTCGTCCTTCACGCCCACGGCCGCGACCTCCGCCACGGCGGGATGCCCGCTGATGGCCTCTTCGATCTCCCGGGTGCCCAGCCTGTGGCCCGCCACGTTGATCACCTCGTCCGCGCGGCCCAGCACGAAGTAATAGCCGTCGCTGTCGCGGATGGCGTAATCGCCCGTGTAATAGAACTGCTCGGGAAAGTGGCCGTAGTAGGATTCCAGAAACCGCTGGTCGTCGCCCCACACGGTGGAAAGCGCGCCCGGGGGCAGCGGGGGCTTGGCCACCAGCACGCCCTTCTCGCCGTCGCCCATGATCTTCCCCGTGCCGTGCTCCACCACGCTCATATCCCAGCCATAGACGGGAAAGGTGGGCGAACCGGGCTTGACCGGTTCGAGTTCGACCCCGGCGCAGTTGGAGAGAATCGGCCAGCCCGATTCGGTCTGCCAGTAATGATCCAGCACCGTCACATCCTTCAGGTTGTCCTGAATCCAATGGTAGGAGGGAGCGTCCAGGGGCTCGCCGGCCAGGAACAAGGTGCGCAGGGAGGACAGGTCATGCTGTTGCATGTATTTGGGATCGTGCTTGCGCAGGATGCGCACGGCGGTGGGCGCGGAGAACATCACGTTCACCTGCTGCTCCGCCACGATTTTCCACCAGATGCCCGGATCGGGATTGAGGGGAGTGCCCTCGTAGACGATGGTGGTCATGCCGTTCAGCAGCGGGGCGTAGACGATGTAGGAATGGCCCACCACCCAGCCGATGTCCGAGGTGGCCCAGTAGGTCTCGCCGGGCTGGCAGGCATAGATGTGCTTCATGGAGGCCTGGAGGGCCACCAGGTGCCCGCCGGTGTCCCGCTGCACGCCCTTGGGGCTGCCGGTGGTGCCCGAGGTATAGAGGATGTACGACGGATCGCTGCTTTCCACCCACACCGGCTCCACCGCCGCGCCGTCCCCCGCCGCCGCCAGGGCGGGCAGGTCCAGGTCGCGCCCATCCACCCAGTTCAGCTCCGGGTCCAGCCCGCGGTCGATCAGCAGCACTTTTTCCGGGGGAGACTTGGACAATTCGATGGCCTGGTCCACCAGGGGCTTGTAGGGCACCGGCTTGCCGTTGCGCATGCCGCTGTCGGCCGTGATCATCAGCCGGGGCCGGGCGTCGTCGATGCGGGCCGCCAGGTTGGCCGGGGCGAATCCCCCGAACACCACCGAATGGATCGCCCCCAGCCTCAGGCAGGCCAGCATCGCCACCAGCGCTTCCGGGATCATCGGCAGGTAGATGATCACCCGGTCGCCCTTGACCAGGCCCTGGGCGGCCAACACCGCGGCGTAGCGGTTCACCTGCTCGTGCAGTTGGCGGTAGGTCAGGGTTTCGGTCTTGTTGACTTCGGTGGAGATCCAGACGATGGCGTTCTGATCGCCCCGGGCCTCCAGGTGCCGGTCCACGCAGTTGTAGCAGGTGTTGGTTTCCCCGCCCACGAACCAGCGGGAAAACGGCGGCCTGTCGTAATCGAGCACCCGATCCCAGCGGCGATGCCAATAAATGTCTTCGGCCTGTTCGGCCCAAAACGCTTCCTTGTCCTCGATGGACCGGCGGAAAAATTGCTGGTAACGCTCTGACATGACGCCCCTCCTCTGGGCCGCGGAGGCTTCCGGCGGGCGCGCCTCGCGGGGATGAATACTGCGGAAACATTGGATTGCGTCAGGGTTGCAAAATTGGGGGAAATTCACAATGGGATTGTGAGGACCGTTCAGGACACCCGCCTGCCGCGGGGTTCCCGCGGCGTGATGGAAGCAAAATTCCGGCTATGTGGAAACCTCATTACCCGATTCGTCGATTGGGTCGAAGCGATAACCCCGGTTCCGCCATGCATCGATGCCGCCTTCCAGTGGGCGCACTCGCTTGACTCCATTTTTTTGCAGCAGCCGCGCAACACTTGCGCTGGTCGCCTCGTTGGGTCAGGAGCAATACAAAATCACTTCCCGCCCCAGGAGGAACTCGGGGGTGGGCGGCCCAAAATCGGTTGGAGACAGCAACTTGGCCCCGGGAATCTGGTAGGGAAAGTTATCTACATCCAAGGGATGCCGCAGGTCCACCACCAATGGTTTGTCTCCCGCGTCCATCATTTCCCGGAGCTCGCCGGCGGTCACCCTGGCCATCCTGAGCCGGCGGATAAAGATCGCCCGCAACAGAAATTTGAACCCGATATACGCTATAAAAAGGGCGATGATGGCGCCCCCCACCGCCAATCCCCAAGAAGCCAGGTATCCGGTAATGTTTTCCAACTCGTCGCTGAAAATGATGCCCAACCCCTCAAGGGTCCCCACCCAAATTAGTGTTCCCGCCAAATTAAATATAAAAAACGGGAGGAGTTTGACCCCTGTAATTCCGGCCATTGGGGAAGCAATGGCGCTCAAACCAGGAATGAATTTGACGACCAGAAGCGAAGGCAGCCCGTGCCGGGCGAAAATCCTTTCAGTAATCCTTTTGCAGGCATCGGGCTCCATCGAAATCTTGCAAAGCAGGCCGAGGATTCTGGTGCCTTGCCACCGGCCCAACTGGAACCAAATCAGATTGGCCGCCATGGTGGCGATGATAGCCAGAACTATGATGACGGGGCCATTCAGCAGGCCTGTCCCGGCCAGACCTCCGGCGGCAATCAGGAAAATGGAGCTGGGGAGCGGAAGACCCGCCTGCTCCAAAAAAACCACGGCGAAAACTACAATTTCCCCGTAATTTATCAAATACTGCAAAAAATCCGGCAAGGCAGTTACCTTTCCGAGCCTAATAAAAATCGTTAATCGACCGGCGAAAAATTTCCAGATATCGTTCTGACAAACCCCCCTCCTAATGGCCGCGGGGGTTCCGGGGAAACAGTTCCACGGAGTTTAATTATTGGATAGTGTCAGGTTTACAAAAATGCAGGAAATCCACAATGGGAAGGTGGGGTTTGGTTGGGCGAACTTAATTACCCCATGTTTTAGGGAAGGTCATCGGCGGGATTTTGTTTGCTGTAGGAACAAAAAAACAAATATATTAATAAATATTATTTTATCCGAGAATGATTTTAGGGATTGCAGCAAAAAATGATTCCACGTGAAATTGAAAAAATTGAGAAAGAGGATCTTGAGAGGCTTCTTGAGGACAAAGAACCTGAAAGCCTAACCTTGGAGTTCAAGCGAGAACTGGAACGAAACGAGCATTTGTTAAAGACGGTATGCGCATTTGCCAACACCGCTTCAGGGGACCTTTTAATCGGAGCCGATGAGGAAGACCACTATATATCTGGCTTGCCTGGTGTGTCCCAGGAGGATGTTGATGATTTAAAATTAAGGATTGAACAGGTGGTCCCATCGGGAATAGAACCATCAATTGTTCCAGTCCGCCTCCAAGAAGTTTCACTTTCGAACGGACGATGGATAATTATAATAAGAGTTGAACGTAGTTGGGCAGGGCCTCACCGGGTGAAACAAAGTGGTCGATTTTGGCGCCGTCATTCAGCAGGGAGTATCGAAATGACCATGGACGAACTCAGGAGGGCGTTTACCGAAGAAGAAATGATAATCA
>JACZSY010000323.1 GCA_022573975.1 SAR324 cluster bacterium | reverse complement strand
ATAGGCGCCGCCCGGATACCGGATACCGGGGCTGGATCGCAGGCCATGGCGGGCGCTGCCCGGCGCCTCAATAGGGGTTGGCCACCGGGAGCTCCTGCGCGGGAAACAGCGTGATGACCTTCGCGCCATCGTTGGTGACGATGACCTCTTCTTCGATGCGGGCGGCTGAAATTCCGTCCTGCGCCGGGCAGTAGGTTTCCAGCGCGAACACCATGCCCTCCTTGATTTCGATGGGCTGCTCGAAGGAGATGAGACGGCTGATGATCGGGCGTTCGTGCAGGGCCACCCCCAGCCCGTGGCCGAACTGAAGGGCGAAAGCCTCCATCTCGTTGGCGAACCCGAATTCCTCCGCCTTGGGCCACAATGCGGCGATTTGATCGGTGCCCACGCCCGGGCGAACCATCTGGATGGCGGCATCGATCCATTCCCGCGCCTTCTTGTAGGCGTCAATTTGCACCGGCGTGGCGCGCCCGACGTTGAAGGTGCGGTAGTAACAGGTGCGATATCCCATGTAGGACTGGATGATGTCGAAAAAGGCCTGGTCCCCTGGCCGGATAATGCGGTCCGTGAAATTGTGGGGGTGGGGATTGCAGCGCTCTCCCGAGACCGCGTTGATGGCCTCCACGTCGTCCGAGCCCATCTCGTAGAGCCTTTTGTTGGCCAGGGCCACGATGTCCGATTCGCGCACCCCGGGCTTGAGGGCTTCGAATATGTCCTGGTACACCCCATCCACCATGGCCGCCGCCATGTTGAGCAGTGTCATCTCGTCCCGGTTCTTGATTTCCCGGGCGTCCAGCAGGGTCTGCTGCCCGTCGCGCACCTCGATGCCAAGGCGCTGCAACTCGAAGATCATGGGTGGCTCCCCGATGTCGATCCCCAGGGGCATGTCCGCCACTCCGTTTGCTTCCAGCAGGTCTTTGATTTCCTCGGCGGCCCGGCGCATAAAGCCCGCGCTGGGCGGCACCGTGCCCCGCAGGCCGACCATTCCCGCATGGCAGCTTTCACGGGGCAGCCAGGGCGCGTGGAGCCGGTGATGGGCGGCGGCCGAGCCGAAATCCCACAGGTGGGGCTCGCTGTCGCCGGCCAGCAGGGCATAGCGGGCCACCTTGTCCCGCGCCCATTCGCCGATGCTGGTGCTGGTAAGGTAACGGATGTTGTTGTTGTCGAAGCATAACAACGCACCCAAATCCGAATCGGCCAGCGCCCGGCGGGCCCTGGCCAGCCGGTAGCGGTGAAGGCGCCGGAAGTCCACCCGCTCCTCGAAATCCACCGCGCCGTGCCCTGGCGAGGGGATGCCCCGCTCCCAATCGAAACGCGGATCGATATCGTCCGGCTTGATGACTATCGGCTCCCGTGCGCCCATGGATTCTCCCTTTGTTCTTGCAGCAAAAGCCCGGTGAAACGCGATCCTTTTCCATGCCGCGGCGCCTGGCGGGCAAACCCCGATGGCCCCGGCCCCGCGGGGTTGGCCATGGATTGAAGGAACGAGAGCCTACCAATTCGACATGCAGGGATCAATGGAAGACTGGAATTCAGCGGCAGGGCCGGCTCGGGCGGGATCCCCGATTTTCCCTATCGGAAAACCTTGTCCGTATTGATTCCGTTGATTTTTTTGAGGGTGGCCGGTAGCATCTCCGGAATGAAAAAATCCTGCTTCCTCTGCCGATTGCCGTATCCGGGCACCTCCTCAATCAGCCATCTACTCCAGACCCCTCACTTCTGGCTTGGTTGGTAAAACACCTTTGACTTCAGTTCCTGGGCGGAGGTTTTCCAGTTTCATTTAGGTTACACAGGGAAAGATTTAGTCGCTTGTGAAACTGGCCACAGGCTTTCGGTGTGAACGATCCTTGAGGCGGGATGTATGATAGATTCCCACGGGTTTGTTTTCCAATCCAGCCCTTTCCGTTTATCTTCTGAATCATTAGGATCGCGGAGTGGCGCAGTTCAAATTTTTTTGCAGGAGCAATGAGAATCCATGAAAACCCTTGCCGCCGTTGCCAGGGAGGCGGGAAAGCCGCTGGAAATCGAAACGCTCGACTTGGAGGGGCCCAAATCAGGGGAAGTGCTGCTGAGAATGGTGGCCACGGGTGTCTGCCATACGGATGCCTTTACCCTCTCTGGCGCCGATCCGGAGGGGCTGTTCCCCGCCGTGCTGGGCCATGAGGGGGGCGCGGTGGTGGAAGAAGTGGGGCCAGGCGTGACGACCCTGAAAACGGGGGATCATGTGATTCCCCTTTATACGCCGGAATGCGGCACGTGCGGTTTTTGCAAATCCGGCAAGACCAATTTGTGCCAGGCCATCCGCCTGACTCAAGGACAGGGCCTGATGCCCGACGGCACCTCCCGCTTTTCCAGCGGCGGCAAGCCGGTGTTTCACTACATGGGCACGTCCACTTTCTCCCAATACACGGTGCTGCCCGAGATCGCCGCCGCGAAGATCAATCCCGCCGCGCCGCTGGACAAAGTCTGTCTGCTGGGCTGCGGTGTGACCACCGGCGTGGGCGCGGTGTTGAACACGGCCAAGGTGGAGCCGGGGGCCAGCGTGGCCGTGTTCGGCCTGGGGGGCATCGGCCTCAGCGTGATCCAGGGGGCGGTCATGGCCCAAGCCGGGCGTATCATCGCCGTGGACGTCAATCCGGGCAAGTTCGAGTTCGCCCGTGCGTTGGGCGCGACGGATACGGTCAATCCCACGGAGCACTCCACGCCCTTGCATGAGGTGATCGTGGAGATGACGGACGGCGGCGTGGACTACTCCTTTGAGTGCGTGGGCAACGTTGAGCTGATGCGCTCCGCCCTGGAATGCTGCCACAAAGGATGGGGCGAATCCGTCATCATCGGCGTGGCCGGCGCCGGCCAGGAAATTTCCACGCGGCCCTTTCAATTGGTGACCGGGCGCGTCTGGCGCGGAACGGCTTTTGGCGGCGTGAAGGGGCGCTCCCAACTGCCCGGTTACGTGGAGATGTACATGGAAGGCAAATTAAAAGTGGACGAAATGATCAGCTTCACCATGCCCTTGGCCGAGATCAACAAAGCCTTCGATTACATGCACGAGGGCAAGAGCATCCGCTCGGTGGTGGTCTTCTAGCCGCCCCACCTTTGCACGCCCTGTTGGTCAAAACTCCCCTTCCGCCTCGTGTTCGGCCAGCATCAAGCCGAAATTTTGTCGTTCAATTCAAATTGGAGATTATCGAACCATGGAAAACAAAGGCGTATTCATCGTGATGGCAAACGTCAAACCCGAACAAGAAGATGCGTTCAATCGGTGGTACGACGAGGATCATATGCCCAAAGCTCTAAACCGATTTCCCGGCGTGACTAGCGGTCGCCGCCACAAGATCATAGATGGTGGTGATGGGTACAACTACATGGCCATCTATGAGTTTGAGAGTGAAGCGAAATTGAACGAGACAATGAAGTCAGACGCCCTACAGGGCCTAATTCAGGAATTTAACGATACATTTGGTGAAGTTGATCGAAAGAGGGTGTTGGCGGTAGAAATCAAGTCGTTTATTACCGGATAAATTGCATCATCGTCGCCGGGTGGTTTTCCGTTCGGGGGGTGATACGCCTGGGCCACTGCTGTACCGCATCCGTAAGGGCGGAAAGGTAATCCCGGAACGCCTTACCGATCAGGCCATTTGGATCATTCTGGAGAAGCGATTCCGCCAAGCGCGGGTCAAGCCTTTCACGCCTCATGATCTGAGGAGAACCTTTGCCGGAGAAATGTTGGATGCCGGGGTGGATTTGGTCACCGTCCAAAAGCTCATGGGCCACGCCTCGCCGGTCACTACCTCCCGCTATGACCGCCGGGATGAAAAGACCAAGATGGAGGCGGCGGGGAAGATTCACTTCCCGATTGTTGGAGGTTGAGGAAGGCAGATCAGCAGAAATTCTCGGGCGGATGGTCAATTGCCTTTCAAAAGAACATCAACGAGCGGTTTGCAGGCAATCCATGTTGCAGCAATCGAATCCAAAATTTCCGACTGCTGTGTCAGTTTGCATGTCCGGTACGGAAAGGCAGCACCTACGCCGACCTCAAAGTTAGATCGCTTTGACTTCAATACGTCGAAGGTCGCCTGGAGCCACTCGGATTGCTTCTTGACCGGGGGTTGACCACCAACGGGGAAGGCTGTCCGTAGATCGAATTCAAACAACGCATCGAGGGAAGGTTCCGCCCTTCTTGA
>JACZSY010000322.1 GCA_022573975.1 SAR324 cluster bacterium | reverse complement strand
CTGGGTGATTACAGGCTTTCCGAAAAAGCCATCGTCATCGTCTATCGGAACACCAAAGGGAAAAAACGGGTGGGCCTGATCCGGGGCGGGAGGCGGACAGCCTTGAAGGTTAAATTCTCTCCTTCGACCTCTCTTTCAAATTTCACCTTGATCGGGAACAGCCTGTTCTTCATCGCCGAAGACAAGGCCTGGAGCGTCAAGTATTTTTGGAATCTGGACAGTGGCAAGCTGCGCTTCGTGGCCACCAACGCCGCCAGGAAGAAAACCGTTTTTTCCAAGGGCCTGCGGAAAACCTCGCTCGCCTATCCTTTTCTTAACAATCCCGGTCCCAAAAGCTGGTGGCTGGCGGAACTAAAGGGGAAGGGTGTGGAAATTTCCGCGGAGGAGGCCGCGAATTTTTCCTTCCATTTTGGCGGGGTCGTGGTGAATCGGCGCACGGTGCTGTTGGCCTATGAAATCAACGCTCGTGGCATCCCGCTGGGCACACTGGAAGATTCACTCGCCTTTCAATATCGCCTTCTGGGAGGGGGATGGAAGCCCAAAAGGATTTAGCTGAAAGGACTTCCCCGCTCCGCGCCGGATTTGAATGGGGATGGAACCAACGAGGTGGTGGTGGTGAGCACATCGTTCTTCCGGGCAAGAACAAGCAAATTTTCAGAATTGATCTGGTGGGACAATAAGGCGGCGAAATTCATTGAATCAGGAATCAAGACGGAGTTTCATTTCGGTGATGCACCCTTGATGGGCGAAAATGAGGTTTTCAAGGAGTCCGCCTTCCATTACAATTTGGTGGCCAAGCCGTTCCCCCTCATCATCGTCAAGGGTCAGCGGAAACAAAGGAATGGAAAAACCATGGAAATTGAAATATTAGGGAGTTTCGAGCGAAGCTACCAATGGAACCCGGCCAAGCGGGCGTTCGTCCAGATCGGCGGGAAAAAGCGGAAGTAATACTCACCTTGGGCACGGAATGGTGCCGCGGAAATCCTCTCCGCGCCAGAATCATGGAAAGTCTCCTGGCAGTCAAATAGCGTCCGATAGCGGGCGCGCGCGCTCTATTTCTTCGCGATCGGGGCGGAATCTGCCCCGGTGATCCAACTTGGCGCGGATCCAATCCTCCACCGACGGGTGTACGCCGTGGCGCAGGGAGTCGCCGCCCTCGGGGAGAAAGCGGGCCTTGTCCAGGGTGGCGCCTTCCAGCCGGGCGCGGTTGAGATCGGCGTCCACCAGGTTGGCCCGGTGCAGGTTGCACTGGCGCAGATCGGCCTTGTTGAGCCGCGCAGCCTCCAGATCGGCCCCGCGCAGGTTGGCTCCGTGGAGGTTGGCGAAGGTCAGGTTGGCTCCGGCCAGATCGGCCCCGAACAGTTCCGCCCCGGCCAGCGATGCGCCCTGCAGGTCCGCCCCGCGCAGGTTGGCCCCGCGCAAATCGCACCCGTCCAGCAAAACGCCCCTCAGATCCGCGCCGGGGAGCAGGCACCCTTCCAGTTCCGGGGGCGTCTCGCCCAGGGCGTTGAGGTCGCGGATCATCCCCGTCTTGCGCAGCACGCCCGCTTCGCTGTCCAACAGGCGGAAATGGCGCAGGTCCCCCAGCAATTGACGCACGACGCGGGCTTTTTCGGTGCGGGCCTCCCACCATCGCAGCGCAAGGGGCAACATCACAGCCACCAGC
The DNA here is from genome assembly GCA_022573975.1 of SAR324 cluster bacterium. Lineage (GTDB taxonomy): Bacteria > SAR324 > SAR324 > SAR324 > JACQKK01 > JACZSY01. Next base: position 2,521 of record JACZSY010000322.1, on the reverse strand, counting down.
AGAGCCTGAACCGCCAATATGCCGCCGACTCCCAACAACAGGTCTCCGCGCGACACCGATCCTTCCAGCCATTGCGCGGAACACCCGCCGGCGGGCAGCAGCAGACCGGCCGCCGCCCAGGCGAGCATGCCGGGGCGAGGACAACACGGCCTGGGAATGTGTCTCTTGCAATGTTGGAGCGCGCCGGACATGGAACACCGCCGTTTTCCGGCCATCCTCGCGGGTGGCCTCGGGTCGTTGCGGATTTGGCGGGGAGGCGTCGCGGCTTCGGATGCGGTTTGCAGCGCGGCTTCCCTGCCGCCCTTGGAGTTCTTGCTGTCCATGGAGCGCCGGAAGCTTGCTCCGGCTGGGGAAAGTATACCCGATAGCGTTTTATTTTGAAACCGGGGGTGGTGCGGCGGGGCCGGGGCACGGGCGTCCCTGCCTGCTTTGGACGGAGCGGTCAGGCGGCGGTTTCCCCGCCAAGGTTGGCTCGCGCCCACTCCGCGTAGATGCCCTCCTCGATCATCCGCAGCCGCACCGGGCCGCGCAAGGCTTTCAGCTCGGCCTCCGTGGGCGCGGGCGTGGCGGGGACGCCGGAAAGATCGCCCAGGTGAAACCCGGTCCGCTCCTGCACTTCGCCTGGCGTATGCGGCGGATGGGCCGACTCCAGACCCAACACCCCGGCTTTGGCGTCGAAGCCCAGCGTGGCCATGGGAGTGATCACCTTGGTGGGGCCTCCGTGGCGCAGCACTTCGGGGGGCGTGCGGCCCGCCGCCGAGATGAAGTCCACCTGCTCCACCAGCGCGCGCCGGCTGTGCTCGGTGCGGAACACCACGGTGCGCCGCGCCGCGTAGTAGATCATGCCCCCGCCGTAGCCGCCCGGAAAGCGCACCCGGGGCTTGTCCTGGTCCTCCCCCAGCATGTGCAGGTTGTAGTTGCCGCGCCGGTCGATCTGCACTCCGCTGACGAAGAACAGCCCCAGGTCGCCCCGCATGGCCAGGAAGTGGAACTGCCGGGAGGTGGCGAAGGGCATCAGGGGGGTGCCCAGCATCAACAGCTCGGCCTTGGGGGCGTGGGTGGCCTGGGCCAGCAGCAACCCGGCGGCGGGAATCATGGACAACGCGCCGCAGGCGGAGAGTTCTCCTTCGCGAACCTCGCGGGAGAGCAGTACGGCGATCAATTCGGAGCCGGTGCAGGATTCAGCCATGACGTTATGACGGGTTGCGGGGGTTTCAAAACGGCAGCGGAATTTCCCCCTAATCCCCCGCCTCGCGCAGGGGCAACTGCCCGGCCTGTCCCCATCCCTCGGGGACGAACCGGTCGAGGTACTCCTGGTGATCGGCGGTCTCGAACACGGTGCGCCGCAGGTAGTCCGCGAATGCCTCGTCGGAGGCCGCGCTTTCGGCATATTGGATCATGTGGGCGTCGTCCACCGGATAGGCCCCGGGACAGGCCGCCGGGTGCGCCCCATGGCGCGCCGGAACCACCGCGTCCACCAGGATGCCGGGCAGGAAACCGCCGGCGCGGTCTTCGCCGCTCAAGGCGTCCACCACCTCCTCCACCGTGACGATGACCCGGCGGGAAGCCTCGGCGATGAGGGTGTTGTCGCTGGGGTAGCCGAAATGAACATTGCCCGCGCGGTCCGCCCGGAGGCCGTGAAACAATGCGACATCCGGCCGCAGGGCCTGCACCACGATGGTCTCGAAGCCCCCCCCGAAAGGGTCCGGCGCCATCCGCATGTCTTCCCGGCGCCCGGCCAGGTCGCTGCCGGCCAGTCCCACCACCGGGAGGTAGGGAACGCCCATCGATCCAGCCTGGATCATCGCGTAGAGCACGCCTCAGGTGTTGTCCATGGCTTTGATGCGGCCCTGTTGCACATGGCGCTGGAAGTTGGGGCCGGTGCGCGCGAAGGGGGACAGGGTGACGCTGCACGTGTCCACGCTGGCCACGGCGCCCGCGCCCACCAGGAAGTCCAGGTTGATCGCCCCCCCCACCACGCCGGCCAGCCGCAAGTCCTTGCGCCCCTGGCGCACCAACTCGCGCAGCAGGGCCATCGGCGAGCGCTCCATCCCGGCGCTCATCACCACCTGATCGCCATCGGAAATCAGGGCGGCGGCCTCGGTCAAGGTGAGGGTCTTGCCGGTCATGGGGGCGGCCTCCTTCGGCGATTGGGTTTTCAAATACTTACCGTGTTTCCAGATAGGGGCAGGGCGCGATTTTCTCAACATACGCCCATTGCTCACCAACCGGCAACGTCCTGGGGAATCGAAGGCGAAAAGTCAATCGAGACCATTCGATAAAAATAAATTCCATATTCGATTTCCGCCGCTTTCACCGTTTTGACCTTCCCCGTTTTTTCCCTGGCACAATCCATCGCGGCTGGGAGGCTCCTCCTTGGGGCCGATGAAGCAACGGCTTCCTTCTGCCGCCCCACCCTTATCTTCGCAAAGAGGCAAGGCGGGCCGCCGCTCACAGGGCATCACCCATTAGGAGGCCTGTGACCACCCAAAAGCCCGGGGGATTTCATCCCCCCGACCCC
>JACZSY010000321.1 GCA_022573975.1 SAR324 cluster bacterium | reverse complement strand
AGAAAAGAGCGACCGCGCATCCGGCGAGCGGGCGGTGGCGCTGATTTATGAGCTGGAACGGGCCGTCGATTTGTACGCCGAACGCAGACCCGAGGCCGGGATCAAGAAATACCTGGAGCACGTCACGCTGCTGACGCTGCCCGAGGAGGAAGAAGACGGCGACCGCAACCCGATGGTCTCATTGATGACCGTGCACGGGGCCAAGGGCCTGGAATTCCTCCATGTCTACCTGGTGCAGGCGGCCGAGGAGATTTTCCCCAACAAGCGCTCCCTGGCCGAGGAAGGCCCCGAGGAGGAACGGCGGCTGTTCTATGTGGCCATCACCCGGGCCAAGCGGCAGCTTGTGTTCTCCTGCGCCAAATCCCGCAAGCGCTTTGGGGAGGTCATCAGGCAACAACCCTCACGCTTCCTGATGGAGATCGAGGCCACCCTGTTTGACGGAGCGGCGCCCTCGTCCGGCGGGAAGGACGGGAAAATACTGCGCCAGGAAAAAGCCGCCGCCGCCAAGGGCCGCTTCTTCGACCAGATGCGCAAAATGCGGGCCGCCCCGGAAGGCGGGTGAGGTGGGTTTCGCCTCCGGCGGCCAAGGGGCGATGTTTTTCGCGATCGCCTGACGGAATTTTTCAGGGGGGAATGGTGTTGGCCCGTTCGGTCAAGGCGTGGAGATGCGGGTTTCCTTGGAGGTGAGGAATTCCAGCAGGGCTGGCTGGCCTTGCTGGGTTTTTTGCATGCCGCGCCGGATGGCCGGGACGATTTCCTCCGGGGCGGTGATGCGTTCTCCGTAACAGCCCAGGGCCTTGGCGAAGTCGGCGTAGTGCCCCGAAATGTCGGTGGAGCGGTATTTCTCCGTGGAGACCGGCATTATTTTCAGTTCGATGGCCATGGAAAAATTGTTCAGCAGGATGGACAGGATCGGAATGCGTTCGCGGGCCGCGGTCTCGAAATCCATGCCGGTGAAACCGATCGCCGCGTCGCCCCAGACGTTGACGCAGAGCTTGTCCGGGTGGGCCAGCTTGGCCCCCATGGCCAGACCCAGCCCGTAACCCAGCTGGGTGGTCTTGCCCCAACCGATGTAGCTCATGGGCGCGGTGGTTTCCCAGAAGGGGGAGATTTGATCCCGGGGGCTGCCCGCGTCATGGGTGATGATGGTGTTGTCCCGATCCACGGTGTGCATCAAATCCCAGATCACCCGGTAGGGAGACAGCGGCGTCTCGTCCGAGGTGAGCATGGGGAGCCACTGGTCCATCCATTGGGCCTTGTGGGATTCGATCTCCGCCACCACCTCCGCCCGCCGGCCCCTTGGCGCGGGAACGAGCGTCTTCAACTCGGCCAGCAGGGCGTCCAGCGTGAGGGCGGCGTCTCCCGCCAGGCCGTGATCCAACCGCAGGTCCTTGTTGAGGTCCATGGGGTCCAGCGTGGCGTGGATATAGACCGGCCCGCTGGGCATGGTCAGCCCGAAGCCGGTGGAGGTGAAGCTGCATCCGATGCCGAAAATCACATCCGCCTGGTGCAGAAAATGGTGCAACTGCCCGGAATAGCTGCGTCCCCCGGAACCCAGCGAGAGGGGGTGATTCTCTGGAAACGCGCTTTTGCCTTGCAGGCTGGTGGTCACCGGCGCCTCCAGCAACTCGGCCAGCTCGCGCAGTTGGGGCCAGGCCCGGGCGTAATGCACCCCCTGCCCGGCATAGACCAGGGGCCGCTTGGCGTCGGCCAGCACCTTGGCCACCTCGCGCACCGCCGCGGGGTCCGGCGCGGATTTGACCACCGGCGCGGGGCGGTAATCCAACGTTCCGGGAAACTCGGCCGCCAATACGTCGGTGGGCACCTCCACCATCGTGGGCCGGGGCCGGCCGTTGCGGGCCTGGGTGAAAGCGCGGCGGATCGCATCGGGCACCGCCTCGGGCGTCGTCACCTGCTCGCACCACTTGGTGACGTGCCGGTAATTGAGCAGGCTGCTGAAATTCGGATCCACGTTGGTCAGGTGGCGGGCGTACCCGGCGGGCAACACCACCATCGGCACCGAATCCCCATAGGCCTGGGCAACGCCACCGAAGGCGTTCTCCGCGCCCGGGCCGTGCTGCATGGCGAACACGCCGATGGTGTCCCCGCAGGTGGTGCGGCTCACCGCGTCGGCCATGTGCAGCCCCGTGCGTTCCTGGCGCACGATGATGGTGCGGATGTCCACCTCGGCGCAGGCTTCGATGATCGGATTGACCGGGTAGCCGATGAGGAACTCGACCCCCTCGATTTTCAGCATTTCGGCGATGGCTCTGGCGACTTTCACGGCGGCACCTCGATTGAGAGGGAACAGGAAAAAGTGGAATACCCTATGCGCCCCGTGCGGCGGCTGTCAAACGCCGCCGGTTGAACTCGCCGGGGGCTGGGGCCACCGGGGTGATCGGAAGCCATCGGGCATTGGGGGAAGGGTTGGCCGGCGCCGGCCACGGCAATTCGGGAGGCCGCGCGCCGGCCACGGCGATATGGGAGGCCGCACGCGGCCTCATTCCCCAGCGCCGGGGGAGGGGGCGCATTTTACGATGCCCTCGGCCTCCAGGTGGGAGATTTCCGGCCCGGAAAGGCCGATCCCGGCCAACACCTCCCGCGTGTGTTCGCCCACCGCGGGAGGCTGCATGCGCGGGGTGAAGTCGTGACGGCCCATCTCGATGGGCAGCTTGGGCAGGCGGGCGCGGATGCCGCCGGGCAGTTCCACCTCCACCAGCCGTCCCCCGGCGTTCAGATGGGGGTCGTCGAACAGGTCCTCGGTGGTGGCCACGGGCGCGAAGGGGATGCCGATTTCCTCGCAGATCGCGATCATTTCCTTTATTTCGTGGCGCTTCACGATCTCCGCGACGATGGGCACCAGCGCCGGTCTCTCCCGCACCCGGTCTTCGTTGGAGCCGAAGCGGGCGTCCTCCAACAGGTCCTGACGGCCGAAACGATGGCAGAAACGCCGCCAGTGGTTGTCGGAGGTGATGCCGATGAACACCGGTTCTCCGCCTGCGGTGTCGAACAATTCATAGATGGCCCAGGCGCTCTCCCGCGCCGGCATGGGGGGCATGGGCTTTCCGGTGATGGCGGAACCGGCCATGTGCTGGGCCATCAGGAAGACGGTGTTTTCGAACAAGGCGCTTTTGACCAGTTGACCCCGGCCCGTGGCCTCCCGCTCCCGCAGGGCGGACAGCACGCCCACCACGGCCATGGTGCCCCCCATGATGTCGATGATCGAGGAACCCGCGCGCAGGGGGCGGCCGGGAGGACCCGTCATGTAGGCCAGCCCGCCCATGAACTGCACCACCTCGTCCAACGCCGGGCGGTTCTCGTAAGGGCCGCTCAGAAAACCCTTCAGCGCGCAATAGACCAGCCGCGGATTCACCTCGGAAAGCTGCTCGTACCCGCAGCCCAGCCGGGCCATGGTGCCGGGCGCGTAGTTTTCAATCAAAACGTCCGCCTTTTTGACCAACCGGTGCACGATATCCTGGCCGCCCCTGGTTTTCAGGTCCAGGGCCACGCTCTTCTTGTTTCGATTGAAGGCCCCGAAAAACCCCGCCGCGAAGCCGGGCATGCGGCGGGTGCGGTCCCCGTCCGGGGCGGGCTCGATCTTGAGGACATCGGCCCCCAGGTCCGCCAGGATCAGGCCGGCCGAAGGTCCCATGATGGTCTGGGAGAATTCCAGCACCCGGATGCCGGAGAGGGGAAGAGGGGTGGAGGATGGCATGGTCTAACCGAATGGAATAATTGACAATAATATTCCGGCGGGAGCGTTCGGGAGACGAAACCGGGCTTTTCGGTTGCGCCCACCGGCCGGAAGGATTAAAATACTAAATTCATTGACGAATCAATTTCCCCCACCTCAAATATAATCGAAAAAATCGGCGGACAATGGCCCCCAGTGTAAGCTTAGAGTCTGTCTACGGGGTCCTTCGGGAGCGTATCGGCAGCGGTGACGCGGACACATCCCATATGGCGCGGCTGGCCGGACAAGGGGAAGACGCGGTACTCGAAAAGCTCGGCGAGGAATGCTGCGAGGCGCTCCTGGCCGCCAAGGGAGGAAATCGCGCAGCGGCAATCCATGAGGCCGCCGATCTACAGTTTCATCCGCCGATCCGGATGGCCTGCGCGGACATCACGCCGGAGGATGCGGAGCGGGAACGGGGTTCCCGCTTCGGCCGTTCCGGCCTGAGCGAACGC
>JACZSY010000320.1 GCA_022573975.1 SAR324 cluster bacterium | reverse complement strand
TGGGTACATTCTGGCGAGGTTTTGAATGAAAATGTGAAGGAAGAAATAATTGAATTCAAAAATTCTGGTACTGTCCCAAGCTCAGTTGAAAGTGGTTGGCGGCATGAAGTGACATGATCAAGCCACCTTTTCCTTGGCATCTTCCATTCGATGTTCCAAGGCAGCCTTCAACACCCACAAATCGCGATAGCCCTGAACGCGCCGGAAGTTCTTTTCGGCGGCCAGGAAGGCCGGGGCGGCCCTCCGCGGTTTGGGATCGGAAAGCGTGGGATATCGGGCTTGCAGGCTTTTGAGATTGGGCATGCTCATAATTGGCCTCCTGCCATGATCTTGGAATATCCAGAAAAATGCCGCTATCGGACAAATTTAGCAAACGCAACCCACTGGCAAATTATAAGTCAATTGGTTGATAAGTGAGACATTTCCCTCAATAAGCCCCATCCTTAAAAACCACCCGCGAAAGGAGTGGAAAGGGCCTCATTCCTCCCCCCCGTCCAACAGCCCGAAGGCGCGCAGGGCTTGGCGGTAGGACTCCCGCTTGAAGGGAATCACGCGGGCCAGCGCCTCGGCGGGCGAGACCCATTCGAAAGCGTCGAATTCGGGGGTGTGGGTGTCGAAGCGGATGGCATCGGCGCCCACCTCCAGGCGGGCCAGGAACCAGATCTGGTCCTGCCCCTGGAAACGGGCCATCCTGGAGCCACTTTTGGCCAACAATTCCCGCACCTCCGGCGGATAGGTGTAGCGGATGGGCGCGGGCAGACGGCGCAGGATTTCCACCCGGTCCGTGCCGATTTCTTCCCGCAACTCCCGCACCAGCCCCTGTTCGGGGGTTTCGCCGGGATCGAGCCCCCCTTGCGGAAACTGCCAGCGGTGTTCGTTCAGAGGGCCGTCCACCCTCCGGAAGACCAGCACCCGTTCCCGCGCGTCATCGGTGAGAACGGCGCAGACATTGGGCCGGTAGCCTCCTGCTTCGGTCTCGCTCATGCATTTTCCCCTGTGGAATATCCGGCCTGCGCGGGCGGGCGGCGGGATGCCGGCCGGATGCGCGCGGTCAGGCGAGGATGGCTTCCATCACCGCGCCGTGATCGGAGAAATCGGCGAACAGATAATCCGGATGGTGCGCCGCCAGGGTTTCCGCGGCGAACCTGCCGGTGCCCACGGCGATGGTTTTGGCGCCCACCGCCCGCCCGCACGCGATGTCGTTGGGCGTGTCCCCGAGGATCACGATGGATTTTCCGCTGAACGCATGGCCGAGCAGTTCGTGCGCCGCGGCCACGGCCAGGGGAGGGAGGGCCGCGCGCGCCTCGTGGTGTTCCCCGTAAGCGCCCAGGGCGAAGCCGTCCAACCCGGCGATTTCCAGCTTGACCCGCGCCGCGGCCTCGCAGTTCCCGGTCACCAGGCCCAGCACCATCCGCGCGTCGCCGGCCACCGCCGCCACCAATGGCCGGATGCCGGGCAGCACGGTGGTCGTCTCCGGCGCGATGTGCCGCCGCAATTCCTCGGGGTAGCGCCGCCAGAAATCCGGCAGCCCGGCGTCCACCTCGGCGCGGGAAAAGCCCAGCAGGGCCATCAACTCATGGGAGATGTTCAACTCGGTCTTGCCGCTCATGGCGTAAAGGACGGTCCTCGGATCGCGGCCCCAGACGGCGTTGTAGGTGACCATCATGGCTTCCACGCCGTGGCCGTTGGTGGTCAGCAGGGTGCCGTCGATATCGAACAATACAAGGTGCTGGGGCATGGCTCCCGGTTTTTGGGGGGCGCTGGCAATGGGTTGGCTACCCTTTCAATTTGCCCCATGCGCACGGTTGTTTCAAGCGAGGTTTCAAGCGAGGTTTCAAGCGGGGCGGCTGGTGGCGTTCGGTTGAGACGATCCCAATCCCGCCCGGGGCTTTTATCCAGTCTCGCATCTCGCCCGCGTGAAACTTGACCAATGTAATATTCATAGACCCTCCGGCGCTGATACAATGGAGATGAATTTGGACGGCGTCCCCGGAAACCCATGGGATGAACCGGCAGGGATGGCATCTTTTCTCACGGGTCGATTCCCCGCCGCTTGCAGCGGGAGCACCGATGATTTCAGGACGCCGGGCGCGGCGCCCGGGCAGCGTAAAGCGAGGTGAACCCGCATGAACCTTCAGCAACGGTTGCAGCCCCTGCTGGAAAAATACGACGGAGCGGGGCCCCGCTATACCTCCTATCCCCCCATCCCCTACTGGGAAGCGGTGGACGGAGACACCGTCGCCGGGTGGCTGGCCCATCCCCCGGCGGACGAAGACACCACGGGTGAACACACCGCGGACGAACGCACTTTGGAAGGGGAAGCGGCTTCATCGCCATCGGTTTCGCCAGCGCCAGGGCCAGCGCCATCGCCGGTATCGTTGTACACACACATTCCTTTTTGCCGGAGCCGCTGCCATTACTGCGGCTGTTTCGTGATCATTACGCCCCATCAAAAGCCGGCCTCGGACTACCTGCGCACCGTGCACCGGGAGATGGAGTTGGTGGCCGAACGCCTGCCGGGCCCGGCGCCGGTGCGCCAGTACCACCTGGGCGGCGGCACGCCCAACTTCATCGCCCTGGATGAAATGGCGGCCCTGGTGGACAAGGCCCGTTCCCTTTTTTCCTTCCAGCACGATACGGAGATGAGCCTGGAGGTGGACCCGCGCCATCTGGGGAAAAGAGAAGTGGAGGCCCTGGCCGGGATCGGGTTCAACCGCATCAGCCTGGGCATACAGGACTTCGACGGGAAAGTGCAGGCCGGGGTGAATCGCATTTCACCGTTCGGCCACGTGGCCGGATTGATGGAAGCCCTTAAAGGCGCGGGATTCGAGGGCGTCAATTTCGACCTGATTTACGGCCTGCCCCATCAAACCGCCGCCAGCTTCGAGCGCACCATGGCGCGCGTGCTGGAACTGCGGCCCCACCGTCTCGCGCTCTATAACTTCGCCTATCTGCCCGCCGCCTTCCCCCACCAGCGCAGACTGGACGCCGCCGCCCTGCCCGGCCGTGAGGAGAAACTGGCCATCTTCCTGGCCGCCCAACGCGTCCTCACCGAAAACGGGTACGTCACCATCGGCATGGACCATTTCGCCCTGGAAGACGACGCGCTGGCCCGGGCCTGGCGGGGGGGCGCCCTGCGGCGCAACTTCATGGGCTACACCACCCAGGCCGAAACCGGCCTGCTGGCCTTCGGCGTGAGCGGTATTTCCGAATACGGCGGCAGGTTCTGGCAGAACGAGAAGCGCCTGGCCCGTTATCGCCGCGCCGTCGAAGGCGGAACCCTGCCCGCCGTGCGCGGCATGGCCCTGGAACCCGAAGACCGGCTGATCAAGCGCCTCATCGCCGGATTGTTCTGTCAGGGCGCCCTGGATTTCGGCGCACTGGAAAAAAGTTTCGGCGGCGTCCTGCGTGGCGTCTCCGCCGGCCTTTCCCTGCGCGATTATCTGGCCGAACCCCTGCGGCTGCTGGCGCCGCTGAGGGAAGACGGACTGGTCGAAATCACCTCCGCGGGCCTGCGCGTGACCGGGTTGGGACGGTATTTCCTGCGCAACATCGCCATGGTCTTCGACCGCCACCTGCGGGCGGGAAACAAGCCCCCGGCACAGTTTTCCAGCACGGTCTGACCGCCCCGCCGCCCCTTTTTCAGGGGGGGGTCATTTTTTTGTTGATATATGCTTTCTTTAGACGTATATTAAAGTTCAAGAAAAAAGCCGAACGAAAACACCGGCATTGACGATCCGGAAGACGAACCTGGCATGAACCGAAACAAGCGCTTTTTGGTTGGCAAAATGCTGAAACGGGGCGCCCGCCCCAAGATCACGCAGCAAGAGATCACGCTGGCCATTCAGCAGTTCAAGGCCCGTGGCGGATTGATCAGGGAACTCCCGCCCGAACTGAGGCTTCACCGGCCTCTGGTCGGCGATACCCTGGCGGCGGCTTACGAGACTGTAATCGATCATTGAAGGAGCAGTCCCCCCTGGAAGGGTTTGCCCCCCCCCTGGCAGGCCCTTCCTCCTCTCCCGATGCTTCCATGCAAGGAATGAACTCGCCACAGGCGGCGAGGTCTCCAAAATCCGGCTTCATTTTCGCCGCAAGCGGCGGAGAATGGACCCGCATAAAAAAAATTCCATCCCCCCGCGGTCTTCGGTAGTGGGTCAGTTTGAAAAGATAATTAAACCAACACCACGTCATGCTGAGCG
>JACZSY010000319.1 GCA_022573975.1 SAR324 cluster bacterium | reverse complement strand
TCGGGCGTGGTCTATCCGGCTCCTCGATCCGCCGTCTAGACTCCGCCAGCATCCGCCCCACGGTGGCCTTGGAGCGCCCCATGATCCTTCCTGTCTCCTCCAACGACATCCCCTGGTGCGCCAATAACACCGCCTGGGCCTGACGCAACTCTCGCGCGTGGCCCGTCATCTTCACCGCTTGAACCGCAGCAGCTACCTGCGCCTCCAGAATTCTTGGCTTCCGTGCCATGTGCAGTCCTCCTGATCGCAAAAAGGGAACTGCCCCAAAGTTCTCACATACTCATCTTGAATGCAAATTGGTATTACCCCGCCTGGGGCGCCCTCCGGCCGGCATAACCGCGGGTTTCCGCCCAGTCCCGCACTACCTGCCGGTCATCGAAGGGAGTCTTGACGCCCTGGATTTCCTGGCAGGGCTCGCTTCCTTTTCCGGCCAACAGCACCGTATCGCCAGGCCGTGCACGATCCAGCAGCGCGAAAATGGCCTCGCGCCGGTGCGGAATGATGTCCGCCGTCGCCCGCCCCGTCATTCCCGCGGCGATGTTGGCGAGAATGCTTTTTGAATCCTCCCCGCGGGGATTGTCGTCACAGAGCACCACATGGTCCGCCAGCCGGTCCGCGATTTCCCCCATGCGGGGCCGTTTTTCCCGGTCCCGGTCTCCCCCGCAGCCGAACAGCACCATCAAGCGCCCCTGGCCCATGGAGCGGGCGGCCCGCAACAGGTTCTCCAGGGCATGGGGCGTGTGGGCATAGTCCACCACCACGGGAAACGGCGCGTCCACATTCACCCGCTCGAAGCGCCCCGGGGCGCCCCGGCAGGATGCGGCGGCCAGCGCCAGCGCTTCCAGCGATTCTCCCGCCGCCAGCAACAACCCTGCCGCGGCCAGAAAGTTTTCCACGTTGAACCGTCCGGGCAGGGGAAGGGAGAAGGGCGCCTGATGTCCCTCCCAGCACAAACGGCCCCGGGCCCCTTCGGGGGTCAGTGTCAAATCGGCGGCCGTCAACGGGGACGATCCATGGGCGCCGTAGCGGATCAACCCGATCTCCGGACGTTCCCGGGAAAGCCTGCCGGCCAGCTCGGCCCCCGCCGCATCCTCTTCATTGATCAGTGCGAACCGTGGCTCGTATTCCAGGAACAAGCGGAATTTCGTTTCCCGGTAGTGCTCCAGGGAAGGGTGAAAATCCATGTGATCCTGGGAGAGGTTGGTAAAGGCCGCCGCGAAAAAGCGCAACCCATGGGTGCGTTCCAAGGCCAGGCCATGGGATGAAACCTCCATCACGGCGGTGGCAATGCCCTGGGCCACGCACCGGCGCAGAAAGGCCTGAATATCTGGAGCTTCTGGCGTGGTGTGGGCGCCGGCCGGATGGCCGCTTTCAAAGGCGTCCCCGATTTGGGATCCCAGGGTGCCCAGCGCGGCGGCCGGGCGGCCAAGCGCGTTCAGCATTTCCAGCACCAGGTGGGTGACCGTGGTCTTGCCGTTGGTTCCGGTCACTCCCAACAGGGTCAATTGCCGGGACGGCGATCCGTAAATGGCATCGCACAGTCCGGCCAGCGCCTGCCGGCCGGGTGGCACCAGAAATACCGCATGGCCGGACGATTGCTTTGCCTTGAGACGGGCGAACTGGGCGGGATCGGAGACAAAAACCGCCGGGGCGCCCGAGGACACGGCGGCATCGATGAAGCGGTGGCCATCGGTGGAAAGCCCTTTCAGCGCGAAAAATCCCGTTCCCGCATCCACCCGCCTGGAATCGCAATGGATGGCCCGCAATTCCAGTCCGGCATGGGGAACCTGGCTTTGCAGCGAAAGCGGATGCCGCGCAACTTTATCCAACCTCATGGGCTTCCTTCTATTGACATCACCCAACACTGCTTTTTACAGTAGAGAGAGGCGGTTTATTCCATGATGGGGCGTAGCCAAGTGGTAAGGCATCGGGTTTTGATCCCGACATGCCCAGGTTCGAGTCCTGGCGCCCCAGCCTCCCCAAGGGTTTTCCCCTCCTCGTGTTCTTTCCCGCCGCGTTCCTTGTCCGGTGTGCATCCAGGCAAATACACGGGTGTTTCCTGTCGCGTGAGGTGGGCCTTCCAGTTATTTTTTGGGAAATCGCCCCCTGTCACGCCCCCCGAATTTCGATGCAAAAGGAAATGCCGCGGGTGTTGTTTCCTTCGGTTTTCGGAGCGAAACGCGCTCTCACGGATTGATGCGGACAATGCGGCCGCGTTTCACCTGGAAGAACATGGATTCCTTGACCGATTCTCCCGTCCTCTTGAATCGGGTCCATCCGGTGACTCCGAAAAACGATTCCATTTTTTTCAACGCCTGGGCCAGCCGTTTTCTTGAGCGGTGGCGGGGATCGTTCAACAGTTTAATCAGGATTCTGGCCGAGTCGTATCCCAATCCGGTGTAGTGGGTGGGCGGATGGTATTTCCTGCGATGGCCGAAGATGGTGCGATGACGGCCTCGGAAAACCAACAAATCGGGGTTGACCCCGTTGCGGTCGAATGAATCGATGAACACCGCCCCATTGAGCTTGCCGTTGCCCGCCACCAGCAGTCCGTTCTGATTCCAGAAGCGGTTGCCCAGCAGTTTTACGTTTTCCGCGTCCACCGTGACCGGATAGGGGGCAATCAGTTGCAGATCCTGCATGCCAGAGGGACCGACCGGGATAAAAATAGCGTCGAAATCAACGATGGGATCGGGCAGGGAATCGTTGAGTTTTTTCGCCAATTCCAAATCCGCCGGATCTACGGGGCGGTCTTTTCCGGTGAATTTCCCGAAAATTTCGTTGAATTTGACCTGATCCGATCTCCCCCGGGAGAGCCGCCTTGGGCGCCGATAGGAGGAAACGGCGACGATTTTGCCACCTTGTTTCTTCACCTCCCTCCAAAACCGCCGCATCATCGAGCGGCCAAATCCGGATTGGGGGTACAAAATGGCGAATCGGCGGGCATGCAGGTAATTCATCGCGTAGCTCACCAGATCGCGTATTTCCTCGGCCTGGCTCTTGCTGTGCCGGAACACGAAAGAGGCTTCTTCCGGGAGTTTCATGGACAAGGAAAGTGAAATCAGGGGCACGCCCAATTCCTCGGCTTTCTCCGCCGCCGCCTCCGATTCGGCCCGTGCGATGGGGCCAATGATCGCGACCACCCGCTCCTCCTGCACCAATTCCTCCACCATGCGTCTTGCCAGCGCGGCATTGTTCCCCGAGTTCCGCACCACCAACTCGAAATAGGTTGGGGGTTTCCGGTTTTCCCGCCCGGAGAAATCCTCTCTCAGGCCCGAAACGTAATTCGGAATGGGAGGCAAAATGGCGCCTTCGCGGTTTTTTCCCTCGGGAAATTGCACCGCCATGCGCAACCCCTCGAATGTCTGCACGGCCAGGGAGCGCAGCAGGCGGCTGGAGCTGCCGAGGGGCAGCAACACACCGATCCGTTGAGGGCGAATGGAATTTCGGCTTTCGATCTCCTCATTGAGCCCCTCCAGATTTTCCCGGTCGGCTTGATTTTCAACCAAATCGCCGGTCACGATTTTCCGCACCTCCTGGATGGCTCCGGCCACGATTCCCAGGTTCAAAAACACGCGGGCCAGTAAAAACGGCGCCCGTTTGTTGAGCCACTCCACCTGGGAATGGTCGCTCAGGATTTTCCGCAGCACGCCGATGTCCAGCAATTTTCCCAGGTATTCCTCGATCTGCGCTTGGCGCTGCCCGCCCGGGAAAACCCGGATTTTCCGTTCCTCGAGGAGCAACCGCGCGGCCTCCCCGAACTCCCCGGCCAGGGCCTTGTCCTTGGACAGCATTACCAGATAGACCGCCTGCATCTTCCTCGTCAGGGAGGCCAGCGCCTCGCCGTCGAACAAAAAGGATTCCTCAAGGGGTTTCCCTTGTTGGAACAGCGCCTGATTGAGGAGAAAATAGGCCTCCGGAAAACGCTTGTCATTGGGATAATGTTCCACGAACGCTCGCGCGGTGGCCTCCTGTTCCGCAAAAGAGGCCGCTTCCTCTCCGGCCCGCAACAAATTTATCAGGTAAGTGCGGTGGAAGGCCGTTGCGTCCCTGTCATGATCCTGGGTTGCAACGAGCATTTCGGTTTTAAACCGCTCCTTCAATTGTTGGTAAACCACCTTTCCGTTGCCGCTGCGGACTTTCTCGAACAGCGTTTCAAGGAGGGGGTGGGGGGATTTCCCAATATTTTAAAGCGGGAA
>JACZSY010000318.1 GCA_022573975.1 SAR324 cluster bacterium | reverse complement strand
CGATGGGATAATAAACCAATCCTTTCAAAACGAACAGCATAAACTAACAAAGTAGTACTAACAAGCCTGTGACCAACCAAATGCAGTGGGGGATTGTAACACTTGCGAGTCGCGCGTTCCTTCCCCCACACCCCTGACCATTTTTTGGAAAAAATGGATTAAAACTTTCAATAAGATATTGGAATGAGAGTTTAAAATACTTTTTTTTCCTATAAGAAAGTTTGTTGAAACTTTTCCAAGTTTCCCCCCGGAGGGCCGCCGGAGGCACCCCCTTCCGCTTTTATTGAGTTGGTCACAGCCCTTCTAATACATCCGCCCGCCCAGGGGCGCATCGTGGGCGGGTTGCAGCAGCACCACCTCGCCCGCCTCGTCCGGCACGCCCAGCACCAGCACCTCGGACATGAAATCCGCCACCTGCTTTGGGGGGAAGTTGACCACGGCCACCACTTGGCGCCCCACCAGCGCGTCCAGGGTGTAATGCCGCGTCAGTTGGGCGGAGGTCTTCTTCTCGCCCAGCTCCGGGCCGAAGTCGATCCACAGCTTGTAGGCGGGCCTGCGGGCCTTGGGAAAATCCTCCGCGCGGGCGATGCGCCCCACCCGGATGTCCACTTTGAGAAAATCGCCGAAGTCGATGGTGTCCATGCTGGCCGTGTCCTGGTTGCTGGGGGGTGAGGGTTGGCCGGGACGATTCCTTCAAACCGCCATCCCGGCATTCCGCTCTTTCTTGCCCCGATTGGCCAAAGGGCGCAAGTCCGGTTTATGATGAGCCGCCGCCGGCGCTGGGCCTTCCCGCTCTGGGCCGGCCCAGTGCCGGCGGGGGGTTCGCGGCAGGTCACCTGAGAAAAAAAGGTACGGCCATGAGTGATACAGGAGAGAGCGGTGGGGGAGAAGCCGGCACTATCTTGATGATCCACGGCGCTTGGGGCAGGGCGGAGGTTTGGGGGGAATTTCGCGGCTATTTCGAAGCGCTGGGCTACCGTTGCGACGCGGTCACGCTCCGTCATCATGGCGGGGACCCGGCGGCCCCACCCCACCCGGAGCTGGCCACCACCAGCCTGCTGGACTATGCGGCGGACCTGGAGCGAACCCTGCGGCAATATCCCGAGCCGCCCATCGTGATGGGGTGGTCCATGGGCGGGTTGCTGGCGCAAATGATGGCGGCGCGGGGGCTGGCCAGGGCGGCGGTGCTGCTCATGCCCGCCTCGCCCAGGGGCATTTTCGCGCTCAAGCTCTCGGTGATCCGTAGTTTTCTGAGCGGCCTGACCACCTGGGCCTTCTGGCGAAAATCCCAACGTCAGACCTTCGGCGAGGCCGTGTATTCCATGCTGCACCTGATGCCCGAGGACGAACAGCGCAAAATCTACGAGGCCTTCGGCCATGAATCGGGACGGGCCATGGCCGAAATCGGCTTTTGGCTGTTCGACCTCAAACGCGCCTCCCAGGTGGACCCGAAACAGGTGACCTGCCCCCTGCTGGTCGTCGCCGGCAAGGAGGACCGCATCGTGCCGGCCTCGGTGGTCAAACAGGTGGCCAAACGCTACGGCGCCGAATACGTGGAAATGGAAAACCACGCCCATTGGGTGGTGGCCGAGCCGGGCTGGCGGGACGTGGCCGGCGTGGCCGCCGATTGGCTGGAAAAGACCCTGCCCACGGAAAACAAGGCCGAGGCCGTGCCGGCGCCAACACCGCCCCCGGCCGGTTGATCCCGATGGGCCATCATGGCCGGTTGCAGGCGAAATGCCGGCAGGTCGAGGCAGGAGGCGAGAGCGGATTCGGAGGAGGCCGGCGCGTAGGGCATCCAGATATCCGGGGCATCCGGCCAATGGATGTGTTCAACCCTTTTGGCCATCGTCAATCCTCCCCCATCAGCGAAAATGCGGCCCGCGATTTCAGCTTCGGGCGGGGTGTTAATTTCCAGGCGGAGTGAGACCGTCGCCGACCTCCACATTTTCCGGCTTGATCTCGTAATTGGCCCCCTTGGCCTCCAATTCGATCAGCGCGGCGAAGTCACAATCGGAGTATCCGTTCCCAATCAGGTTTTGCAGAATTTCACGCACCAGCGCCGTGACGGGCATGGGAACCTCCAGCTCCCTCGCCGCTTGCAGGCCAAGATCCAGGTCCTTGCGGAGCAGGATGGGCGTGAAGGTTGGTTTGAAGTCCAGGTTGACCAGGGCAGGCGTTTTATAGCGGGAGAAGGTCGATCCCATCACGCTGTTGTTGATGAATTCCAGGAAGGCATGGCGCGAGACGCCCGCCTTTTCGGCCAGCACGGTAATTTCCGCCAGCGACTGGATGACGACGCCCAGGAATATGTTGTGGCAGATTTTCACAATGCGGGAGCGTTCTCCTTCCCCCACATAATTCGCCCCCGCGCCGATGGCATTGAGATAGGGCAGCGCCATGTCGAAGGCCTCCCGCGGCCCGGAGACGACAAAGCCCAGCTTGCCCGCTTTGACGACCTTGGCGTTCCCGCTGACCGGCGCGGCCAGCATGGACACCCCCGCCCGCCGCGCCGCCGCGCGGACGGTGCTGGAGGCTTCCTCGGAAACGGTGGTGCAATCGATCAGCAGCTTCGGAGCCGCGCCGCCATTGGAGAGGAGTCCGGTGGGGCCCATGGTCACGGCCTGGAAATCCTCGGGCCCGGCGACCATGGTGAAAACGATGTCGCGGTCCGCCAGTTGCGCCGGAGCATCGACCATGCGTCCACCCAAATCGGCGAGCGGCTCGGCTTTGGCGCGGGTGCGGTTGTAGAGGGAAACGTCGCATCCGGCCCTGAGCAACCGTTCGGCCATGGCATACCCCATCCTCCCGGTACCGATCCAGCCGATAGTGTGTTTTCCGGCGATTTGATTGGCGGTGGTTTGACTAGACATGGCAATTCAACCTTTTTGCTGATGTCGATGAAAGACCGCGCCCCATGCTCTTGAACGCCCCCCTTCCTGACGGAGCGGTTGCGAGGCTCTGCGCCGGCGGCCCGGAGGGCTTCGGCGCATCGGGCGCCGGCCGGGAACGATCGCATCGCCGGATAGGCGCCGCCCGGATGGCCGGATAGGCGCCGTCCGGATACCGGATACCGGGGCTGGATCGCAGGCCATGGCGGGCGTTGAACTCTACCACGGAGATTTCCGGAAGGTAGGAGACAAAATTGAAGATGGCTCGGTTTCACTTTGCTATTCGGACCCCGAGTATGCCTTTGATAAATTACACCTTTATGAGAGTTTGGCCGAACTCTGCTTGAAAAAATTGAAGCCTGGTGGTCATTTGATGGTTTTATCGTCAACGGCCAACCTCTTGAACACGATGAACGCTTGCGCCAAATATCTCCAATATTGGTCATTGTGCGTTTTGACGAATGAAAATGGTGCAGGATTTGGAACTGACCCGAACACCCGTGTTGAAATGCGGCACAAGCCTGTTTTATGGTTCCGGCGTTCCGGCGGGGGCGATTTGGACCGCTTTGTGGCAAATCGTGTAGAAACATCCTCTCCGGATAAATCTTTACATCCTTGGCAACAGGGTGCCGTGGATGCGGAATACTATATTGAAACCCTGACCCGTCCGGGCGATTTGGTGCTTGACCCGATGATGGGAACAGGCACCTATCCGATTGCCGCACTTGAACTGGGGCGTAAGGTGATCGGAATTGAAATTGATTTTGCAACTTTCGAAACGGCAAAGGCGAGGCTTGACACGAGATTGGTGGAATTGTTAATTTAGGTATCGTAAATTCATCCATTAAATAGCTTATTTTTATTCGAAATTTGATATTGATAGTGCGCTGAAATTTTTAACTAATGTTGGCTTTCTTCATAAATTCCGTTTATGTTTTTCACATTTTGAATTGTTGGTCCATAAATAATGACTCCTAAAATAATACCATCGGCAATTATTTATTTCGTTTTATCTTCAGCTATTCTATCAGCTCAAGAATGGAGAAATGAAGTAACTTCTACAATACGAAGTGATAAATCAGCAATTTCACAGCGTAAAATATTTGTTAAGAATCAAATAGATGATAAAAGAAGGAAAGAAAATAATAAACGAGTGATTACCGGAAAATATAACAAACAAATTTTGGAGGCTAGACAAACTGATTTAATTTTAAAATCCAAAGAATTTGAACAAGATAGGATAAAAAACAAAATTCAAACAATTATCAATAATCCGGATATCTACCCATCAGAGTCAATTGAACCCTTACAGCAATCCAATG
>JACZSY010000088.1 GCA_022573975.1 SAR324 cluster bacterium | reverse complement strand
ATTCGACTCTTAACCGGACAGTAGTGGTTTTTCGTATAAAAAAGTTTGTTGAAACTTTTCAAAGTTTCCCCCCGGAGGGCCGCCTGAGGCGCCCTCCTCCTGCTTTTATTGAGTTGGTCACAGGGCTTCTAGAACAGCCAGGCGATGCCGAGAAAGGTGGATTCTTCGTTTTCCGAGTCGCCGGTGGTGGAATCCACGGTTTCAACGCTTCCCATGGAAAACACTACGGAAAAACCTTCCTCCGGAACCCATCCGACCGAAAAATCGGTGGATTTGGATTCCGCATACACGCCGGTGGCGTTGCTCAGATCGGTTTGGGTGTATTCAACCGAAAAGAGGACATTCGAGATGATCGTTTCCAGGGTGAGGGATGTGGACTCCTCCCCATCGATATCCGAGAAATTGGGGTCGCTAAAGTCCAGCAGATCGATTTCCTCAACGTAAAGCTCGGCATGCAATCCGTTTTCTCCATCCCTGGAATAATAGCCGATTCCGTAGCGGAGAATGCCCCTCTCCCCTTCATCCTCGGCGGACTGAATCCCCAAGGCAAGCTGGGTCAAATCGAAAGTTGCGGTTTGCTTCACGGTCTCGTCTCCCGCGGCGAAGCCGGCGAAGAAATTATCCCCAAATTTGATAACGGCGCCCAACAGGGGCAGTGAGCCTTCTTCGGTCAGGGTAAACGGAATATCGAAAGGCGAAAAAGTAGTGGTGTCGGTTCCGGAAAGATTGACCTCCCGGGTGTGAAATCCCCCGCCAATGGCGAGGCTTTCCCCCAACACAATCGAGAGGTTGACCATTTTAAAAAGGAATTCCCCGGTAAAGTCGGTATTGGGCCTCGTGAAGCTGAGTTGGTCGGCCTCGGCGCCAAGGGTAAGAAATTCCCCGGAAATCTGGGCGCCGATCAGGTAATCTCCTTCCGCCTCCCTGGTCGTCGCTGTCGTCCCCCCGATGGTGCTCTCCGTTGTAAAATCGACGCTCAGGGCGGCCGAGAACCAGGAGGACTTGTTGAAGGACTGGGCGGCGGGGTTGACGGGATTGGTGGCCTTGGGAGAAACCGGATTGAGCCGCGGGGCCGCGATTTGGGCCTTGGCCGCGCTGGGAAGGGTCGAGAAGGCAATGGTCAAGATCGTGATCGCGATCATCCAAGTGGTTCGCATGGGAAAGCTCCCTTGATGGATTTTTTTCATTTCCGGAATGACCCCCAGCCCAACCCAATCCCGCCAGACGGATGAACGCTGGATGTTTGATCGCCCTTTTCCGGCGAATTTGGAGTTCGATCGGTTTGGCAATTTTCCTGGAAAAATCCCAACACCGCGTGTTCGAGGCGGGGTTGGTGTTCGGTTCTCATCCGGGAATATCGGATTTTCACGGAATTTCTTGAACCCGGAGGGTGCGGCACCGGTTTTTTCTTGACACCTTATTGGCATCCCTCATTAAAATGATAAGTTTGGACGCGACCCAAACGGGGTCTCGATCGGTAAGGGGCAGGGGATTTCCAGCGGGCAAAAATCGGCGAGGAGCGGCACGGCGAACATGACGACGGGATACAGGACGGCATATTGCAATGACATCCGCGGCGGGCGGATCGGCGAGGAGGTTTCCGTTTGCGGCTGGGTCAACACCCGCCGCGATCATGGTGGCGTGATCTTCGTGGACCTGCGCGATCACACCGGCCTGCTCCAGGTGGTGTTCAAACCGGAGGTCGACCCCACGGCCCACGGGGCGGCCGACGCGTTGCGCAACGAGTACGTGATCGCGGTGAAAGGCCGGGTGGCCCGCCGTGAGGAGGGCAAGGTCAACCCCGATCTCTCCACCGGCGAGGTGGAGGTGCTGGCCGGCTCGCTGGAAATCCTCAACACCTCACTGCCACCCCTGTACGATTGGGACGACGAGGTGGACGAGCGGATGCGGCTCAAACACCGCTATTTCGACCTGCGGCGCCCGGTGATGCAATTCAACCTGCGCACCCGCTCGGCGGCCGCGCATATCGTGCGGGAGCACATGCATGCGCGCGGGTTCGTGGAGGTGGAGACCCCGGTGCTGACGCGCTCCACACCGGAGGGGGCGCGCGACTACCTGGTGCCTTCCAGGGTATCGCCCGGGCAGTTCTATGCGCTGCCCCAATCGCCCCAGTTGTTCAAGCAATTGCTGATGGTGGGGGGGTTGGACCGCTATTACCAGATCGTGAAATGCTTCCGGGACGAAGACCTGCGCGGCAACCGCCAGCCGGAATTCACCCAGGTGGACATTGAAATGGCCTTCATCGGCCCCGAGGATGTCTTCGAGTTGGTCGATGCGCTGTTCGCCCGGCTGTGGAAGGAAGTGCTGGAGGTGGAAATCGCGCTGCCCATCGAGCGGATGGATTACGCCACGGCCATGGAGCAGTATGGCAGCGACGCCCCGGATTTGCGCTTCGGACTGAAGCTGGTGGACCTTTCCGAGGTGGTGCGGGACAGTGAATTTCAGGTGTTCGCCCAGGCCATCGCCGGCGGGGGGCAGGTCAAGGCCATCCGCGTGCCGGGCGGAGCCACCCTGTCCCGCAAGGAACTCGATGCGTTGACCGAATTCATCCGCATCCATGGCGCCAAGGGCATGGCCTGGGTCAAGGTGCAGGACGATGGCTGGCAATCGCCCATCGCCAAATTCTTCACCGAAGGGCAAAGAACGGCCATGGCCGGCTTGTTGGGGCTGGAAACCGGCGACCTGGCCGTGTTCTGCGCGGACTCCCCCCGTGTGGTGGCCGATGCCCTGGGCAACCTGCGCAAGGAAATCGCCCGGCGCACCGGGTTGATCGACGATTCGGTGCACCGGTTCGTCTGGATCACCGATTTCCCGCTGCTGGAGCAGGACGCGGAAACGGGGCGGAACACCTCCAAGCATCACCCCTTCACCGCGCCCGTGCCGGGGGACCTGGAGGCCCATGAAAACGGGGATCCGTTGAACATCCGCTCCCTGGCCTACGATATCGTGCTCAATGGCGTGGAACTGGGCGGGGGGAGCATCCGCATCCACAGCACCGGCGTGCAGCAGCGAATCTTCCGCCTGTTGGGATTGGGCGAGGAGGAGGCGCGGGAAAAATTCGGCTTCCTGCTCGATGCCCTGCAATATGGCGCCCCGCCCCATGGGGGGATCGCCCTGGGGCTGGACCGGATGGTCATGTTTTTGGTGGGAACCACTTCCATCCGGGACGTGATCGCCTTTCCGAAAACCCAAAAGGCCGGCGACCTGATGGTGAATGCTCCCTCGGCCGTGGAACCCGAGCAGTTGCGCGAGTTGGGGATTCGCCTGATCCGTCCCTGAAAATCGGTGAAAAGGAGATCCCCGCGGGGACTTGGCCGGCCGCGCAGCCGCTCTCTCAGCCGGTTGAAACCCCCCGGCAAACCCGATAAGCTGCCCTTGATCCGTGTGTTTCGGCGCGGTTCATCCCGTGCGCCAAGGCGCGGGTCATTTTGTGCGCCAAGGCGCAACCTTACGGTCATTCAAGCGAAGGCGCCCCATGGAAGCCCTGATTGCCGGAAAACCACAGGCCATCGTCATCGGCGCCATGCGGGCGCTGTTGGAGCCGATGATCACCCATTGGGGAAAACCGGACGATTTCCAGCACGAGGCCTTGGAGGTGCTGGCCCGCGAGGGCGGCGGCATTCTCTTCGACGAGAAGGAGTCCCCCGCTCACCTGGAATTGCTGCAACGCCAAGTGGTGCGGTACCGGGGAAATTACTTCCGCCCCATTGAAAACTTCGCCCAATTGGATCACCTCTACCGGGAACTGGATTCCGCCGCCGGCCGGGTGCCCTCCACCTTCCGGCAGGGCGTGCTGTGGCTGGCCTGCCGTGTACAGCAGGCCGCCATCCAGTATCTCCAATCCGAGCCGGCCGATGTGAACCGCACCAAGGTGTTGGATTCGATCGAGGACCAGCGGAACCTCATCATCAAGCCCCTGGCCGACCAGGACACCCTGACCCTCGAGCGGATCGAGACCGTGCTGGCGTCTTTTTCCATTTCCCTCCTCCCGGACGCCATCGGCCCGTTCGAGGCTTTCGCCATGGGCGGCCATTTGCTCGAAGTGGTGCGGAAAACCGTGCGCAGGCCGCCGGAATTGCCTGGCGAGATAGTGGATACCACGGAAAATCTGGAAGCCGCCGCACTGGTCGGCCTGCTTTCCGAATCGGTCTGGACCGCGGAAATCAATGAAGCCAAGCTTCGTTTTTCCAGGTTGGGCGATGACGAAAAGAAACGGCGCTTCAATGGCTTCCGCCAACAGTTGCTGCCTCTCATCACCAAGGTGGCGCATTTTGCGCCGATTGGCCTGGAGGAATTCTGCCAAGCCATTGAAGCCACCCTTTTTCCCTATCCGGAGCCGGTGGAGTTCATCCGTTCATTCGCCCGCTCACTCCACGCCAATGCCACCCAAAGCACCATTTTCGACAACATTCAAACGCCCCAGGCGATCGCTCAACGCTATGAAACCCTGATCGGCACCAAGCAGGGAAACCCACTGACCGTTGAAATTGCAAAAGAAATGGCCATGTCCACCTTCCAGGAAGACAACCTGGAGGAAAAAAAGGCCTACATGCGGGAGGTGGATCTGGGGGAGGAATTCGGATGGCCTTCCACCATGAAGGAACTCATCGAGCAGATGTGATTCCTGGCTGAAATATTTTCGGGAAAATTTTTCGCGGTCCATTCCCCCCCGCCGCGGCGAATAAGAAGCCGGGGGTTGGAACCCTCGCCGCTTGTGGCGATGCCGTTGGTGTTATCCCCGAAATTTCCCGGCAGGGCCCCGGTTCGGTCCGCCATGGGGAAGCGCCACCCGGCCCGGAGCGCGGATGGACACCCCCCAAATCGCCGAAACGCACCGAAAGACACCGAAAGACACCGGAACGCAAAGATCGCGGAAGTGCCCGATATCAGCCGCCCCTGTCGCCGCCCTGTGCGAAATGACGGGTGAAATCCCGGTCGGAAAGGGCGCCCACCAACTGGCCGTTGTCCACCACGGGGAGCGCGGAGACAGCCTCCCGCAACAATATCCGGGCGGCTTCCTCAATGGTGGCGTTGCTGCCGATGGTGACTGGATTGGGCGACATCACCTCCTTCACGGTGATGGTCTTCCAACGGGTCTCGGTCATTTGCCACGGATCGTAAACCATGGACATGTCCTGATCGGAGAGGATGCCCACCACGTTGGATGCCTCGTCCACCACCATCAGATGCCGGTTTTTCCGGTCCGCCATCAGGGCCAGGCCCTTGTCCAGACCTTGCTCCGGCGAGATGACGGCCGGTTCGGTGTTCATCAGGTCCCGCACCCGCATTTCCCGCTCCGTGATAACGATTGAGACAACCGCGCCCCTAATCCGGGGAGTTGGCCCTCCCCCCATTCCAGCGAAATCCATCGGCCCAGGGCCACTTGTACCATACCATACCCGCCCGGAAATTTATCCGCGCAAGGAGGGCGGCCAGGACTCCCCAGCCCCCGCGCACCTCCGGCGTGGTTGATGCCGGAGCGGCGGGGCCGGCGGGATGGCGGGGCAGGTTGATGGTGGACGAAACGCATCCATTTCCCGCAACCGGCCGTTAAAGGAGTTGGATCGCCGGTGGGTTGGAAGCCCGTGCGCGGTTTCGATTTCGGCGAGGCGATTGACGAGGCAACCGACGATGTTATCGGCGTTCCTTTCGGCGTTCCTTTCGGCGAAGCGGTTTTTTCCGCCCCTCTGGCGCGGCGGGCCATGGGCGCTTTGACAAGAACGAGCGAAACGCATAGATAAAGGGAGCCTGTCCAGGTTTTGAATCTTCGCGGAAAAATTTTTCGCGTGTTCATTCCCCGCCGCTTGCGGCCAGGCCATTTATTCAGCGAGGTCATTCATTCCCCTGGGCCAATTATTTGGCGGGGTCTTTTATTCGGCGGGGTTTTTCATTCAGCCCAGTCATTCATCATCGTGCGGGATGGATTCCGGCTCGACGGAACCACCCGGGCATGTTTCCTTCTAGGCGTTCCAATTCCAATTCGGCAATGAAACCCTTTCCACGTCCGCGTTTCCGGAAATTCCCTTAGATTCCATGAGGAAACGAACCCTGACCGGCCCCACCCAGGGCCGTGGATCGAGGATGCCGCCGAACCGGCCGGCATGTTCACCACTTCACTGGTTGTTAAAAACACCCGGTTGTCAAAAAAATCCGGGTGGTTGAAATTTTCCGGGTTAAAAATTTCCGGGTTAAAAACCTGGGTTGTTGAAAAAAATGTTTTGCAGATGAGTTTTCCGCATGAATGAAACCTCCCCCTCCCTTCCCCTGCAACGGCCGTTGTTTGTCACCGAGCGGACGGACAACTGGTGGTTGGGGCCCACGGCCACCGGGTTGGGATTGCTGTTCTTCGTCGCCTACCTCACCTGGGCGGCCTTTCAGGGCGTGCATTTTTATGTGGGCCCCGAGGACGCGCCGTATTATCTGTCCCCGCTTTATTCGCCCTGGATTCAGGCGGATTGGTGGCCGTTTTCCCCGGCTTTTCTGATTCTCTGGGCGCCGGGCGGATTCCGGTTCACCTGCTACTATTACCGCAAGGCGTATTACCGCGCCTTTTCGCTGTCCCCCCCGGGATGCGCCGTGGGTGGCCGGGCACACAACTACAAGGGCGAGCGTGTCTTGTTCCTGTTCCAGAACCTGCACCGCTTTTTTCTCTACCTGGCGGTTCTGTTCGTGTTCGTGTTGGCCTACGATGCCTGGTTGGCCTTCCAGTTTCCCGATGGGTGGGGAATTGGCGCCGGCTCCATCGTGCTGACCCTGAACGCCGTGTTCCTGGGCGCCTTCACCTTTGGCTGCAACTCCCTGCGTCATCTGGTGGGGGGCAACGTGGATTGTTTTTCATGCGTCGCTTTCGGGCGGCCGCGCTTCAAAATCTGGCGTATCGTGACCCGGTTCAACGAGCATCATATGGAATGGGCCTGGATCAGCCTGTTCTGGGTCTGCTTCACCGACCTGTACGTGCGGCTGGTGTCCATGGGAATCGTCGGCGATCTGAGGATACTCTAGTGAAACACGAGATTTTCGAGCATGACATCATAATCGTCGGCGCCGGCGGCGCGGGTTTGCGGGCGGCCATCGCCGCCGCGGAACATGCGGAACACCTTTCCATCGCGCTGATCTCCAAGGTCTACCCCATGCGCAGCCATACGGTTTCCGCCGAGGGGGGCGCCGCCGGGGTGATGCGCGACAACGACAGCGAGGACACCCATGCCAAGGACACCATCTTCGGATCGGACTTCCTGGCCGACCAGGACGCGGTGGAAATCCTGGTGCGCGAGGCGCCGGGTGAGTTGATTCAACTGGAGCACTGGGGATGTCCCTGGAGCAGGGATCCCGATGGGCGCATCAGCGTGCGCCCCTTTGGGGGTATGACCGTCAACCGCACCGTGTTCGCCGCGGACAAAACCGGCTTTCACATGCTCCATGCCCTCTTCCAGACCTCCCTCAAGTATGACGCGATCGTGCGCTATGACGAGTGCTTCGTCACCTCCCTGCTGACCGACGATGGGAGAGTGCGCGGGGTGACAAATTTGAATCTGTATACCGGCAAGGTGCAGATCGTGATGGCCAAGTCGGTGATCATCTGCACCGGCGGGGGTGGCCGCGCGTTTCCCTTCACCACCAACGCCGCCATCAAGACCGGGGACGGCATGGCCCTGGCCTACCGGGCGGGCGTGGGGCTCAAAGACATGGAATTCGTGCAATACCATCCCACCGGGTTGCCCGGCACCGGAATTCTCATCACCGAGGCCTCCCGGGGCGAGGGGGGATGGTTGATCAACAAGCACGGGCACCGCTACCTGCAAGACTACGGGCTGGGGCCGGCCACGGACACCCCGACCCACCGCAAAATGGAACTGGGCCCCCGCGACATACTTTCGCGCTGCCACATGCAGGAGCACCAGAAGGGGAACACTTTCGAGGGCCCCTATGGGCATTACCTGCACCTGGACTTGCGCCATCTGGGCGAGGAACTGATCGACAGCAAGCTGCCATTCGTGCGGGAGTTGACCCGCAACTACGTGGGCATCGATCCGGTGGTGGATCCCATTCCGGTGCGGCCGGTGGTGCATTACATGATGGGGGGCATTCACACCGACACGGACGGCAAAACCTCCCTGGAGGGACTCTATGCCGCCGGGGAATGCGCCTGCGTTTCCATCAACGGGGCCAACCGGCTCGGCTCGAACTCCCTCACGGAATTGCTGGTGTTCGGCGCCCGCGCCGGCCGGTCCGCGGCGGAATTCGCGCTGAACCAGCCTTCTCCCCTCAAATCGCCCATCGACCTGCTGGCCGGCGACGAGCAGAAGCGCCTTGACGACAACTTCCTGAAAAAGGAGGGAGGGACGGAAAAAGTCGCCGGCCTGCGCCAAGAGATGCAAATCGCCATGGAAGACGGAGTGGGCATTTACCGCAATGAGGGCGACATGCGGAAAACCTGCGATACACTGCAATCCCTGCGGGAACGCTTCGCGAACATCCGCATCGAGGACGACACGAGCATCTTCAACACCGAACGCACCGTGGCGCTCGAACTGGACTTCACCCTGGACGTGGCCGAAACCATCGCCAACAGCGCCCTGCAGCGCACCGAATCCAGGGGATCTCACAACCGCATCGACTATCCCGAGCGCGACGACGAGAACTATCTCAAGCACTCCCTGGCTTTCCGCGCCCCCGGCGGGCCGCCCAAAATCGAGCATTTCCCGGTGACCATCACCCGCTGGGAGCCGGAAGAAAGAAAATATTGAGACCCGGGACTGAAACCAAAGGAACAGGAATGAGCGAGGAAACCATCACCTTGAACGTCACCCGATACCGGCACGAGAAGGATCGGGCGCCGTTCATTCAATCCTACCAGGTGCCCTATCGGGAGGATTGGGTAGTGCTCGACGCGCTCAATCATATCAAGGACGAGCTCGACGGCACTCTCTCCTACCGCTGGTCCTGCCGGATGGGGGTCTGCGGAAGCTGCGGAATGATGGTCAATGGAGAACCCAAGCTCACCTGCTCGGCGTTTCTGCGCGATTACCGCCCGGGGGAAATCCGGGTCGAACCGCTGGAAAACTTTCCGGTGATCCGCGATCTGGTGATCGACATGAGCGGATTCATGGACAAACTGACCAGCGTCCAGCCCTGGATCATCCGCGAAAAGGAAAAGCCCGTCTCCGAAGGCGAATATCTTCAGACGCCCGATCAACTGGATGCCTACCAGCAGTACAGCCAATGCATCAACTGCCTGCTCTGTTACTCGGCCTGCCCGATTTTCGGCCTGGAAACCGATTTTATCGGCCCCGCGGCCATCGCGCTGGCATATCGCTACAACCTCGATTCCCGCGATGAGGGATCCCACCGCCGCAACGACGTCATCACGGACGTCAACGGCGTGTGGGAATGCACCTTCGTGGGGGAATGTTCGGTGGTCTGTCCCAAGCACGTGGATCCGGCCGCCGCGATTCAAAAGCTGAAAGTGGAAACGGTGAGCGGGATGGTGCGGGGATTTCTCATGCCATGGTCGAGGAAATGATGGAAAAGGAAATGATCGTCAACCGTCCCGATAATTCCAAGATGTACCATCCCCATATGCCCACGGCCTGGTGGTTCAGGAAATGGAGTTACTTCCTGTTCATGTTGCGGGAGTTGACCAGCGTGTTCATCGCCGTGTTTCTGGTGGTCTACCTGTTTCAGATTTACCACATCACCCAGGGCGCGGATGCGTACTGGGAAATCGCCGGGCAATTCCGCTCCGGCGGTTGGATCGCTTTTCACGGGGTGGCCCTGATTTTCGCCATCTATCACAGCCTGAGCTGGTTCAAGACCGCCGCGGTGATCCTCACGCCGCGAGTGGGGGGTTGGATGGTGCCGCCGTGGATGGTGGTGGCCCTGCACATCGCCGCCTGGCTGGCCGCCTCGGCGGCCGTCCTGATGCTCTACGTCCTGATCTGAGGCCGCGCCATGAAGAAACCGATTTCTTTCGCGCCCCTCTGGTGGGGGCTGTTCGCCGGTGGAGGCATGGCCGCCGCCATGCTGGTGCCGATCCATATCGCGCTGACCGGGCTGGCCGTGCCGCTGGGATGGCTGGAGGAACCCTTGTGGCTCTACCAGCACTGGCTGGTCAAGGTCTACCTGGCCGGGCTGATCTCGCTTTCCCTGTTTCATTGCGCCCACCGCATCTACCATCCTCTTTTCCATTTCGCCCACCGGGTGTATTTCTCGCTCCCCTCGTTCGCCTTGCGCCTGATCGGCAGGCCGGTGGCCATCCTGGTCTACGGGGGCGCCATGGTGGGCGCTGCCTCGGCGATCTGGATCATGACCCGCTAGCCAGGCATTTCGCCGCTGGATGGCAGGCACCTTGACACGATGGAAAATTTTAAAACCTATCGGCGGCGACATATTCCCCGCACTGAAAAACCCCATTGGCCGGAACCGTTGTTGGAGATCGATGAATGAACCACGAGACCATTGAACACGATGTCATCATCATCGGGGCGGGCGGCGCGGGACTCCGCGCGGCCATCGAGGCCTCCGGCAAGGGGGCTTCGGTGGGCGTCGTCTGCAAGTCCCTGCTGGGCAAGGCCCACACCGCCATGGCCGAGGGCGGCATGGCCGCGGCCCTGACCACCGCCGATCCCCGGGACAATTGGGAGATGCACTTTCGCGATACCATCCGCGGCGGCAAGATGCTCAACAATTGGCGCATGGTGAAAATCTTCACCCAGGAAGCCCCCGACCGGGTCAACGAGCTGGAGGAATGGGGCGCCCTGTTCGACCGCACCGACGACGGCCGAATCCTGCAGCGTAATTTCGGCGGCCATCAGTATGCGCGCCTGGCGCACGTGGGAGATCGCACCGGCCTGGAGATGCTGCGCACGCTGCAAAACCACGGAATTCACCAGGGCATCGAGGTGTACATGGAATGCACGGTGGTGGACCTGCTGATGGACGGGGGGAAGGCCGCCGGGGCCTTCGCCTACTGGCGCGATTCGGGAACCTTCGTGCAGTTCCGGGCCAAGGCGGTGGTGCTGGCCACCGGGGGGCTGGGAAAATGCTACACCATCACCAGCAATTCGTGGGAGTGCACCGGCGACGGCCAGGCGCTGGCCTACCGGGCCGGCGCGGAACTGATCGACATGGAATTCGTGCAGTTCCATCCCACCGGAATGGTCTGGCCGCCTTCGGTGCGCGGGCTGCTGGTGACGGAGGGCGTGCGGGGCGAGGGCGGTGTGCTGAGAGACAAGGACGGAAAGCGCTTCATGTTCGATTACATTCCCGAAATGTTCGCCGGGGAGTATGCGGAAACCGAGGAGGAAGCCAAGCGCTGGCGTCCGGGGGTGCCCGAGGGCCCCGATGCGCGCCGCCCTCCGGACCTGTTGACCCGCGATGTGGTGGCCAGGGCCATCCGCGCCGAGGTGCGCGCCGGACGCGGCTCCCCCCATGGCGGGGCGTACCTGGACATCGCCAGCCAGGCCAGCGAGGCGCAGATCAAGAAAAAATTGCCCGGGATGTATCATCAGTTCATGCAGCTCGCCAGTCTGGACATCACCAAGGAGTATATGGAGGTCGGTCCGACCAGTCATTACGTGATGGGCGGGGTGCGGGTGGACCCCGAAACCTGCTCCACCTCCGTGCCGGGGCTGTTTGCAGCCGGGGAGGTGGCCGGCGGGCTCCACGGGGCCAACCGGCTGGGCGGAAATTCCCTCACCGACCTGATGGTCTTTGGCCGCCGGGCCGGCGCCGGGGCCGCGGAGTATGCCGGCGCCTTGAGCGCCATGCCCGGGGTGAATCCGGATCAGGTGCGCGATATCGAACGATTGGCGCTGGCCCCTTTCGAGGAATCCGGAACGGAAAATCCCTACGAGGTGATGCAGGACTTGCAGAAAATGATGGAACACGATTCGGGCATCGTCCGCGCCAAGGAGGAGTTGGCGGATGGCTTGGGAAAATTACGGACCCTCAAGGAGCGATCCGTCAAGGTGAGGGTGGAGGGAAACCGCCAATACAATCCCGGTTGGCATTATGCCCTCGACCTGCACAATCTGATCATGGTCTCGGAGGCCATCACCTTGTCCGCGCTCCACCGCGACGAAAGCCGGGGGGGGCACACGCGAGAGGATTTTCCCGAGTCCTCGCCGGAACTGGAAAAAGTGAACACCGTGGTGCGGAACCGCGATGGCGAAATGGCATGGGAGCATGTGACACGGGAGCCCCTGCCCGGCGACTTGCAGGAATTGCTTTCACACCCCCATTTGGAGGAACCCAATTGACCGATGTCACTTTCCGGGTGTTCCGGGGCGCCGGCACCCAGGGCGGATTTGAGGAGTACACCGTCCAATTGAGCGAAGGGATGGTGGTGTTGGACGCCGTCCTGGATATTCAGGCCTCCCAGGCCGGAGATTTGGCCGTGCGGTGGAACTGCAAGGCCGGGAAATGCGGCTCTTGCAGCGCCGAGGTCAATGGAAAACCCAGGTTGATGTGCATGACGCGCATGAATACGCTGCCCCTGGACCAGCCGGTCACCATCGAGCCGATGCGCAGCTTTCCGCTGATCAAGGACCTGGTGACCGACGTCAAGCGGAATTTTGAAATCAACAAGCGCGTCCGGCCGTTCAAGCCCAAGCCGCGTCAGGCCGACGGCACCCACCGCATGATGCAGTACGACATCGACCGCATCCAGGAATTTCACAAATGCATCGAGTGTTTCCTGTGCCAGGATGTCTGTCATGTGATGCGCGATCATCAGAAACCCGACTTCATCGGCCCCAGGTTCCTGATCCGCCTGGCTGCCCTGGTGATGCACCCCCTGGACACGGAAAACCGGCTGACCGAACTAAAAGACGCTTTCGGCATCGGCTATTGCAACATCACCAAATGTTGCACCGAGGTCTGCCCGGAAAACATCAAGATCACCGACAACGCGATCATCCCGCTGAAAGAACGGGTGGCCGGCAATTTTTACGATCCGTTGGCCTGGCTCTGGAGAAAGGCGCGCGGCAAACGGCCCGACACCCGGCCAGGCACCGAATAGAGGCGCCGGAAAGCATTCCCCAGAAATTTCCCCTTGTATTTTCCTGGCACGAGGACGTCCGGCGGCGGCGAGGGGATTCATTCATTTCACGGACCCATTCCCCCCGCCCCTGGCGGGAAAAAAAACAGGATGTTTGATGCCTCGCCCCTTGGGTTGGGGTGCTTCCTGGTTTGCAAAACAGAACCGGCGGACAGCCCTTTCCAGACCGGGCCAATGAAAAAATTACCGGTTTAATTTTTCTCGAAAAAAAAGCTTGACATGATATTTGCATTTTCATAAACTGATTTTAAATATTTGTCATAAAAACCTTCTTTTTCAAATCAAAACAATACCCTTCGGAATGGAGAACGAAGACAATTTACCAGCGATCCAGCTGGATTGACCTGTGGAAACGAATCGATTAAAGCCGTGTAAGGATTTTTAAGTTCAATTTTTTTTAGGGCAGGGGTAAGAAAAACATAGTTTTCAATATTTTTTAAGGTGGTAGAATAAACAAATTTCCAAAGCCACCGGAAAATCGGCATCCCCCGGCAGTTGACGATGCTGAAATGGAGACCAAGAGGACACCATGATGAACCGTGCGCGAAATAAATCATTTCTGTTGATAATTGGCCTGTTCGCAACGGGGTTGCTGTTGGCCGGTTGCGGAAGCGGGGGTGAAGATACTGGAAACACGCCTCCTCAAGAGGGTTCGGAATTGACCACGTTCACCTTCGACCTTTCCTCTTTTTCTCCGCAGACCGACCCGGGAGGCACGCCGGCGGCGGTTGGCGATCCGGCGCCGTCCGGTGTGGTGACCGCCAACGGGTCCATGCTGATCGTCGGGCCGAATGGAGAGCGATACCTGTTCGATTTCAATCCGATTTTCGACGAGGCCTTCCTGACCATCACCGCGACACTGAAGATCAAACTCGACCCGGGGCTCTATACCTTTTACATGCTGTTGAATTTGAACATCCGGGGCGTCATTCACCAGTACGCCGTAATCGCGCCGGTGTTGATTTTCAAGGCGGTGGAAAACGTCGTTCACCTGAATCTGAATCCCACGCTCACATTTATCGGTAGCGTGAACGATCTGGCGTCCCTCTCCAGGCTGACTTTCGATTACCCCGAAGACATCAAGACCTGGGCCAATCCCCGCTTCGGAATTTTGATCGAGGGCCTTTTTGACGTGGAATTGGTTTTTTTAATCAACAAGGACACGGCGAACGGGCCGGTGGTGATCATGCTGCCCTCTCGTCCCGAACCCTACCTCATCAGATGCCGGTTTTATGATGGTTCCCTGGTGCGGGTGGTCTGTCCGATCGACGAGATAGTGATTCCGCCCCCGGATGAAGCGCCGGTGGAAATCGAGCCGGTTCCGCTGACGGCGGAGACCACCTATTCCTTTCCCCCCGACACTACCGGAGAGACCGGTGAGGCCACCTTCCTGTTCAACATTCCCAAGGAAATCGTCACCGAAATTGGCGGTGCGGACGATGGCACCAATCCGCTGAGCGACCGGTTGCTGTCCGTCGCCACCCTGGTCGGTCCGGAAAACACGCTGACCGAGAAGATATTGACGCTCACACCACAAATCAATTCGGAAACCGACGCGATTTCCTTTTATCAGGCCTCCATTACTGTGTCAGGATTCGATCCTGGGACGATTACCTGGGCCTTGAATTTCTTTGACATTCGCAACAATGGCAACGAACAGTTCGCCTATTGCGCCCTGACGGTGGACGTGACTTCCGGAACGGATCCGAATCACGGATCCTTCCTTTGTGATTTGCAAATCATCGACCGCACCCTGACCGAGGAATTTCCGGTGGGCAATTTAAAGGTTTCGGTGAGCGATGGTTCCCTGGTTCCCGGCGCGGTTGTGCTGGTGAACGACAAGCCGGTGGGAATCACCGGGTCGAGCGCCACGGTGAACGACCTGGGCACTTTCAACTTCTTTTTTACCATCCTTGACAGTAAATAGATGCTTTGGCTTTATGATTTTACCAAATATCATTATACTGTGCCCTTCTCCTTTAAATGAGT
>JACZSY010000317.1 GCA_022573975.1 SAR324 cluster bacterium | reverse complement strand
TGGGATTCGCGATGGGTTTCCCGGTGGATTCGTCCGTCGTGAGCGGAAGCGGCTGGGCGGCTTTTTCCGGCCTGGACAGGCCAATGCGCTTGATGCGCCCCAGCGCCAGGAAAAACAGCATATCGATCAGCAGCACCGCCAGGGCCAGGGCGATGGCGAAATAGGCCAGGTATTCCTTCATCACCGGTTGAAGGTATCCCTCCACGAATCGGGTGCCGGCCACGTGTTCCCAATTTGCCCGGGAAAGTTGCTCATCGTCCGCCAGATCGCCCAGCAATCCGCCCAGGAAAACGGGCAGGAAAAAAACGCTCTCCGGATCGGTTTTCGCCCCAGGCTTTCCGGTTTTTTCTTTTTCCGCGCCGCCGGGATTCAATGGCGTCCACCATGTTTCGTGCGGGGCGGTGATCCACCGCATTCCGACCTGCACCAGGATGCGTTGGCCCAGCGGGGATGGTTGCCGGTTTCCCTTCCCGCCGCCCGCCCGTGGGATTGCGGTCAGTTTTTCCGGCGTGAGGATATATTTGGCCAGCGCTTCCCGGTACCGGTTTTCAGTGGAAGCCTTGAAGGCGGCCTTCAAATCCCGTTTCGAAATCGCTCCCCGCGAGGCTTCGGCCAGGGCTGGATTCGCGAATGCGGGTTCCAGCAGATGCGCGCCCAGGGTGTTGACCACCGGGTCGGTCTGGTTGATGCTCACCAGCCGCGACCCATGGACCCCCAACAGGTAGGCCCCCAGCAGCAACTGGACGGAAATCAGCCACATCAGCAGCGAGGGGAGGGAAACCCAACGGGCGATCCGCTCCCCGCGCCGGTAGAACCCGCCCACATGGCCCATCAGGAAATGAATGCCGAAGGCGGACAACAGCCCCAGGGACGCCAACAGGGCCAGCAGATGCCAGGAGAGCAGTTCGGCCAACAGCGTGGGCGGCTGGGCGGCCAGAAAATACCAGAGCAGTTGCATCAGCTCGATCATCTCAGTCCGCCTGGGCTTCGACCGCGGCTTGTCCCGCCGCCAGCCGGGCCACGGGAACGCGGAAGGGCGAGCAACTCACATAATCCAGCCCCACCTGGTGAAAGAATTTCACCGATCGGGGATCCCCTCCGTGCTCTCCGCAGACGCCCAGCTTGAGATCGGGGTTGGCCTCCCGTCCTTCCTTCACCGCCATTTCCACCAGCCGTCCGGTTCCCTCCTGATCGAATTCCATGAACGGGTCTTTGTCGAGGATGCCCTTTTCCAGGTAGACCGGCAGGAACATCCCCGCGTCGTCGCGCGAAAAGCCATAGCTCATTTGGGTGAGGTCGTTGGTGCCGAAGGAAAAAAAGTCCGCCAGCCGGGCGATACTCCTGGCCGAGAGCGCCGCCCGCGGGGTTTCCAGCATGGTGCCGATCCTGAAGGCGATGGTCTCCCCCAATTCGCCGGTCACCTGGGTCACCAGCCGCTCGATGTCCTTGCGGATCAGGCTCAACTCCTTGCTGGTGCTGATCAAGGGCACCATGATTTCCGGGTTGACCTGAACACCCTCCTTTTTGACGATGCAGGCGGCCTCGACGATGGCCCGCACCTGCATGTTGTATATTTCGGGATAGGTGATGGCCAGCCGGCAGCCGCGATGTCCCATCATCGGGTTGGTTTCGCTGAGGGCCTCGGTGCGCCGTTGAATCGTTTCCACCGGAATCCCCATGGCGCGGGCCATCCGGGTTTGTGAGCGGATGCCTTTGGGCAGGTATTCGTTGAGCGGCGGGTCGAGCAGGCGGATGGTCACGGGCCGGTCTTCCATCACCCGGAAAATGTCCATGAAATCCTTGCGCTGCAAAGGCAGCAATTCGGCCAGGGCCGCGGCCCGGCCGATCTGGTCCAGCGCCAGGATCATCTTGCGGAACAGCGGAATGCGGTCGATCTCGAAGAACATGTGCTCGGTGCGGCACAGCCCGATTCCGCCGGCGCCCTGTTCCAGCGCGTGCCTGGCGTCCTCGGCGGTGTCGGCGTTGGCGTAGACCCCAAGCCGCCGCACCGCGTCGGCCCAGCCGAGCACGGTTGCGATTCCACCTTCCAGCGTGGGCTGAATCTGGGGCAATTCGGCGGCGAAAATTTCCCCGCTGGCGCCGTCCATGCTGATCCAGTCCATGCGCTTGATCTGGTGGTCTCCAACGGTCATTTCGTTGACCAGATAGTCGATCGAGATCGCCCCGACGCCGACGATGCAGCATTTTCCCATGCCCCTGGCCACCACCGCGGCGTGGGAGGTCAATCCGCCGTGGGCGGTGATGATGCCCTCGGCCACCTTCAACCCGTCGATGTCCTCGGGGGTGGTTTCGTTGCGGATGAGGATGGTTCTGACGCCCTGGGCCGCCAGTTCCACGGCTTGCTCGGCGAAAAAGATCGCATGGCCCACCGCGGAGCCTGGGGAGGCGGGGAGGCCCTTGGCGATCGGCTGGCCGGCCTCGGC
The DNA here is from genome assembly GCA_022573975.1 of SAR324 cluster bacterium. Lineage (GTDB taxonomy): Bacteria > SAR324 > SAR324 > SAR324 > JACQKK01 > JACZSY01. The sequence continues at coordinate 1,825 of JACZSY010000317.1, read as the reverse complement.
CTTGTCCAGGATCGGATGCATGGACTCGTCGATCACCGCCGGATCGACCCGGATCAGTCCCTGCCGCGTGTCGCAGATTTCTTCTTCCACCAGGGCCAGCGCGATTTTCAGGCTGGCCTTCGCCGTGCGCTGGGAGGGCCGCGCGGAAAGGATGGCCAGGGTTCCATTTTCGACGGTGAACTGAATGTCCATGGCATCCTGGAAATGCCCTTCCAGGCGGTTCCCCCATTCCAGCAATTCGGCATAGGCCTCGGGGGCCGCTTGTTCCATTTCGGTGATGTGACCGGTGATGCGGATGCCGGCGGAGAGGTCCGGCCCGAGCGCATGGGAGAGGAAATTGCCATGGGGTTTTTTCTCGCCCGTGGCGGGCACCCTGGTGATCAGGCGTCCCGCGCCACTGTTTTTCGAATCACCGTGTTTCGAACCACCGTGTTTCGAAACACCGTGCCCCTGGCCGGTGCCTCCGGCCATGGTTTGCAGCACCAATCCGGTTCCGGGGAGGTGCTCCAATCCATGGTCGATGCGCCAGTTTTGGGCCTCCTCGGCATTCCAGGCGCCATAGGCCGCGGCGACGGTTTCGTAGAGCTGTTCCATGGGATCTTCCGGCCAGGGGGTTTCCCCTTCGGCCACCACCACCTCCCGGTACCCCAGCGCCAGCGAGCGCAAGGCCTCCAGGCCCAACTCATGCGCTCCCTCCACGCCTTCGGATGCCATCGTCTCGTTCCACACGGCCTCGAACCCCCCGCCGTTCAGTCCCAGCACTTGAACCCCATAGCCTTCGATCAGCCGGCGGTAGGCATCCCACCCCACGGTGCTGTCTTTTGCGCTGTCTTTTGCGCTGTCTTTTGCGCTGTCCTTGGCGCCGCCGCCGGTGTCGTTCACGGTGTCGTTCACGGTGGCTTGCTCGGTGACTTGCTTGGTGGCTTGCTCCATGGATTGGGCGATTTTTTCGGTGACGCCCAGATTGAGCACGGTGCCGATGCTGAACGGAACGGGGCGGGGCGGGCTGGAGCGCACGGAGAGGCGGAGCGGCCGCGACTCGTCCCCGAACCGGCGGCCGGTGATTTCCTCCAGTTGGGACAACGCTTCGCGCAGGGCCCGCCGCACCGAATCGGGGAGCCGTCCTCCGTTTTTGGCGGCCTCGCCGGTATAATGGGCGGGAAGAATCAGCCCCGGCGGCACCGGCGCGCCCAGGGCGCTCATGCTGGCCAGCCTCCACCCTTTTTCACCCAGGACGGATTTGCCGCCATGGGGGCGGGAGTCCTGGCCGCCAAACAGGTGAATCATGCGGTGCTCGGTTTCGGATGCGCTCATGGCCTGTCAATGGGTGTGGGGAAAAAACGGTGATACATCATTGAGAATTGAACGAGATATTGCCAGAAATTACAAGTGTATCATATTGAACGGCGAAGCGGGGACGGCCCCCCGCCAAATCCACGCCCCCAGGAGCCATGAAATGTTTGACCTTCCTTCCTGTTTTTCTTAATTTGGTCCATTTTTATTTACCTGGGGATTTTCAACCCAAACCGAAAAACCTGATTCGAGGGAGCAATGTCCTGGTTACGGTTTTGAAAAAACCTTGATAAGGGAAAAAAGCGAAGTTTTTTCAACTTTGATAATGGGAGAAGTCATCCCTCCACTCGGTCTCAGTTCCCGACACTTTTCGTAAAGGCCCATTGGTGCTTCATTAAAGGTGAGCAATTGCCATTAATGGAGGCAACCAATGGACCTGGCAAGGATGCTAAGGTCATTGCGGGCAGAGGTGCAAGGAGCGTTTCCGTTTTTGCATGGGCACCAGGTCAAGGCCATGTCTGAAGCGACTTTG